>JBGSLW010000299.1:0-18756 GCA_041740495.1 Pirellulaceae bacterium
CGGCGACGATCAGTTCGCCGGCCCCGTGAAGCTTTGCCATCAGGGCGCAGAGCAGGCCGATGGGACCCGGCCCCAGCACCAAGACGCGGTCCCCCGGCCGCACAACTGAATTCACGCAAACGGCGTTGTAGGCCACAGCGCACGGTTCGGTCAGCGCCGCCCGCTCAAAACTGAGTCCGTCGGGAATGCGGTGCAGGCAGCGGGCCGGAACGCGGACATACTGAGTCATCGCGCCGTTGACGCCATAGCCAAACCCGAGTCGATTGGGGTCGAGATTGTAGAGGCCTTGACGAGAAAGCGGCGACGACGGATCGATCACCGCCGCGGTTTCGCTGACGACGCGGTCGCCCACCCGAAACCCCGCGACTCGGGAACCGACCTCGGCGATCTCGCCGCCGAATTCGTGACCCAAAATGCAGGGGTAATTGACGTGCCAACTCGCACCCCCCAGCCACTGATGCAAATCGCTGCCGCAAACGCTGGCGGCGCGGACTTGCAACAGGACATCGTCTTCGCCCAGGGTGGGGAGGGGGACTTCACGCAATTCCACGGAGTGAGGATCGCGAGCGAAATTGACGACGGCCGGCATCGTGTTTTGCATGTGTGGCGGGGAGGAGGTGGGGGACAGAAGCTAGGAATCCAATCTTGAATCTTGAATCTTGAATCTTCTGCGCAGTAATTCTATCGGACCACTTCCTGCGCATGCACGCGTCGGCAAATCTCCTGCAATACTCCCCGGAGATTCTCTGCATTGGTCCGAAACGCATGCGCATCGATGGCCAGCGGCGCACCGATCACCACCATCGCCGCCCCGTATTTCGGAGTAGAAACCGCGTCCTCCAGCGACAGCCCTCCCACCGCCTGGACCGGCACGTCCACCGCCGCGACGACATCCCGCAATTCCTCCAGCGGACTCGGGATCGGCAACCCTCGTTCGCGGCGGAGGGTCCGGACATCGTACGCAATATGATGAATCACACTGTCGCAACCGAGTTCCGCCAGACGCTGCGCGCCGCCGACATGCGACGACATTCCCAAATTATCACCCATGACGTGCAGGCCGAAATCGCGTCCGGCTCGGACCACCAACTCCACCGTTTCGGGTTCGGCCTGACCCATCACCACCACATGCGTGGCCCCCGCTTGGGCCATTAGTTCGGCTTCCAAATAGCCTCCGTCCATGATCTTGAGGTCTGCCACGATCGGCGTCCCGGGAAAAGCTTCCCGCAGGGCCCGCACCCCGGCCTGCCCGGTCGCCAGAATCAAGGGAGTCCCCGCCTCCAGCCAATCGACCCCCGCGTTCAACGCGATTTCGGCGGTCGCCAACGCCTCGTCGATCGATGTCAAGTCCAAAGAGATTTGCACGATCGGCTTCCGATCGCCGCGCCGAGTCGGTTTCATGTCGATTCCGGAAAGTAGCGAGCCCGCATCGTCTTGAGAAAATCGATCGACGCCTTCATTTCGTCCATTCCGTTCATCCCGTCCTCGATGCTGACCCAGCCGCGATAACCCGCCGCAGCCAACATCGAGAAAATGGCATCGTAGTCGTTGAGTCCTTCTCCGGTCACCCCGTGCCGCAAGTAAGGAGAATATCCGAGCGTTCCATCGGCCTGACGCAACTGCTCGAGCGTCACCCCCTGTTCCAAGTAGCGATCGCTGGCGTGCATGCTCACCACACGGGATGCCACCGCGCGGAGCAGCTCCAAGGGATCGTCCCCGGCGACCAACGCGTTGGACGGATCATACTGTACCCCAAAATACTCGCGCTCGTCGATCGCATCGACCAGCTGCAAGAACAGCGCTTGTTTCTGCGCGAATTCCGGGTATTCCCAATAACCATCTTTGTAGTGATTCTCCAGTCCCAGCACGATCTGGTGGTCCCGGGCGACCGGGATCAGTTGCCGCAGAGCATCCACGACCCAAGCCAATCCAATTTCCTCCGAGACGTGCGGATACCGTTGCCCCGAGAGAACTCGGCAAACGGCGCCGGGCCCACCCAACTCTCGACAGATTTCGATTCGCTGTTGGGCGGTGCGAAGCTCCGCGGCACGAGCGCTCGAATCCGGGTTTGTAAAATTCGGGCTGCAGCAAAACATCGGCATCGCGCAACCCGCCCTGCGGATCGCGTCGCGCACCTCACCCAAGTAGGCTCGGTCGGTCGACTGCAGGAAGCCGGAATACAGTTCCAGCCCTTCCGCCCCGAGTTCGCTCGCCATTTCGATCCAGGCGAACAGACTCAACCGACCCTCGGTGATATCCTCCAAGAAACATTTGGGGAAAGCCGCAATTTTCATAGGGCCGCGAACAGCCGGACCTGGATCAGGAAGACAACCACTCCCGAAAGATAACCCAGCAGCGCCCATCCAGAAATCTGCTTCAAGTAGCCGAAAAAGCTGATTTGCTCGAGGCCCATCGCCGCCACGCCGGCCGCTGAGCCAATGATCAAACAGCTCCCCCCGGTCCCAGCACAATACGCCAACAACATCCAAAACCGCGAATCGACCGGGTCGTTGTACATTTCAATCCCGGCGGCTACCAACGGGACGTTGTCGACTACCGCGGAAATCAAACCGATCAGAATCGCCACGATGTCGTGACCGTAAACCCAGCCCCCCCAATCGATATGCCCCAGGTTCTGATCCAAGGTCTGCGCCAGCTGCTTGAGGGTCCCCGTCGAGGCCAACGATCCCACGGCCAGCAAAATTCCCAAGAAAAACAATACGCTCGACATGTCGATCTTCTTCAACAATGTCACCACGCCGGTCGACGAGCGTATCTGATCGTCACTGTGTTTGTGCACAATCTCGGATAACACCCAGAGAAACGACAATGAGAACATCATTCCCACAAACGGAGGGAGGTGGGTCACCATCTTGAAGACCGGGACGAACAGCAATCCTCCTAAGCCGGCCACGAAAAACAGCGTGCGGTTCGTATGCTCATACGCCGTCGCCTTGGGTTCGATCGCACACATCTGCCCCGCTGCCGGACCGCGCATCACAAACGACATACAGACCAGCGGTACGATCAAGCAGCTCAACGAGGCCACAAACAGCTCCTTCATGACCGGAACCGTGGTGATCTTCCCTTTGATCCAGAGCATCGTCGTAGTCACGTCCCCAATGACCGTCCAGGCCCCCCCGGCATTGGCGGCAATCACCACCAGCCCCGCGAACAACATCCGTTCTTTCTTGTCCGCGATCAATTTCTTGAGGAGGGTCACCATCACGATCGTGGTGGTTAAGTTGTCCAACACCGCGGAAAAAAAGAACGAAATAAATCCGACGATCCATAACAGCTGGACCCTACTGCTCGCGCGAATCCGCTGAGTGATGATCGTGAACCCTTCGTTCGCGTCGACCAACTCCACGATCGTCATCGCCCCCATCAAGAAAAACAAAATCCCTGCGATTTCCCCGGTCAGGTGCAGCAACTGTCCGTCCACCAGGTACTCGGTGACCAATTCGTGCCCCTGCTTGGCCGTGGCCTCTTCGACAAACCAACCAGGTATTTGATTTTCCGGCATCAACGCGCCCGAATTCAGTGCGTAGAGTGCCCAACAGAGCGACCCCGTCATCAAAGCGCTTGCCGTCTTATTGACATGCAGCGGGTGTTCAAATGCGATCGCGAGGTAGCCCACGACGAAAACGGCAACAATCAACCAAATCATGACTCGTCCGGACCTTTGGGAAAAAAATCACAAAGTCGCCATTGTGCCCGGCGCACACGGTTTGCGAAAGTCCAAGGTGGGGCAGAATCCCCTTTTCTCGGAGAAGCGCGCACAATTTGCCAGACAAAATCGCCGATAGACTCGTCCCGGGTCTTCGAGTCGATCTCGTTACCCTCCACCCCGCTGCGGGCCACCCCGCTGCGGGGGAGAGGTCAGGGTGAGGGGGGCGACGAGCCTTGGGATCGACTCCTAGTACAATGACGTAATTCCAACACGCGAAATCGAGTAGCAGCGATGCAGGACGATGCGGAATTGGACCGCTTCCGAGGATATCTGACGATCCTGGCGCGGACGCACTTGGGGAACCGGTTTGAACGCCGCGTGGATGCGTCGGATATCGTGCAGACCACCTTGCTGGAGGCGCATGAGAAGCGCAGCGAGTTTCGCGGATCGGCGAACGCGGAAATGGCTGGATGGTTGCGAAAAATCCTGGTGAACAACGTGGCGGATGCGATTCGGGCGCAGGTCCGCGACAAGCGAGACATCCGCCGCGAGCGTTCCTTGGAGGCCAACATCGAGGACTCGTTCGCGCGAGCCGACGCCTGGCTGGCGGCGGACCAATCTTCCCCTAGCCAGCAGTTGATGCGGAGCGAGCAGCATCTGGCCTTGGCGGATGCCATTGCACGTTTACCTTCGGACCAGGGGGAAGCGATCGTGCAATACCATTTGCGAGGGATGACTCTGAAGGAGTTGGCTACGTATTTTTCCCGCAGCGAGACGGCAGTCGCCGGCTTGTTGCACCGTGGATTGAAGCAGTTGCGAGCCGTGTTGGCTCGAGGCGCTATCGAATGAGGAATGCCGATCGCACGACCGATGCAGCGGATTCGCTGGAAGTAGCGTTGGCCGAATACTTGCGGGCGGTCGAGGCTGGTCAGCGGGTGGACCGCGAGCAGTTTCTGGCGGCCCATGCGACGCATCGTCAGGAGCTCGCAGAGTTCATCGCCAACCACGACCGAGCCCAGCAGTTCGCCGTGTCACTGCACGCCTCGCTGTCGAACGGCGGGATGCCGCTGATCCAAGAGTTGCCCCGGGGGTCGCGCCTGGGCGATTACGAACTGGAGGAATTCATCGCGCGGGGGGGGATGGGCGTGGTCTACAAGGCCCGCCAATTGTCGCTCGATCGCTGGGTCGCGCTGAAGATGATCGCCAGCGATGTCCAGGACGCGCAACGATTTCGCGACGAGGCGGAGGCCGCCGCGGCACTCGATCATCCCCATATCGTGGCGATCTACGACATCGGATCGTTGAACGGCCTGATGTATTACAGCATGCCGTTGATCGAGGGTTCCGATTTGCGACAGCGTCTACGCGAGGGGCCGATGCCGCCGCGGACCGCTGCCGAGATCTGTCGCAAACTGGCGGGCGCGGTGGAGTTCGCCCACCAGCGCGGGGTTTTGCACCGCGACCTGAAGCCCGGCAACGTGATGTTCGATCTGCACGATGAACCGATCATCACGGACTTCGGCCTGGCCAAGTCGCTGCACGACGACTCGCAGCAGACGCGGACCGGCGCCGTGTTGGGAACCCCCAGCTACATGGCGCCCGAACAAGCCAGCGGCGATGGGAAGCTGGTGACCACCGCGATCGACGTGTACGGACTGGGGGCAGTGCTCTACGCCATGTTGACCGGTCGTGCGCCCTTCGAGGGAAGCAGTTCCCTGCAAGTCATCCGCAAGGTGGAACAGGATCCTCCGCTCGCACCGCGCGAATTGCAGCCGGAGATCCCGCGCGATATCGAGATGATCTGTCTCAAGTGTCTGCAGAAGCGACCTTCCGATCGCTACGCGTCCGCTCGCGAGCTGCAACAAGACCTGCAGCGATTTCTCCGATTCGAGCCGGTGCTGGCTCGCCCGATTTCGACGCTGGAACGGGGCTGGCGATGGTACCGCCGGAATTGGTTGATCGGCAACCTGGCGGCGCTGCTTGGCCTGAGCCTGATCGTCGCCGCCGTAGGAGGCTCCGGGTTGGCTTGGCGCGAATATCGAGCTCGCAAATTGGCGGAAGAGGCTGGAATTCGCGAGCGAGAATCGAAGCAACTCGCGTTCGCCAGCCTGGTCGACTTGCACACCAGCAATGGTCGCCAGGCCCAGGTTGTCAGCCGCCAGGCCGAAGCCATGGTCTGGTATGCCACCGCCGCCCAACTGGCGGCGGGCACGCCGTCCTTGCCCGATGCGCTGGTGCGCGTCCAGCGCCGCCAGCGTTTTGTGGGAGAGCCGGTCCGCGCGGCACAGTTCGGGGAAGGGGCGCCCGAGTCCATCAACTTTCACCCGACCGGCCGCTACCTGCTGGTGCGCGATTGCGACCACCAGATCTGGATCTGGGACTTGCAGTCCCACGCGCCGCCCCAACCGATCCCGCTGATTCGCAAGGCCGTCGTCGCGGAATGGAGTCGGCAAGGTGCGTGGTTGGCCGCCGGAAACGAAGCGGGGCAACTCCGCGTTCAAGATATGCAAACCGGCCAAACCGTCTTGAGCCGCGAACTGCCTCAAGCAGTCACCGCGTTGGGATTCGATCCGCAGGGACAATGGCTGGCGGCTGCGATGGACGAACAGATAATCTGTTTCCCACTCACACCTGCCGATTCGCCGGTGAACGAATCGGCGCCGCATCCGGCAGGTCGTTCGATCCAGCTGCCCGGGGCTGCCAACCTCCGGCTCGTGACGGTCAGTCCAGAAGGAAACTATCTGTTGGCCGCGAATGAGGAAGGGGGTACCTGGCTCGTCGCGCTTCCTTCGGACTCGACGGACCTGCCCCAAGTGACCACATTGCAGCCGCCGACTGACGTCGCGTCGGTTCGCCGCGCCGACTTCCTGCCGGTTTGGCCGCGGTTCCTCGGAGAAGCGTCCGTGGGAGCGGTCGTCGGCGACCGCTGGATCCAATTTTCGACGGCGGACGGCGCCGCGCAGTTGGACGTACCGCTGAGCGATTCGACGTCGGTGGCGATCGAGCCTTCAGGCAAAGCATTGTTGGCCGGCAACGTTCGCAGTTCCCGATTGATTTCTCTTCCCGACAAGAATGAGATTCGCCGATTCACGCATCGCGAGGTGGTCGCGGCGCTCGATTTCCATCCCAACGGGCCCTATGTCTTGACGGGATGCTGGGACGGACGCGCCCAGATTGGGGATCTCCGCGACGGGCGCGCGATCGGCGACCTGCAACACCAGAATCGACTCTGCGCCGTCCAATTTTCTCCCGACGGACGGTTCGTCTGCACGGCCCAACACGATGGTCTGATTCGGCTGTGGCGCTGGCAACCCGACGCCACGACTCGGCAACGCATTCCCAATCCGGCGCCGGAAACGTGGGCCAAGATGAATGCGGCCGGGACCGCCTGGTTTTTGGCGGGCACACCTCAAGATGGCGGAGACGCGGGCTCAAACCTCCGAGTTTTGACGCTGACGCCGTTCGACGATCCCACGAGCGATCCGCAGGAGTTGGTCCTCCCTGGACATCTCTGCGACGCCGATTTCGACGATCTCGACGGATTGCTGTTGGCCGGCGTCCGCATCATCTCGAATGGCCTGCCCGATCGCCCCGACGCGACGACCGATCCGCAGCCGAACGAGTCGCCGACGGATCCAGCGGGCGAGGCGCCTCGATACGAATTGCATTTCCTCCGTTGGCCCGGGGGAGAACCGGCGCATCCGCCGCTCCGATTACCGGCGCGACCGATTTCTGTAAACTGCCAAGCCCACGGAAAACTCGTCGCCGTGCTGTGCGAGAATCACCAACTGTGGTTGGTGGAACGCGAGACCGGCGCCGCGGTGAAACAAATTGATATTCCGGGAACCGCGTTGGGAACGGCGCTCGATCGCCATACCCAAGTGCACTTTTCTCCCGATGGACAGTGGCTGCTGTGTTTCGGTCCCGAAACCCCCTTGGCGCTGTTCCACCGCCAAGATCACTGGTCGCCCGTGGCGAGTCCTCGGCCCGATACCGCCTGCGTCTTTGCGGAGTTTTCCCCGGATTCGACGCGAGTCGTCGCCGTGTGGGATACGGCCGAAGTTTCCGTTTGGGATCTGGCGGACGCCTGCGAAGCGGGTCCGCGAATTGGGCAGAATGAACAGGTGTTCCGCGCCCATTTTTCGCCAGACGGCGAGTTGATTTCGACGGCCGGGGCTGACAATTTCGCGCGCATCTACCGTTGGCGGACCGGCCAATTGGCTTGCCAGACGATCACCTACCGGGCCGATGTATTCGACGCCGTATTTTCTCCGGATGGCAGATGGTTGTTGACGGTAGGGCCCACCGCCCTGATGGGAATCTGGTCGACGCGCGACGGCGGCTTCGTCGATCAGATCCCAATCACGCCGACGCCCAGCGCCGAAGAATCGAGCGAACATGGTGCGCAGCTGCTGATTTCGTCGAGCGGCCAGAACATGTTGGTCGCCGGACGCCGCCCCGCCATCGAATGGATCGGCGTGGGTGAACTCAAGGCCACGGCGGTGGACGACCTAGCCGCGATGAAAACAGCCTGCGAGCTGGCGGCCAGCGCGCGAATCGAACACGGCGGGGCGAGCCCGTTGTTGCTGCAGGAATGGCTCGAATTGTGGCGCGAACATGTCCGCCGCCAATCCTCGCAATTGGAACTGGACTTCCCGAATTCGTTCGAACTGCTGTGGAGCGAGCGGGCCGATGTCGGCTCGCCCGAGAATGACGAATCCGCCCCGCCACGTTGAGCGCGGCGTGCAATCTCCATTTTTCTGCGCATACTTCGCTGCGCTCTCTCGCCCAATTCCTTAAGGCGCCGCGCCTTCCGCGATCCCCAAGCCCTGACTTGCCGGAGCCCTTTCTGCCAACCGGTAGGCAGCTAGTCAGGCGACTACCTTGCGGGCGAGAGACGAACGGCGCGGACGATACCATTCAATGGAGTTGCGAACATGGCGAAACGCGAGTTATCGGGTAGTGTGGGGAATCGCGGGCGGAACGCGAAGGCGGATGTAACCACCGTCCAGGATTTGTTGAACGAGTATATCCTGGAAGGGCGGTTGGGGGACATCTCGATCCTGGACGAGTCGACCGCGGCGGCCGGCTCGGATACCGAAAAGGCGATTCGTTTATTTCAGACGCGCGTGATGAAAGTCCCACCGACCGGGCTGGTGCGCGGGAGCACGGACGATGTATTTTTGTCCTTGTGTATTCCACCCAAGGATGTGGGCGCGTTGGGGTTGGTGCGATCGTATGTGGCGCAGTGGTTGCGGGAGCCTCCGCCGCATCGCAAAATGCCGGGGGACCTGTGGCTGGCGGCGCTCGAAAGCCTGGCGGAGCATGCGTCGCATCCGCGGTTGCGGCGGTATTCGATGCTGACGCTGGTCGATTTCCGATTCTCGCGCCGCTGCCCTCGGTTGTGGATCGTCGACCTGCTGGAACAATATGTACACATGTACACCTATGTCGCGCACGGCCGTGGGAAGGACGAGAATTCGGGGTCGAAACGCGAGGAAGCGTTGTTCAACTTTCACGAGCCGTATTCGTCGAAGCCCGGCGCTTATATCGCGACCTGGCAGGACTCGGTCAAGGCGGGTCAAACCGACGCCAACAAGGCCTTGGGAAGGCGTGGCCCGGCCGTCCGTCTGCAGGGCTTGGACGAGTCCAACCGGCGGGCCGCCGATATCGGAATCCTGTTCCACGGCGCCTGGTACGTAAAACCGGAGCAAGGCAAGATCGGCAACAGCCGCGGTTGTTTTGCCACCAGTTTCAAGGATAATTTGCGAATCGTGGAGCTGATCCAGGGAGGCTCGTTTGTCTACGCGTACGCCGGGGAAGCGTACCGGACGGCGTGCTAAGAGACGGCGTGCTAAGAGACAGCGTGCTAAGCGACCATGCGACCATCCGAAACCAAACGAACGGGCTTGCGGCAAATACTGCGTGAGGTGGAAGCGCCGATTGTCTACACACTGACGTTCGTGGCTGCCACGGTCGGGATATTGGTGTACGGGGCCACGAAGATCAATTCGGGGCGCGGCGGCGGTTTGTTCGCCAACCTCCGGCCGATTTTCGGCGTCCCCTACGCGCTGCTGGTCGGTGGAATACTGGTGACGCTGTTGGCTTATCTGCGGCAATGGAAGGGGCTGGCGATTGTCGGGGTCGCGTACCTACTCTATCTCGGCCTCAGCTTGGCGCCAGGCCACAAGGGCCCCTTCGCCTGGAACGAATACTTAGCCCTGAGCGCATCTCTGGCGTGCTTGATCACGGCCTGCCTGGTGCACTACGATCTGCTGGACTGACCAGCAACCGGTCACGCTGGGGAACCGCGGACCCCAAATGCCTCAAGACGTGATCGTAAATCGTCAGCCGAGGGCGATCTTGGAGCAGACCCGAGCAATCAATCCCGTGCACTAAATCGCAGAAGGTATTCTTGTCGATGACCATCTTGTTTCTTGGCCGTGCGACAGAAGACCTGGCCTCCGCAAATGGCGGGACTGGCGAATGCCTCGTCACCGATTTGGTTGGTGGAGACTTCGACGTACTGCTCGGGCGACGCCTGGAACACCCAGAGTTGGCCCGCTTCGTTGGCCCAGTAGATCTTGTCGCCGACCAGAACACCGGAGGCGCTCACCGGGCCCTTCAGTCGCTGCTTCCACATCTCGCGCCCGGTCTTCCCCTCCCAACAAAAGAGTATTCCGTTGTCGGTCAGACAGTAGAGATAGCCGCCGGTGGCGAGCATCGATTGCTCATAGGCCTTCAGGTTGTTCCGCCAGAGCACGTCGCCTGTCGCTAAATCCACCGCGATCGTTTCCTGCTTGGGGTAACCGCCGCTCGCAAACGCGATTCCGTTTTCAAACACCATCGTGCCGCAAGTCGCCATGGTGGTCCCGGGTGTTGACCAGCGAGATTTTCCATTGGCGGGATCGTAGGCACTGACCGCGTTGCCGCCGCTGATCAGCAAGTAGTCAACTTCCTTGTGGCGGGCGACCACCGGGGTGGAAAAGGAGATCGAACTGTTGCGGGCTATCCTCCATACTTCTCCACCCGTGTCCCGCTTGAGCGCGACGATGGCGGAGGGTCCGTCGTACTCGTAACTAAAAATCACAAGATCTCCGTACAAGACGGGCGAGGGAGCGTAACCGTACTGGTACATCTTGGGATTGAATTCTCCCAGCTTGGTCTCCCAGAGCTTCTCGCCGTCCAAGCTCAGCGCGATTCCCCAAACCGCCTGATGATGGAAGATCACGATGAACAACCGCTCGCCATCGCAGGCGAAAGTGGGTGTCCCCTCGGTGTTCTTGGGATGGTTCTTTTTGGGAAAGCCCCCCTGATTCAGCTGTGTCGTCCAGCGCGGCACACCGGTCTCCCGATCAAATGCCAAGGCCAAATGGGCTTCGGTGGCTGGGTCCGCCGTCAACAGGAAGACCTGGTTGCCCACCACGATCGGGGAACTGTGGCCGCGTCCGGGAACCGGTGCGGCCCAATCGAGATTCTTACCCTCGACCAATTCGGTCGGTGCGTTCTGGCTCGCGGCGTGACCGTCCCGCGTAGGTCCGCGCCACCACGGCCAATCGCGTTCCGAGTCGATTTGGGGAAACGGGGCGGTGGCTTGCTGGGCGAATCCCACCACACCCACCGCCAGCCACAGGAACAACGGTATTCCACAACGAAAAATCATTTCGCAAACTCCAGGTTAGGCGCCGTACTTCTTGATAGCCCGATTGAGCATCGGCTGCAGGGCCAGGATCACCAAGGCCACCGCCAATACGGCCAGACTCAGGACGACGAACATTCTGGAGGTCGGTTCCAATCCGCTGATAAACCCGGACAACTTGTTCCCGACGGCGGTCGAGACGAACCAGCCACCGAGCATCAGCCCCACGAACCGCTTGGGGGAAAGCTTGGTCACCAGCGACAGGCCCATCGGCGAGAGAAGCAATTCCCCGACCGTGATCACGATGTAAAACAAAACGATCCACCACACCGTGACTTTCGAAGCTCCGTCGCTACCCGAGTACGCTGCGGCGGCCATCACCAGCAGCGCCGCGGTCGTGATCAGCATTCCGTACAGAATCTTGCGGGCGGTGCTGATCCCTTTCCCCCGGCGAACTCGCCAGTTCAGAAACGCCACCACCACGGGGGTCAGGATCACGACAAAAAACGGGTTGAGAAAACTGGCGATGAGTTCTGCATTGAGAATGCTCAAGAAGCCGTCGCGCGGCAAGCGGTCTTGGGACGCCTGTTGATAGACGTTCTGCCTGGTCGTATCGGAGACCAGCAAGATCGGCCATTGTTGTCCGGCTTGTTCTCGCAGCAACAACACGCTTCGAAGCGGCTGCGCCAATTCCGGCACAACGCGGACTTTGGTCGTTGTCACGCCGTGCGCGTCCTGCGTGGTCTCGATCTTGATCTGCTCCTCGGGGTACACGCTGAGTGTAAGGAACTCCCATTCCCGCAACTGCTCGGGTGGAATCGCAGTCTGTGAGGAATCGCCTTGGATCGTGGCCTTCAAGTCGGCGTGGGCTTGCAAGACGTTTTGCAAAGCCGTTTCCGAGATCCGGCGGGCTCCGAACATTGCTTCGACATCGCTCGGGGCTTCGACCAGAGTCTCTTCGAGCGGTCGAGGCCGGTTGGGGTTGGCATTGTGGAAGTACGACGGCATTGCTTTTTGGCAGTAGTATTTCTGCAGGACTTGAGGGACCCATCCCCCGGACCGATCGGTTTGCTCTTCGGCAAACAACGTGATCAAGCCGCCGTTCAAATGCAGGATCATAAAAAACGCCGCCCCCGCCAAGTACACCGGCATCAACGCGGTCAGCCCCGGCTTCTCGTCCGGAGTCGCGCGGAGGACCAGCGACAGGAAGTAGAATCCGATCGGCAACATCGCCACCAGGAAGGCAAAGGTGACCGGCTTGATCGTTTGCTGGATGAAGGCGATGCCGCCGTATTGGAACCCGCCCAACTTGAAGCCAGCCGCCAAGAAGTAACCGGCGATTCCCACGACCGCGGCGGGCAAAAGGATCGTTGTGAAAATCGTCCCCAGACCCACATCGCGCGGGTCAATTTCGGGCTTGCGATCCGCCGGACCCAATCGCCGCCAGTTCAAAAGCAAATTGCCGACGCCGATCAACAGCCCCACGCCCGCGCCGATAAAGGCCGCGTTGTAACTCCATTCGTTGCGGAGCGGCGCGGAAAGCAGCGCCGACAGGCACGCCCCGATATTGATCCCCATGTAGAAAATATTGAAGCCGGTATCGCGTTTTGGATCGCCGGGCGAGTACAAGTTCCCCACCATCGCGGTGATGTTCGGCTTGAACAGACCGTTGCCCAGACACACCAGAATCAGGCCGCCGTACAATGCGGACTCGCTGCGAACGCCGATCAGAAAATACCCCGCCGCCAACAGCAACCCGCCCAGGAGCACCGACCACCGGTACCCCAAGTAGCGGTCCGCGATCAATCCACCGACAAACGGAGTGAAATACACGAAGGCCATGTAGGTCCCGTAGATCTCGGCCGCCACGCCCAGCGACATCCCCAATCCGCCGCGTTCCGTATCGGTCAGGTACAGCACCAGAATTCCGACGATGATGTAGAAGCCCAGCCGCTCCCACATTTCCGTGAAAAACAACGCGGCCAATCCTTTCGGATGTCGCGTACTACCTCGCGAATCGAAGGAAGGAACGCCTGCAGTTGCAGCGGATGCACGGCTCACGGAAACCTCCAATGTTGTTTTAGTCGGGTACCGCCGGATGGGCCAAGGCTTCCATAGCGTATCACGCGGCGGTCCAGTGACCAAGCAACCGTCTGTCCGCTGAAACTGGGGAACCCCGGGGTCAGACCCATTTCTCAGACATTGAGGATCCGAGTGACGGCTGCCAGGTCCGACCGCAGGCCGTAACGGTCGGCAACCGCATGGATCACTTCGCGGCAGGTCAACAGCAGACGGCGGGATAGTACACAATCAATTCGCTGGTCAGCGACCCTTTCGTCGAGACTAGCGATAAAAACCCGAAATAGGTCGTGGAGAGTATGCTGGATGGGCGCCACGCCGCTGCTGCCGGTCATCGGCGGTCGTGTGCGCGTCGTTACTCCAACCGCTGGCAATTCCCCAACTCTAAGAACGATACGATGACAATCAACGCTTTGGTGCGAATAGTAACGCTCCTCGTAGTAGCGGCTTTGATGCATAAGACCATGTCCGCCGCGCAAGACCCCGTCGTCGTCTCGGACGTCACCAAGGGCGCGAAAATCCCTCAAGGCGCCAAACACGATTGGAACCTCGGACCGACGGGACTGCGGGGCTGGATTTATTGCGACAAACTGGTGACCACCGACGCACGCCACTGGGATGGCAGTTACCCGCATCAAGGCCCTCCCGAGAACGAACGCGACAGCTTCCATGGTTTGGATGCCACGGGCACGTACGTGTTGGCCTACGCCATGGCGCTTGGCCGCCGGCAAGACGGGCCGGTTTCAGAGATCGTCAATCTGCTCGACGCGACAAGTCTCGACGCTCGCTACGGTGCATGCCAGGCCCTGGCCGACTACTTCGAGAACGACGAGCCGGACTTCCCCGAAGTACTAATGAAGCAGAAGGCCCAGTGTGTCCGCGATACCATTCAAGCGATCGAAACATCAACGGAAACACCAGAACTCATTCGGCTAAACAACCTACCCGAAGCAAGCGTACCCAACGCACAGGCGCCAGAAGCCAACGAGCTAGAAGTAACGACGTCGATTCGCAACTCCGCGAAACGACCACTCAAGGTCTTCATTCTCGCGGGCCAATCGAACATGGAAGGACATGCGGAAATCCGCACCTTCGACTACATCGGCAAAGATCCGGCGACGGCGCCCTTGCTCAAGGAGATGCGCAATCCTGATGGAACGCCTCGGGTATGTGACCAAGTCTGGATGTCCTATTTGACCGGGCCTTATGATGGCAGTGCGAATGGCGAAGGCTTGGGGAAATTAACCACCGGTTTCGGCGCACGCGGCGACCAACCCACCAAGGATAGCGGAAAGATTGGGCCTGAGTTCACCTTCGGAATTTATATGGAGAAAGAGCTGAAGGAACCGATCCTGATCATCAAGACGGCTTGGGGAGGACGGTCGCTCAACACCGAATTCCGTCCCCCTAGTGCCGGGCCGTACCAACTGCCCAAGCAGATTCAAGACGAGTGGAACAAATATCCGCAGGGTGCCCACGGCATTCCGAAACTCGAAGATCGGACAAAATGGCAGGAAGACAAGGAGGCCGCCACCGGTGTGTTTTACCGCATGATGGTGGAGCACGTGAAAAAGGTATTGGCCGATCCCGCTCGAGTATGTCCTGCGTATGATCCGGAGGCGGGGTACGAACTGGCCGGCTTTGTCTGGTTTCAGGGTTTCAACGATCTGGTTGACGGACAGACCTATCCGAATGGCAATTACGACGAATACTCACGCCTTTTGGCACACTTCATCCGCGACGTGCGTCAAGACCTTTCCGCAACAGAAATGCCGTTCGTCATCGGCGTACTGGGTGTCGAAGGCGAGAAAAACGCCAACTTCCGCCAAGCCATGGCGGCTCCGGCCGCAATGCCCGAGTTCCAGGGGAATGTGGTTGCTGTTGATACTGCGCCTTTTTGGGATCGTGCCATCGAAGCCGCAGAATCCAAGCAGGGCGAGTATAACGAAATCGTCGGCACGGCTCACACATTGAAAGCCGATGGCACGCTCGATACGGAACGAAAATGGGACAAGTTCTGGAAGCCGGTCGGCAAGCCTCTCCCCGGTGAGCGGACCTGGCGCTTCGTCACGGTCGATGCCGTCGAAACGAAGGACAAATTGGAAGAATTCACCGATCGGCGATTTCGCGACATCCTGTTGCCCGCCGGAATGGAAAATTGGTATCTGCCCGACTTCGATGACCGCAAATGGACACGCGGCCAGGCCCCCATCGGCAAAGGCGTTTGGAATCACAGTGGAATAACCTTGGATAAATTTCCTTCCACGTGGGGGGCAGGAGAATTCCTGCTCATGCGTTCGACGTTTGAAGTAGATAAACTCGACTGCGATTCCTATCGCCTCGCAATTTTGGCGCGACAAGGGTTTCATGTTTATTTGAACGGCCACAAGATTCACACCTACATCTGGTGGCAGGATAAACCACAGTACGGATCCATCGTCCTCAACAAAGAACAGATTCCCTATTTGAAGACAGGAAAGAACGTCTTGGCGATTTACGCCAATGATCAATACTTCCCGGACTCCCCCGAACATTATGCCGCCCTTGACGCCTGGATTGAGGGCATCACCAAAGCGAATCAGGTGGAGCTGGACCGCGGTTTGGAGGAGATCTTTTCGGCGAAAGACAGGGAAGCGATCCAAGGAGCATCCAACGGCGGCTACCACTACTTCGGCAGCGCCAAGATCTTTGCCCAAATCGGGAAAGCCTTCGCCGAAGCGAACCTGAGACTCCTCGAAAAGTAAGGAATCAGGTAAAGTTCACGGGTTCGATCCTGTGTCACCGTTCGCCGCAGGCGTACGCCGAATCGGGATCACGCCTAGCTTCCATTCTACCCCGCGTACGCTTACGGCGAACGATTGCACACTGTGAATTGGCTCATGCCCCTCGGCGAAGCGTGAACGGTTGCTTGTCGCCCTCCATGAACGAAACCTCGATCGTGAATTCGAAACGTCTTGTGCTCGATGGCGCCACGGGTACGGAACTCAACCGTCGTGGCGTAGACACGGGCTTGCCCTTGTGGTCCGCGAACGCCCTCACTACGGACGTCGGGCTAAACGTCCTGCGCCAGATTCATCTGGATTACCTGAATGCGGGCGCGGACATTATCACCACCAACACCTTTCGCACCCACCGCCGCGTCCTGGCTGGCAAAGGCTTCTCCGCCCGCGAACTAACCTTGCGCGCGGTAGCCACTGCCAGGGAGGCGGTTGCGGAATATGGAAAACCAGCGCTCGTAGCCGGCTCGCTCTCGACGCTTGAGGATTGTTATCGCCCTGACCTCGTGCCGTCCGCCGACGAATGCCGCGATGAGCACTCCGAACGCATCGACCATCTGGTGCAAGGTGGCGTTGATCTGCTTCTTATCGAGACGATAAATTCCATCCGCGAAGCCGTGATTGCCGCGAAGATCGCCACGGCCACCGGCCTACCCACGTGGGTCAGTTTTGTCTGCGATGAAAAAGGCCACATCCTCTCCGGCGAGCCACTCACTCATGCCGCGGAAATTCTTGTGCCGCTTGGCGTCATGGCACTGGGCGTCAACTGCCTGCCGGCCCGCTCGATTGCCCAACCAATCAACGAATGCCGCGCTATCTGTGGTGAAAGTTTCCCGCTTATAGCTTACGGCAACATCGGCCACGTGGACGATGCGCAAGGCTGGGTCAACACCGACTCCACCGACCCTGCAGGCTACCTACAACACGCCCAAACTTGGCCGGCACAAATCATCGGTGCCTGCTGCGGCTCCACCCCGGAGCACATCCGCGCGCTGAAGCAGACCCGGAAAAGGTGTCAGGAACCGAATCCTGATGTAAGGCCGGCCCGATCGTGAAAATCGCACACCCGCAGTCGACCTATGGACTGAATCTCTCGTACGGTTCCGCCGGAACTTACAGTGGCTTGGATCGGTTCGGACGGATTATCGAACAAAAGTGGACGCTGAACTCGGGGACGGTGCTGGACCAGGAAACGTACGCCTACGATCGCAATTCGAACATGGCCGGTGCGGGTGGTTTATTGCTTGCAGGCGTGAATCCTGTCTTGTGGGGTGGTGCTGCCGCCGACGGGGCAACTGCTGGTGCCGCTACATCAGCTGCCGCGACGCTTGAGTTGGGAATCGGCACACAGGCCGTGGTCGCACCGGGGCTTGACGTCCCACGCTCGATCGCACGAATCGCGGGTGTCGTTGCGTTGATGTTGTGAGCGCTATCCGAAAGCAACCCTGGGGGGTTGTGAGCGAAAGGGCGGACGCAACATCCCTATAACCCAAACGGCGCGAGACAGAGAGACAACCGAGAGATTTGGTCCAAATCGGGGTTGCCGGAGTCCACGACGGGCGGACGGTGCGTAGCGCGCGACGGGGCGAGACCGAGACTTTGAGACTGGCGAGTTCGGCGCAGGTCGTTGCAAACACTGGGGATACGACGAAAAAAGGCCGACGTCTGGGGACGCCGGCCTTTTGTATAACCCTGCGGTAGGCGGATTTCGCTACCGGAGATTCAAGTTGTGTGAACGCCACTCGTCTCAAACATCCAGTTTAAGAGATTTGAGACAGGTATTCTTGGGCGGAAATAACCGCAAGGCGATAGCGGGATAATTTCACAGCAATTGCCACGATTTTCTTTAAAAAATCTGAAAAAATAAGAAAGCTATATTATCCATCCGCAAAGTTTACCACTTTGTTTCAAGGAATTTCTCAATATGTCCTAAATTTTCGATTTCAGCTATCAATTTTCACGAATCGGACTCAGTTGACTCCTCAAAGCGTTTGTCCAGCGTCATGGTTCAGTGATTACTAAAACTCATTGGCGGCGCCAACGGTATGCGTCACTACTCAACATCGGATCACCGAGTTGAATCGAACCACAATTCTGCTATTTCCAGTCGTCCGCCAAATCAATGAAATACTTTCGTCCGCTCGGACATAAACGACTCGCTGAACCGCGTGCGAACTATCCACGCGGATTGCCTTTTACCATGCTGCAGACACGACGATGTTCCCAATCAGCAAATTTTCCATGAACTCTCGCCGCCAACTCTGCATTGCCGCGTTTCTCAACCTTTTTGTCATCAAAAAATAGCGATCCGGTCGCAAATTTCGATTCCGAAAGTGCGCTCAACGATGCTGAACTACTACACAGGACTTAAGCTCGACATTCCGACAAAAATGATTTGGTGCCAAACAATCGTTGACATGTCCGACTACATTCGGAGCAATTGCAAGCCTTATCTTTGGGAACTTCTTTTTGCTGCGCTACCTGCAGCTGCACTGCCACTGCCCATCGGTTGGTTAGCCGGATTGCTGACGGCATACTTCGCCGGATTGGCAAGGAACATAGCTCGTTGCTCCTCGCCAGGAAAATAG
>JBGSLW010000300.1:0-7423 GCA_041740495.1 Pirellulaceae bacterium
CGAGGGGTCCCGGTTGCACTCCCCGCGCTGGCGCCCACCGGAGCAACGCCGACGCGACTGGACTTGGCCGCCTGGCTGGTCTCCCCGGAGCATCCGTTGACGGCGCGCGTGGCGGTCAACCGAGTCTGGCAGAATTTTTTCGGCCGAGGACTCGTGGAAACCGCGGAAGATTTCGGGGTGCAAGGATCGCCCCCGTCGCATCCTCTGTTGCTCGATTGGATGGCGCGCGATTTCGTCCAGCACGGTTGGGACTATCAACGGCTATGTCGCCAGATCGTCTTGAGCGCGACTTACCGCCAGACCTCGGTGGTGGACGCGGCGACACGCGAGCTCGATCCGAAGAACGAGTGGCTGGCGCGCGGTCCGGCGCGGCGGCTCTCCGCGGAGATGCTCCGCGATTTGGCACTGTTCGCCGGCGAGTTGTTGGAGGATCGCTTGGACGGCCCCCCCGTATCTCCCTACCAGCCCGAAGGTTTGTGGACGGAGAACAATTCGTTTTCGCCGGGGTATCGGCTCAGCAGCGGCGCCGACCTCCATCGCCGCAGCTTGTACAGCATCTGGAAACGCACGGCGCCTTTGCCCAATATGATGGCGTTGGACGCCGTGGAACGGGAAACCTGCGTCGCCCGCCGCACTCCGACGAATACGCCGCTGGCCGCGTTTGTGTTGCTGAACGATCCGCAATTCGTCGAAGCGGCCAACCACCTGGCCGTCAGGCTAGCCCCCGCGGCCACCCTGTCCGATCGCCAGCGGTGCGACGGCATGTTTCTGCGACTGATCGGCCGATCGCCGACGACGCGGGAGGCAGAGATCGCACTTGCGGCACTCGATCAACAGCGGCAATGGTTTCGGGAAAACACCGGGGATGCCGAAAAGCTGTTGGCTGTGGGGGGCGAACCACCGCCTCTGCCCCAGGGCTCGTCCGCCGCCGATGTTGCGGCCTGGTCGATGGTTGTACAAGCACTTTTGAATAGTGATGGTTGCGTTTGGAGTCGTTAGGCTTAAAAGAATATATGAGCGTCGTCGTTCTCAACCATCCGTTGGTTCAATGTCATTTGTCGGTCATCCGCAATCGGACCACGGACAATGCCGAGTTCCGGGCGGGGATTCGACGGCTGACGATGTTGTTGGCCTGCGAGGCGACTCGCGACCTGGAGATTTCCCCTTGCGAAGTGGAAACGCCGCTGGCTTGCTGCACGGGTCAACAACTGGCCTCGCGCGTCGGTCTGGTGCCGATTCTGCGGGCGGGCCTGGGTATGGTCGACCCGTTGCTGGAGCTGATCCCGCAAGCCGAAGTTTGGCACTTGGGGTTGTACCGCGATGAAGCGACGGCCGAGCCGATTCAATACTACAGTCGACTTTCCCATGACTCGCCGGTCGACATCGCGTTCGTATTGGATCCGATGTTGGCGACGGGGGGCTCGACCGACTTGGCCTGTCAGACGCTAAAAGCGTGGGGAGCCCGGCAAATACTCGTGCTCTCGGTGATCTCTGCGCCGGAAGGGATTTCCGCCGTTCAGACACGTCATCCCGATGTTCGCATCTTGACATGTGTCGTCGACGAGCGCTTGAACGATCGAAAGTTTATCGTGCCCGGGTTGGGCGACGCCGGTGATCGGATCTTCAATACGTAGTCGCGGCGGAGCGGGAGTGGCCATGTCGCAATCAGGCGCCAAATCGTCGGCATTCCAATGTCCGCATTGTGGAGGGAAGTTCGCGCTGCCGCCGGACTTCAAGGCGCAACGGGTTCGCTGCCCGCACTGTAGCCAAGCCATCGCGCTCCCGCCGGCCGCGACAAGTCCTCTCGAACCCACGGACCGCCCCACGCCATCGACGACGATCGCGCCTCCCATGCCGGGTACGACGCTGGCGACCCTCGAATCCACTCAGGCGATCGAAGAGACCTCCGCCGCCGAGGTCGATGCCGATCAAGCGGCCAGGTTGGAGCGGGCTGGGCAATTGCTCCCCCCCAAATTCACGGCCAGATCCCAGCAACTCCCCACGGCATCGGGCAGTGAAGCCGCCGTACTCATCCCGACCGCCGAAGGGGGATTCACTCCGGTTGCGGCCGACCTTGTCCGAGTCTCCCATCGAGGCCGTGAAGTGACGCTGCGGCGCGCGCGTCCCACTTTCCTGGGGACATGGCTCCCGGCGATCGTCGTCCTGTTATGCGCACTCCTACTAGTCGCCGCGTTCTTTGGGCTGTTGCGCTCCCCCAAAAATTAGCCGCCAGGCGCTAGCCTGCGGTTTCTTAAGGCGCACGACTCCGGTTTCTTAAGGCGCTAGCCTGCGGTTTCTTAAGGCGCACGACTCCGGTTTCTTAAGGCGCACGCCTCCGGTTTCTTAAGGCGCACGCCTGCGGCTGTCAATTTCGCTAACCGGCCGTTTCGCAGCCGTGAACTCGCGGAAACCGCAGGCTAGCGCCAGGCGGCTGATTTATTTACAGGCGGCTGATTTAATTTCAGGCGGCTTGTAGTAGTGGGCTGATTTGCAACTCGCGGCTAGAACAGCCATTCCGGACGAAACAGCATCAAGACGCCGAGGGTGGCGATTGCGATCCCGCTGATCAGCTTCAGCCAGCGGCCGTGATGTTCCTGCATCTTGGTCTTTTCCAACGTCAGAACGACGGCAGCGACCATCAAACCGTCGTCGAACATGTAGGCGATGTTGTACAGAACAAGGTAGCCGTAGTTTTCCCACCGCGAGTAATCGTGTTGCGTGAGAATCTGGGTGTACAGCGCCGGCAATCCGGCGGTACACAGCAGCTCGACCACGTTCACCAGTAGCGCCAGGATGCAGACGCCGATCATCGCCCCCAGCAAATTCTCGGCGCTGACGATGGCCCGCACGCGCTGGTAAATCCCCGGCTTGGCGGATTCGGGGATCGAGAGCGATGGCCCCTGGTGGAACGCGAAAAAATCCTTGATGTGGATGGCGCCCACCAGGATCGCAATCACTGCCAGGCTGATCTGCACGGGACGCAGGTAACCCACCAGCAGGAAAACATTCAGCCAGGCCGCCATGAATGCGAAGTAGACAGCGCCGCTCACCAGAACGAAGGTACCCGCCACCAGCAGGATTCGCCGGCGACTATGCAAGTTCACCAGGATCGATAGGAGGAACAAGAGCACCCACATCGCACATGGGTTGAATCCGTCCACCAGACCGACGATCAGGGTGAACGCGGGCATCCCCCAATCGCCGACGGCGACTCGCCCCATCCACGGGAGTTCGATCGTCGGAGGTACGTCGGGCTCCAATGCGGGTTCATCTGGAAATGGCAGCTGATCGTGGGGCGGCACCGCGTCGGGAATCGGCAACGCATCCTGCCGGCCAACCGACACATAGTGTACACGTGTATACGTACTGCCCACGCAAAGGCCTAACGTCCCGAGTGCGTTCGGCCCGAGCCGAAACAGCGCACGGATCGATCCCGAATCATCGCCGGAGTCTGGCGGCGCGGTTGGCGGCGCCCCCGATTTCGATGGCTCCGGCGCCGTCCATTTGTCCAGAAGTTCGGTCAACCGAGTTCCGCTCGAACGCGGCCCATCGAAACCAACCACCATCTGGTTGAACAGGTGGAATACCGGCGTGCTGGTCGCGGCCCGCCGGTACCGAGCCACCAGCTGGTTCAGGGCGTCCCGGGCCGCCGTGTCGACGCCGATGTCCCGATAGTGGAACTCGAATGCCGGATACTGGCTACGAATCTCTGCCACAAACTTCTTGGCCTCCGCACAGCGGGAGCAGCCGGCCCGAACGTAGATATCGATCCGAAATGCCTTTTCCAACCTGCGGGTCAGCTCGTCCCGGTTGGGCATCGCATGCAGGATCGTATTGGCGCCGTACCACAACGGCAGTTGCGGCTGCACCAAGCGCCCGGCCGCCGCAATTTTCTCCAGGCGCTGCTGGGCGACGGTCCGAGCTTCTTCGGTTCCATGGCCCCGGTCCAAGTCATACCGGCGCACGCGAATTCCACCGCGCTCTTCCGCGAATTTCTCCGCGGCCACCACCATTTCCAGTTGCTCCGGCTGACTCCCGTCGAAGTAAACCTCCAACGAGGCCACCCGACGCCCCTCGAGTGATTGTTCTCCCGCGGGACTCACCTGGGCGAGGCCTGGTTGCGCACTACCGATCGCCAGCGCCGACCACAGGCACCACGTCAGGACGCCAACCAACAAACGACGCATACCGATCAAACCGATTCTCCCCGAGGTGACCGATCGATCGAGTTGCAATCGTTGTGCCAGGCGAATTCGCTGGGTCCGCCTGGAATACGATCCTGCCGGCCGCAAGAGCACCACCAGCGTTCGCGGGGGATAGAACCGTTTCCATCGGGGAGCCAGAAAACTTGGGATTTGATCGATATTGGCGTTGAACCGTCGGCGGCAGGCGTACGTCGATCGACATGTCTCGTTTGCCTCAAGATGCGTACGCAAGCGGCTGGCGGCAAAGCCAATGTGCTGCGTGCGGAAACGGAGCAGTGAACTTGGTAGCGTGTATCCAAACCGCTCAGCTTTTGTCCTCGACCGACCTTTGTCATACGATAGTCCCTTGTTTGCGTTGAGTGTCCTTAGAGCCCATTCCATTACCCTCGCAATTCGATGGCGGAACCGCGCCTCACTAACGAACGTCGTGCATGGTGGTCGCTGGAACCGGCAGAGGTGTTGGCGACCTGGGGCGTCGCCCCCGAGAGCGGATTGTCCGCCGGAGAAGTCGAGCGGCGGAGGGAGGTTTACGGCTTCAATCGACTCCGCCCTGCGAAGACCAAACGTGTCTGGGAGATTTTGTGGAATCAAGTTCGCAGCTTGATCTTCGTGTTGCTATTGGCGGCCGTCGTCGGATCGGTCGCGTTTGCCCAATGGTTGGAGGCGGGCGCGATTCTGCTGGTGATCGCCCTCAACACGCTGATCGGCTTTGTGATGGAGTTGCGAAGCGTTCGGTCGATGGAGGCCTTGCGGAAGCTGACTGGCGCTCAAGCCACGGTGCGCCGGGCCGGTCGCACGTTGCGTCTGGCCGCGGAGCAATTGGTGCCGGGCGACATGGTTGTCTTGGAAGCGGGGGACTCGATCTCAGCAGATTTGCGATTGATCGAATGTTCGAAGCTGCAGGCGGACGAGTCCACCTTGACCGGAGAATCGGTCCCGGTGGAAAAACGGCTTGCGCCGGTGGCGGAGGAAACCGTATTGGCAGAGCGATCCAGCATGGTCTGGAGCGGCACGTATTTGACGCGGGGCTCCGGGTTGGGGGTGGTGGTCGCCACGGGGATGCACAGCGAGTTAGGACAGATTGCACGGCTGGTGGGTGAAGCGGTTCACGACGAGCGGACGCCGTTGGAGCGCCGGTTGGATGCGTTGGGTCGGGAGCTGGTGTGGATCACGCTGGGAATCACGGCGTTGGTCGTGGTCATTGGGATTCTGCGTGGGAAAGATCTGTACTTGATGATCGAGACCGGCGTGGCGCTGGCGGTGTCCGCGATTCCGGAGGGACTGCCGATCGTGGCCACGTTGGCGCTGGCGCGAGGCATGTTGCGGCTGGCCCGACACAACGTGTTGATCCGGCGACTGGCCGCTGTGGAGACCTTGGGCGCGACCAGCGTGATTTGTACGGACAAGACGGGGACGCTGACCGAGAATAGGATGACGGTCACGCGACTGGAGTTGGCCGAGGGGAGCGTTGTCCTGCGCGATCATCGGGCGGTGGACTGGCAACCGCGGCGGGGCTGGCGCAACTCTGCCGACCCACCGGCCTGGCGTGAGGTGTTTCGCGAAGCGATCGAAACCGCGGTGCTCTGCAACAACGCCTCGTTCGCCGCGAGTCGCGGGACGGACGTCGATGGAACCGGCGACCCGATCGAGTTGGCCTTGTTGGCGGTGGGCAAGGAGCACGACCTGGGCCGGACCGCGTTGTTGGCGGAATTTCCCGAGGTGCACGAAGTTGCTTTCGAACCCGAGACGAAGATGATGGCGACGATCCACCAGATGGAGAATGGGTTCCGCGTGGCGGTCAAAGGGGCGCCGGAACATGTGCTGAACGCCTGCACGCATGTGCGAACCACAACGGGCATCCAGTCGCTGGGGGAGGCGGAACGGGCGGATTGGCTGGAGCGAAATCTGGAACTCGGGCGACGCGGCCTTCGCGTCTTGGGTTTGGCGGGCAAGCGTGCGAACGACGCGCGGGACTTCGCGTACGCCGACTTGACCTGGCAAGCCTTGGTGGCGATGGAAGATCCCCCGCGGCTGGAAGTCCCCCAAGCGATCGCCACATGCCGTCAGGCTGGAATTCAATTCGTGATGATCACCGGCGATCAGGCGGTTACCGCCCGCAAAATCGCCGCCGATATTGGGTTGGCCGACGAAGAAATCGAAGCCGTCGTTTCGGGAAAGTCCGTCGGCGACCTACTCCGCGGATCTGCCGCGGATCGGGAGCGATTGCGGCAGACGCATATTTTTGCGCGCGTCGAACCCAAGGACAAACTCGACCTGATCGCACTCCACCAACAGGCGGGCGCCATCGTGGCGATGACGGGGGACGGCGTCAACGATGCGCCGGCGATCGAAAAGGCGGATATCGGCGTGGCGATGGGTTTGCGGGGAACGGAAGTCGCCCGCGAAGCCGCCGACATGGTGCTGGAGGACGATTCGCTGGCGTCGATCGTCACCGCGGTCCACGAGGGCCGAATTATTTTCGGCAATATCCGAAAGTTCGTGACCTATCTGCTTTCGTGCAACACCAGTGAGATTATGGTGATCGGCGTCACCGCGGTGATCGACGCTCCGCTGCCGGTGCTCCCGATCCAAATCCTGCTGCTGAATTTGGTGACCGACGTCTTCCCGGCGTTGGCGCTGGGCGCCGGCCGCGGGGAGCGTGATCTGATGACGCTCCCCCCTCGCCCGTTGAACGAGCCGGTTTTGCCCGCCCGCCATTGGCGGCAGATCGTGGGATTCGCCGCTGTGATGACGGCGGCGGTTTTGGCCTCCTCGTGGGTTGCCCACAACCTGCTGCGACTGGAGCCGCTTCCCGCCGTCACCGTTTCTTTCTTGACGATGGCGTTGACGCAAATGTGGCACGTGTTCAACATGCGAAGTGCCTCCGCAGACTGGCGGTGGAACGAGATTTCCGCCAATCCGTTTGTGTGGATGGCGCTGGGATTGTGCCTGGTCATTTTGATGGTCGTGGTCCTGACGCCGGGAGTCTCCGATATACTTCGGCTGGCCAATCCAGGTTGGGCGGGATGGGGGACTGCGTTGGCGCTCAGTTGTTTACCGTTGGTGGTCGGCCTATTCTGGCGTGGAATCGCAGACGGCGAACTGCCCCCCTCAAATTCAATTTAGGCTTTTTCCCAAAACATAGTTTCGCGTCTCCTTGAGTCCAGCCGCCTGGCGCTCGCCTGCGGTATCCGGTGTTGGATGCGCGAAGAAACCGC
>JBGSLW010000301.1:0-5210 GCA_041740495.1 Pirellulaceae bacterium
AAGTCGTCGAATCCGCCTCACGCGCCGATGCGGCGCCGGGCGCCGTCGTCGAAGCCTCCGCAAATCGGCTGGTGATCGCTTGCGGGACCGGACACCTAGCCTTGGTGCGGGTCCAGCCAGCCGGAAAACGCGAAATGGAAATAGCCGAATTCCTCAGGGGCAACCCGCTCCGCGTCGGGGAACAGCTTCAAACCCCGAGGTGATCAACGATCATCGCTTAGCGCTTCCAGCTGCAATTGCAATTCATAGCGCTGCGGGCCGCTCGCCTTTTTGATCGCCGATCGCAGGCGCGATCGAGCTCGCGACCGATCGCCTTGGCCCTCGTAATGTTGGGACTCCGCAATCAACCGGGCAATTTCGGCCGCCTGTTCCGATTCCGCATCGGCCTGCGCTTGGCGAATCGCCGCCAAACCTGGTACGGCGCGTTGGGCCGTACTGCTGGCAAACGCGCGGCTGACCGGTTCGCCACGGGCGAGTCCCAGCCCTGGGGAATCGGTTAAGGGAGGCGCCCCGGGGTCAAAAACTCCCCCCGTCGATCGGAACGATCCCCCCAATTCGTTAGCGAGCACTTCCAATTCCCCATAAGGATTCCCGACGATCGGCGTGATCCCCGACACAAAGGGAGTCAGTGAACCACTAAAGATTGAGCCGACGCCGCCGTTCGGCACGACCACGCTCGGCGCAATTCCAGTCATCGAGCGGCTGCTCCCCTTTCCCATCTGGAACATCAGTGAAAAAGAGCCGTTGTCGCCGACCGACGCAAAACCGAACCGCGCGTCTGCAGCCGGGTCGTAGCCGCCGAACGGCGGAATCGCGCTGTTGAACGAACCCTGGTTGAACCCGCCGAAAAACGCCGAAGAAGGCCCGGCGGTTTGAAACGAAAAACCGACCCCCTGACGCTCGTAGAACGAGTTCCCTACGGACTGAAACGGGGTCGAGACGCCAATCGATTGGGCCGCCGAATCACCGTGCCCTATCCCGAATACCACGACTACTGCGGTGGCCGCACTGGCCAAATTCCATCGAGTCACTTGACGAACTCCCGCAAACACACTCTCGCCCCGCCGCAATTATACTCGCTTGGCCCAGGAGTCACTTCTTACTTTGTCCATAAGCAAAGTCCATGCTAGCGCGCCGGTTCGGAGCGCGCCTCGTGCCGAGTTGATCTGTCCGGAAAAAAGCGCGCCGGATCGACACAAAGTTGTGGAATCGACTCGTTTTCTCATTTTATGCGGTTGAATCGGCAAATTGCATGGGTCCGGTTACGCCAAAGTTCACTTGTAATTGCTGAGGGTTGTTGCACAATAAAAACGTACTCTCTTACCCGTGGGATCAACCAAAGGTCTGGAAGAGGAATCGAGCCAGGGATCCAGGGACTTACGAAACGACCGGCGATCTACAGCAGGGAGCGCTCACGGTCACTCGCCCCGGCGATGGATGGTGAATCCGGGCCGGGCGGATAATGAACTGAGTCAATACTGAAAGGGATGTTCTGATGAAGTGCTTTGGCAACCAGTTTTCCCGTCGAAACATTTTGACAGTCGGGGCGATCGGCGGGCTGGGGTTGACACTCAGCGATTTCTTTCGCCTTCGCTCGGCGCAGGCGGATCAGAAACAGTACGAGACCAAAGAAGGGACGGCCAAGAGCGTCATTTTTATCTTTTTGCCTGGGGGGATGGCGCATCAGGAGACATTCGATCCCAAGCCCTATGCCCCGCTGGAATATCGCGGGCCGCTGGGGAGTATTGACACCAGTCTGCCGGGTATTCGCGTCGGGGAGTTGTTGCCCAAGACTGCACAAATTGTCAACAAGATCACGATGTGCCGGGCGATGACCCATGGAGAAGCGGCCCACGAGCGCGGTACCCACAATATGTTTACGGGCTACCGACCGAGTCCCGCGTTGCAGTATCCCAGCATGGGGAGTGTGGTTTCGCACGAATTTGGACCGCGGAACAACTTGCCCCCGTACGTGATGATCCCGAATCAACCGGCGCCCGATGCCGGGACAGGATATCTGAGTTCGTCGTTCGCTGGGTTCAGCTTGGGGGACGACCCCGCTCGGGATGGCTTCCGCGTGCTGGATCTGAAGTTGCCGCAGGACGTCGATGTTGCACGATTCGATCGACGCCGCAAGATGTTGGACGTGGTCAATCAGCATTTCCGGCAGGTCGAGAAGTCGGACGCGCTCAACGCGGTCGACACCTTTTATCAGCGAGCGTACAGTTTGATCAGTTCGGAGGCAGCCCGCGAAGCCTTCGACATTTCGAAGGAAGACGCTGCTCTCCGCGACCAGTACGGTCGCAACACCGCCGGCGCGCGAATGTTGTTGGCTCGGCGATTGGTCGAAGCCGGCGTGCGGTTCGTCACGTTGACCTACGGCGGTTGGGATATGCACAATAGCATTCGCGAGGGGATGCAGTCGCAGTTGCCCGCCTTCGATCAAGGCTTCTCGGCCCTGATCACCGATCTCGATCAGCGCGGTTTGCTCGATTCGACGTTGGTCTGCGTTTGTTCGGAGTTCGGGCGGACGCCCAAGATCAACCAAACCGGCGGCCGCGACCACTGGCCCAAAGTGTTCAGCATCGCGATGGCGGGCGGGGGGATCAAGAAAGGCTCGGTCTACGGCGAATCCGATGCCACCGCGGCCGAGCCCGAGAAGGATCCGCTGACGGTGGAAGATTGGGCGACCACCCTCTACCACTGCTTGGGGATCGTGGCGGACAAAGAACTGATGGCGCCCGGCGATCGACCGATCGAAATCGTCGATGGCGGCAAGGTGATCAAAGACTTGCTCGTCTAGCCTTGCGAATTGTCGATCCATTCGTAGGAGCATGTTGACGATGCCTCGAATCTGTTTGTGGTTTTGGCTGGGGCAACTGGGGTTGCTGATCGCGGCGGGCGCGCTCCAGGCGCGACCCCCTGCGGCATCCAGCCCTCAGTTGAGTGTGATTTTGCCGCGCGGAGTGCAGCGCGGCGCCCAACACATTCTCACTTTTTCCGGTGCGCGGCTCGACGACGCCGTGGAAGTGTTGTGGTACGACGCCGGCGTCAGCGTGGCAAAGCTCGAGGTGGTGGATGCCAACAATATCAAAGTGACAGTCGACGTCGCTGCCGATTGCCGCCTGGGGGAACACCTGGCCCAAGTCCGCACCAAGAGCGGCATCTCCGAGTTTCGTTCCGTGTTCGTCGGCGCACTCCCGGCGATCGACGAGGTGGAGCCGAATAACGAACTCCAACAACCGCAACGGATCGAGCTGAACCAGACGGTTTCCGGGGTCGTCCAGAACGAAGATATCGATTGGTATGCGGTGGCCTTGAAACAAGGACAACGCCTCAATGTGGAAATCGAAGCGATTCGGCTGGGGACCATGTTTGATCCGTTTGTGGGGATCGTCGACGCCAAACGCTTCGAAGTGATTGCGGCGGACGATTCGGCGTTGTTGCGGCAAGACAGTCTGGTCGGTTACGTCGCCGAGGCCGATGGGGATTATTTCATCTACGTGCGGGAATCGTCGTTCGGCGGGAACGACGCCTCCCGGTATCGGTTGCACGTCGGAACGTTTCCTCGCCCCACGGTGGCGGTTCCCGCCGGAGGACCGGCGGATCAAGAAATCGATATCCGCTTGTTGGGAGATGCCGCCGGTGAAATGACTCGCAGACTCCCGGCGACCGTTGGCGGGATTGCCCGCCCACCGCTGTTCGTCGAGGACGACCAAGGCATTTCTCCGTCACCCGTGGTGTTTCGAACATTCCCGCATCCCAATGCACTCGAAAGCGAACCGAACGAAGACTTGGCGGCAATCACCGCCGTTCAACCACTCCCCGCGGCGTTCAACGGCGTGATCGAACGCTCGGAAGATCGGGACGCCTTCAAGTTCGCCGCGAAGAAGGATGAAGTCTGGGATTTTGAAGTCTACGCACGCCGAATCGGCTCGGGACTGGATCCGGTGTTGCTCATCCACAATGCGGAACGGAATGCGGTCGCCAGCAACGACGATGCCCGGGGTACCGATGCCTACTTGCGATTCCAAGTCCCCGCCGATGGCGAGTACTACTTGGTCGTCACCGATCACCTCCGTCGCGGGCAGCCCGATTTCGCCTACCGGGTCGAAGTCGACCGGCCGCAACCTTCGCTCAGTCTCGAGATCCCGCGAACGGTCCAGTACCAACAGTACCGGCAGACCATCTTCGTGCCCCGCGGCAACAAATTCGCCACGCTGATGCAGGCGAATCGAAACAATTTCGGGGGCGAGATCGTACTCAATGACAACGCGCTCCCTGCCGGGATGACGGCGAATTGGCGTCCGATGCCTGGCAACGTCAATGTGATGCCGATCGTGTTCGAAGCGACCCCGGAAGCGGAGCTCGCCGGGGGACTATTCCCGTTCACCGCTCGGCCCGCCGATGCCAACGTGGCGGTGCAAGGTGCATTCACCAACCTGGCCGATTTCGTGTTGGGGGAACCGAATAATTCTTTGTATATCGGGGCTCGCGTCGACAAGCTGGCGATCGCGGTCGTCGACGCACTCCCATTTCGATTGGAGTTGGTCCCCCCCACGGCTCCGCTGGTGCAGAACGGCACCCTCAACCTGCGGGTGATCGCGCACCGAGATCCTGGATTCGAGGAACCGATCCGAATCGAATTCCCGTTCCGCCCTCCCGGGGTCGGCACGACCGGCAGCATTCAAATTGAAAAAGGACAGACCGAGGCGGTCTACCCGATCAATGCCAACGGCAACGCCGCGGCGGGGACTTGGCCGGTGTACGTCATCGGCACGGCCTCCGTCGGCGGAGGCGCGGCCTGGGCTTCGTCGAGTCTCGTGGACATGACGGTGGCGACTCCATTCGTGCAATTTGAAATCAATCGTGTGGCCTGCGAGCAAGGACAGACCGCCAAAGTTTTTTGCAAGCTGAATCACGCCAATCCGTTCGAAGGCCAGGCCCAAGCGGTTATTCTGGGAACGCCTCCCGAAGTCACCGTTCAACCGTTGGCGTTCACCAAAGAAACCAGCGAGTTGGTATTTGATGTGGTGACCAACGAGAAAAGTCCGGTCGGCAACCACAAGACGATGTTTTGTCAGGTGGTCGTTCCGATCGGCGGCCAAGACGCGATTGGGACGGCCGGGCGGTTCGAATTCCAAATCAATGCCCCGATTGCCAAGACCGAGCCGGCAGCTGCGCCACCCGCCGAGGCCGCGGCGGCCGCT
>JBGSLW010000302.1:0-10865 GCA_041740495.1 Pirellulaceae bacterium
TAGTCGTCCGATCCCTTTTCGGATGCCGTCCCTCCATCGGTCCGCTGGCAGCGCAGGAATGTTGACCTGCTGTCCATCGTCTACGCCTTTCGGCCTCGACTAAGGCACCGGCTAACCCTCTTCCTTAACCTACCGGCACCGGGCAGGCGTCAGACTCTATACATCCTCTTACGAGTTCGCAGAGTCCTGTGTTTTTGATAAACAGTCGCTGCTGCCGATTTACTGTGGCCTGCTTGCGCAGGCACCCCTTATCGCGAACTTACGGGGTCATTTTGCAGAGTTCCTTAACCACCGTTCTCCCGAGCGCCTGAGACTTCTCGTCTCGCCTACCTGTGTCAGTTTTAGTACGGTCGATTTGCTTCAAAGCTTAGAAGATTTTCTTGGACACCCTTCCAGTAACTTCCTGGTCAAGCCAGTCGGTCGAACCCCTTGTCTTATGAGGGTGGATTTGCCAATCCCTCCAACTCAGAGTCCTCCACGAACATTTCTATTCGTCCCGCTTACTTTCCGGGTGCCGTCCCTCCATCGCTCCACAAATCGGGGCAGGAATATTAACCTGCTGTCCATCGTCTACGCCTGTCGGCCTCGACTAAGGCGCCGCCTAACCCTGGGCGGAATTACCTTCCCCAGGAAACCTTAGGCTTTCGGCGAACAGGATTCTCACCTGTTTTATCGTTACTCATTCCGGCATAATCACTAGTACAGGCCGCGACCGGTCGTTTCCGTCCGGCTTGTATCTCCTGTACTACGCTCTTCTACCGCTCTCTTGCGAGAGCCCATAGCTTCGGTTTGATGCTTACTCCCGATCATTATCGGCGCAAGATTGCTCGACCAGTAAGCTGTTACGCACTTTTTAAATGGTGGCTGCTTCTAAGCCAACATCCTGGCTGTCTCAGCAATCTAACTTCCTTAGTGACTGAGCATCAATTCGGGACCTTAGCTGATGGTCTGGGTTGTTTCCCTCTCGACCGCGAAGCTTATCCCTCGCGGTCTGACTCCCGTGATAGTTGTGTTGGTATTCGGAGTTTGGTTCAGTGGTGTAGCTTGGAAAACCCACCATCCAAATCAGTATCTCTACCCCCAACACAGAGTGGCACGAGGCTATACCTCAATATATTTCGAAGAGAACGAGCTATCTCCCAGTTTGGTTAAACTTTCACTCCTCCCCACAAGTCATCCCCTCGGTTTTCAACCCAAGTGGGTTCGGTCCTCCACGTGATATAACTCACGCTTCAACCTGCTCATGGGTAGATCACTTAGGTTTCGCGTCTACCGCCAACGACAATCGCGCTATTCACACTCGGTTTCCCTATGGCTCCGGCCCGTAAGGCCTTAACCGAGCCGCTGACGATAACTCGCCGGATCATTATGCAAAAGGCACGCCGTCACTCGGTCTTGCGACACAGAGCTCCGACCGCTTGTAAGCACATGGTTTCAGGTTCTTTCCCTCCCCTCGACGGGGTTCTTTTCATCTTTCGCTCACGCTACTGAGTTCGCTATCGGTCATCAGAGAGTATTTAGCCTTGCGGAATGGTCTCCGCCGATTCAGCCCGGGTTCCACGTGACCGGACTTACTCAGGTACCTTCCGGGAGGTTCAAGATTTTCGCGTACGGGTCTGTCACCCTCTGTGGACGCCCTTTCCAAAGCGTTCCGCTAATCTGAACTTTGTAACTCCCATGTGGAAGGCCCTACAACCCCGCGGGGGAAACCCCCACGGTTTGGGCTCTTTCGCTTTCGCTCGCCGCTACTGACGAAATCGATTTTTCTTTCTTTTCCTCGAGGTACTTAGATGTTTCAGTTCCCTCGGTTGGCCGCTATGCACCTATGAATTCAGTGCACGCTGGTTTGGGAATCCTGGGATCAACGTTCGTTTGTCAACTACCCCAGGCTTTTCGCAGACTTCCACGCCCTTCTTCGCCTTCTGATGCCAAGACATCCCCCATGTGCCCTTAGTAGCTTGACCACAAATATCCAGCCCCCGGCCAACGACTTGCGCCGCCCGCCAACGATTGAATCTCATGTTCGCTACCTAATATCCGTAACGATTCTTTCTTTCCAACGATTAACCTCCGCCTCGACCACGTTTGCACGCTGTTACGTATACACGCAGCCCAGGCATCGGCGCTATTAAGAGTGGTTATGTATCTTGCGGCTCCGGACCCCCGCCAACCCAACCTTTCGGTCAAATTCGCAGCGGACCTCTTCCGCTCGACACATTTCGATGCCATCAATTCAAGTCAAATTGTCAAAGATCAAACGGACGGCAAAACCGCCCAACACCAACCGAAGCTCCCACGCGCGGTCACCCGCACACCGAAACTTCGCGTTCGCGTTGACTCGCCTTCCACAACCCGGCATGCTCCCCACCGAATTCGGCAGTCGCACCTACGTGCAACACACCGGTTCGACGACAAACAACCAGCCAGAAAAGCCAGTCAACGCCAACGAGATTCCACCTCAGCAATCTCAGCCTGCACGCCCGATCCTTACACCTCGAACTTGGTTCCAAAGTCCAACTTGGATCCATCGTCGAGCTTCGCGCGATCAGCCCTGAACGCCGCCTCCAGCGGAAACCTCTAATCTTAACGGTCCCAAAGTCAGCGTCAACACCCAATCACAGCGTCAACACCCAATCACCGTGGCTCGACCGCCCGACCTAAACCCCTCGTTTTCCACCGAAATTCGCCGACCAATTTCGACCGCCGAATGGGCGATTCGATCCGCCCCGGGGAGCGAGAAGTATACGGCCGGCAGCGTACAACTCAAGGGGGTCCGCCGAATTTTTGGCGAAGTTTTGTTCATCGGCAGAAACCGCTGAAAAACCGCTGAAAAAATCGGCCAGAGCCTCCCCCGGGCGAGCGGATTGGGTTTGCGCATTTTCCGCGGGCACCCCAATTTGAGTTCGCACCGCGAGCCGACTGGTCGCCAGTGGCCTGCTGAAAAAATCGGTCGCCAGGTGCAGGACGGCGGTTTCGTCGAAAAGGTCGCTGGCAGAAACCGCAAGCTGATGGCAGGCGGCAAGATTGTGAAGAAGAAACCGCAGGCTTGGCTTTGTCCCAAAACAGCCGCGGCGTGGCGCTAGCCTGCGGTTTCGGGTGTTGGATGCGCGAAGAAACCGCAGGCTAGCGCCATGCGGCTGATCTCAATGGGACGCGAAACTGTGTTTGGGGACAAAGCCTAGCGCCAGGCGGCTGAATTTGTGGCGCCCACGGTAACTTTTTTCAGAGGTTGCTGACGGTTCACGACGCGTCTTGGTAACAATAGAACTGGCAACCACCTCAGGCAATATTCAAGGAGAACACGATGTCCCGCTCGATTCTTTTCGTTGCGGTCCCGGCCCTGTTCCTGGCGGCGGGGATCGGCGCAAATTGCGGCTTCGCACAAGTTGCCCCGGCGGCTCCCGACCGCCCGGTGCGGCCCGATCGCGAATTGACGTTGATCGACGACACAGGGCTTGGCAATGCAGGGCTCGCCAACGGACTGGTCCAAGGCAACTTCGTCTCCTCATCGACCGTTACCGTCAACGGTATCCGAACGACCAAGATCAACGACAACGGTCGGTTATTCAAATTCGAAGAGGATCCGGCCAGCGGGATCACCTGTTACATCAGCGAGCGGTACTCTTCCGATGATCTCGATCGAATCGAGAAAGAGCAGCCCGAGCTGTTCATGCACCTGTCGGCGATCCCAGAGACCATCGGCACTTCCACGGTGCGTGTCAGCGTCGACGTCGAAACCAAGTACCACGCGGCGAGCGAAGACGAACTGAAAGAGAAGCACCCGGAAGCGCACCAATATTTCGAAAAGTACGTGAAGAACGCCGGAGAGAATGGCGCCGAGTTGCACCTGCAGCAATTGGGGCAACCGCTCCGCTTCCGAGTCAATCGGGGTGGTCGGCAGCTGATCGAGGAACCGGACCCGGCGGACGACGACACGGAATCGAATGAAACCGACGAACTCGACGACGGCGGGGAGTAACGCACGTTCGCGCCTGGACGACTTAGAAAAAAGCGGGGTTTGTCGGGGACTGGTCCGCAACGGACTGGAAAGGGAATCCTGCAGCGATTCGTGAATTTCGTGCTCGTGCTCAGTGACACGGTGCTCGTGCTCGATGCATGCACAAGGCAAGAAGTCGAGGAGGAGTACGAGTACGAGGAGGAGGACGAGGAGTACTGAACGGATCAACGTCCCCTCCCCGGCCGAAGCGGCCGACCCTCCCGCGGTTTACCGTAACAGCACACGAACCGCGGGAGGGTTAAATCGCGGTGGCAATCCGTGCTTAGTGGCACGGCGCTCGTGCTCGTAATCGATGCATGCACAAGGCAGGAAGTCGAGGAGGAGTACGAGTACGAGTACGAGTACGAGTACGAGTACGAGGAGGAGGAGGAGGAGGAGGAGGAGTACGAGGAGGTAGGAGGAGGAGGTAGGAGCTGCCTATTGCGGCAACGGAGATTGGTGTACACTAGTACACCATTTGTTCGTCGGTGGTTTCAACGCGTCGGAGAGGCGTTATTTGGCTTGCGTTTCGGTCGGAATGGTTCTGTCAGCCGGGACGGGTGGCTCGGCCAACCGATCGATGCTCCACAATAACCCGCGCGTCACCAGGTCGAGATAGCGGTCGTCGGCGACGGTGTCGTTGTTGTGGCCGAGTGTGGTGGCGAAGACGCGCGTCTTATTGCGATACGTATTCGTCCAAGCGACGACGCAATCCTCGACGGTTGCGGTGCCGTCCTGCCGGCGGATGATTTGTTTGCCGCGCAATAGAGGGTGCCCCGTGTCCAACAGTTCCCCCTGGAAGTTGTTGTAGAGCTCTTCGTTGATCGTGGTCCAATCCGGCTGGCCGTGGGTGATCGGATGGTCGGCATCGACCACGCGGACCTCGATCGGCAGCTGGGGTCCGTGCCCAGTCGACTTGAGCCCCGTGAATTCGAACCAGGGAGTGACCGCATCCGGGTAGCCATCGCTGCGGTAGCTGTGCATCCCACAATGGAGGATCACCGCGGGGAGACCGTCGCGATGAGGCTGCAGAATCCGCTCGATGATCGTCAAGTCTTTCACATCGCTACAGCACTCGTCGTGCACAACGACGTCGAATCCTTTAGCCCAATCGGGGTCTTCGTACACCGGGTTGAGATGCTTCGTTCCTTTGTCGGGATCGTAGGCGACCGTCCAGCGGACGTCGATTCGTTTCGAGAGCCCGTTGGTCAACAGGTCCTTCTGCCGCGCGTAGTCGTGACAGCAGCCACCGATGACCAGAAGTGCCCGAATGGGTTCATCGGCGAGTAGTGACGATGTCGACGTCGGAATCACTAACGTCAGGCACAACCAGGCGATCGCAGCGAGGAAGGAAGGCGCGGAGCACATGGGGGAGACTCGCATGGGGATGCTTTGGAAGGGGAAGTGAATTGGAAATGGTCCCGGCCTACAAGGCCGGGGTACGTTAACTGGTCTCGGCATACAAGGCCGGGGTACGTTTAGCTGGTATCGGCCTACAAGGCTGGGGTACGTTTAGCTGGTCCCGGCCTACAAGGCCCGGGTACGATTAACTGGTCTCGGCTTACAAGGCCGGGGTACGTTAACTGGTCCCGGCCTACAAGGCCGGGATACGTTCAAATGGTTGCGGACTACAAGGCTGGGGTACGTTCAAATGGTTTCGGCCTACAAGGCAGGGGTACGATTACTAGCCGAGGGTACGAATAAAAGGTCGGGGAAGGGTGCACTGGGGCGCTGCGATTCGTACGACGGCTTTGTAAGCCGTCGACACGTACGACCTCAATATCGAATTGCGTCCGCGGCCAGTCAAGTCGCGGAGTACTGTGGTGCGGACGTGGTCGATGACGTTGGACGCGATGTCGACTGCGACGAATGCTGACCGATCGACTACAATCGGCCGAGTATCGCGAGGAATGCACCGGAGTCCCTATGACTGGAATTCGAATTTGGTCCATTGGAATAGCGTTGGGAATCTTGTGGGCCGCAGCGTCGAGCTCGCTGGCGCAGCAGCCGGAGCGATTGGACGAGCAGCTTGCGGCAGTTCCCGCTTCCGATTTGGCCAGTGAAGCGCGGCGGTTCGGCGATCCGGAACGAGGCGCGCTGTTGTTTTACCGCCCGGAGTTGAATTGTGCCCGCTGCCACGAATCCCAAGTTGGCGATCGCCGTTTGGCTCCGGATCTGGCTCAATTGGGTGCGATCGACGGCGATCTGGGCGCCCATCTGGTGCAATCGGTGCTGCGACCGTCGGAAGCGATTCGCCAAGGGTTCGAATCTGCGATCGTCGTCGATCGCGACGGAAAAACGCGCACGGGTCTGGTGTTAGAAAAGTCCGAGTCGCACGTCGTACTGGCGGATCCGGCGGGGGCGGGCGAGCCGATGCGGTATGCGTTGGACGAGGTCGACGAGTGGCGGGTTGCCTCCGAATCGGCGATGCCGGCGGGGCTGATCAATTTGCTGGCCGGCAAGTCCGAGTTTTTGGATCTAGCGGCGTATTTGCTGGCGGTTGCCGAAGGGGGAGCGCGGCGGGCTTTGGAATTGCGTCCCCATCCCTCGCTGATCGACTTGCCGCCGGTCGCCGAATACGAGTCGCGCGTCGATCATGCGGGCCTGATTCGCGGCTGGGACGAAGCCAGCTTGGCGCGAGGGGGCGAGATCTACGATTTGCGTTGTGCCAGTTGCCACGGGACGGTGGCGGCGGAGGGCTCGCTCCCCACATCGCTCCGCTTCGCCCGCGGCCAGTTCAAGCATGGCGCGGACCCGTACACGATGTACGGCACGTTGACGCACGGCTTCGGGATGATGGTCCGACAAACGTGGATGGTGCCGCAGCAGAAGTACGACGTGATCCATTACATCCGCGAACATTTTCTGCGCGAACATAACCCGACGCAGTATGCGGCGGTGACGCCGGAATATCTGGCAGCGCTTCCGCCGGGGGATACGTTTGGGCCTCAGCCGGTTTTGGATCAACCGTGGCGCACGATGGACTATGGCCGGACGATGATGACGACGATCGAGGTCGGGGAGGACGGTCGCAACGTCGCCTACAAGGGAATTGCGGTTCGGCTGGACCCTGGCCCCGGGGGCGTGGCCGAAGGTTCGCATTGGATCTTATACGATCATGACACGCTGCGGGTTGCGGCGATTTGGTCGGCGGAGCCAGAATCGGACGAGCGGTTTATCGATTGGCGCGGCGTGCACTTTGACGGCCGACATGGAATCCATCCACGGATTGTGGGGGACGTCCTGCTGGAAAACGGGATCGGCCCCGGTTGGTCTCGTCCCGGAACGGTGGACGATTTCTCCGACGTTGAGCGTGTGGAGGGGAGGGATGGTCGGCGGTACGGCCCGCTGCCGCGAAGTTGGGCTCAATATCGGGGCCGGTTCGACTTCGGGGACAAGACCGTTCTGCACTACACGGTCGGAGGGACGAACGTCTGGGAATTGCCGGGCATGCGGGCAATCGACTTGCATCCCGTGTTCACGCGGACTTTGTACGTCGACCCGCACTCCGAGCCGTTGGTGCTGCAAGTCGCTCAAGTGGATCCAGGTGCGACCGTGCGCGAGGAGTCATTTGGCGCCGATTCGCGGGTGATGCATGTGACGTCGGGCGATCCGCAGCACGCCGAACGCTTGTCGATTCATGTGCTGTCGGACGGGAATGCCCCGGAGTTCCGCGCGACGCCAGAGGGGGTGCGATTGGAGATTCCGCCGGGAGACCGCGGCCAGTTGTTGCGGCTGAGTTTTTTGCGACAGGCGATGGACCAGACCGGTGGCTCCGATGTGAAGTTGTTGGCGGTCGACCACTTGTTGGATCCGCGCCTACTCATTCGCGGCGGGCCGGGGCGATGGCCGGAGATTCCCACGACGACCGTGATCCGCGGTGATGACCAGACGGCGTTGGCGGTCGATGACTTGGTGCGGCCGGACCCGAATCCCTGGCGTGCTCGAGTGCGTTTGAGCGGGGTCGACCTCTGCGAGGATGGCCAGACCGCCGCTGTTTGTAGCTGGGATGGGAGCGTCTTCCTGGTTCGCGGAATACAGTCTGCGGACGGCGTTTTGTCGTGGCGGAGAATCGCCGCCGGCTTGTTTCAGCCGTTGGGTATCAAGCTGGTCGACGGAAAAATCTGCGTGACCTGCCGCGACCAGCTGGTGCGGCTACATGACTTGAACGGGGACGACGAGATCGACTGGTACGAGTGCATCAACAACGACCACCAGGTGACCGACCACTTTCACGAGTTCGCCATGGGACTGCAGACCGATGCGGACGGCAATTTTTACTACGCCAAGTCCGCGCGGCACGCGTTGCCGGCGCTGGTGCCGCATCACGGGACGCTGCTGAAGGTCAGCGCGGACGGCCAAACGACGGAAATCCTGGCCAATGGGTTCCGGGCCGCGAACGGCGTTTGCCTGAACGACGACGGGTCATTTTTCGTGACGGATCAAGAGGGGCACTGGACTCCCAAGAACCGGATCAACCGCGTGGTGCCCGGCGGATTTTATGGGAACATGATGGGGTACCACGACGAAAGGGACTCGGCGGACGCCGCCATGGAGCAACCGTTGGTTTGGATTACGAATGCGATGGATCGATCGCCGGGCGAACTGATGTGGGTGCGTAGCGAAAAGTGGGGGCCTCTCAACGGGCGCCTGTTGAATCTGTCGTACGGCACCGGGCAGATCTTTCTCGTGCCCCATGAAGTGGTGGACGGCCAGTGGCAGGGGGGCGTGGTGGCCTTACCGATCCCGCTGCTGCCGACCGGAGTGATGCGGGGGCGGTTTCATCCGGACGACGGCCAGTTGTACGCGTGTGGGATGTTCGCCTGGTCGAGCAATCGGGAACAGCCTGGCGGGTTCTATCGAATTCGGGCCACGGGCAAGCCGGTGCACTTGCCGCTGGCGATTCGAACCGGGCCGGCGCAGATTCAGCTCGAATTCTCTGCGCCGCTGCAAGCGAGTTCGGTGGAGAATGTGGAGAACTGGGCGCTGAAAGCTTGGTCGCTGCGGCGGAGTGCCGATTACGGTTCGCCGCACTTGAACGAGCAGCCATGGACAGTTGCCGCGGTACGCCTCTCGGACAACAGCTGCAACGTCCTGTTGGAAATTCCCGAGTTGGCGCCCACGCCGTGCCTGGAGATCCGTTATTCGCTGCAGGCGGCCGATGGACAAACGGTCCGCGGGACCGTGCACAATACAATCCACCGCATCGGCGCCGCAGAATAATGGGGAGCGGCGTTTGAGCTTGATGTTCACCGACGCCGCCTTTGAAAGTTGATCGTGAGTGTTCACAGGGTGAGCCACGGTGTGCTCACTTTCTGAGCGGGTCCGACCCATTTTTCGCAGTTGGCGTACATTGCAGATTCTCCTGTTAAGGCGAAAAATGCGTAAGACCCCGGCACGTGAACGGTTACGCAGCGCCGGGGATCGGCGGCGTACAATGTTGGGAGTGCGTGAACGCTTGCGGCTGGAGGTTCGACACGGGAGGAGAAGCGGAGAAGGATGAGCGAGAAACGATTCGACCGCCAGGAAATCGCTCGCAACTGGTTGCAGCGATACACGGGGATGCCGGTCGAGCATTTTGGCGACTACATTCTGCTGACGAATTTCAGCTACTATGTCGAGCAGTTCGCGGAGCGGTTTGGGGTTGAGGTGTATGGCCAAGGTCGCCCGATGCAGGCTGCGTCGAACGGGCGTGGATTGACGATCATCAATTTCGGAATTGGATCGGCCAACGCGGCGACGATCATGGATTTGCTTTCGGCGCGGCGGCCGCGGGGCGTGTTGTTTTTGGGGAAGTGCGGCGGCCTGAAGACGTCGACGGAGATCGGGCACTTTATCTTGCCGATCGCGGCGATCCGGGGGGAGGGAACGAGCTTGGACTATTTCCCTCCCGAAGTTCCGGCATTACCCAGCTTTAAATTGCACAAATTCGTATCGGATCGAATTGTGGAGCGTAGTCTCGACTACCGAACGGGGGTTGTGTACACGACGAATCGTCGCCTGTGGGAGCACGACGAGCGGTTTCGCCAAAGGCTGAACGATTTGACCTGTATTGGCATCGACATGGAGACGGCGACCCTGTTCATCGTGGGGCACTATAACGCGATCGCCCGCGGCGCCTTGTTGTTGGTTTCCGATGTGCCGATCACGCCGGACGGGGTCAAGACGGAGGAATCCGATGTGGATGTGACTCGTCGTTGGAGCGATATCCATTTGGAGATCGGGATCGAGGCGATGACCAAGATCGGCGAGTTGGGGGAGCATATCAAACACTTTCGGTACTAGCGGATTGATTCAAATGGTCGGGCGAGTCCCGTGGCGATCGGGGGTTTCGTCGCTGTTTTTTCGCGGTTTTGCGGGGATGCCGATGGCCAAGCGCCTTGGTTTTGTTTAAATTTGTGGCATTCTTGCGATAGGAGCTGCGCATTTAGCAGAGGACACGATGGCATCGGCATTGATCACGCGCGTCGAGGACAACATTTTGATTGTCTATCCGCAGGCGGTCCGCATCATCGATGAAACGCAGATCCAGGAAGTTTCCGACGAGCTGTTGGAGTTGGTGAACTCGACGAAGCTGGAGCGGATGTTGATCAATTTCTCGACGGTAAATTTCATGGGTTCGGCGATGATCGGCAAGCTGATTCTGCTGAACAAGAAGTGCAAGGCGATGCACTTGGATTTGCGGTTCTGCGGGATGAATGCGAATATCTTGGAAGTCTTCAAACTGATGAAGCTGGATACCGTCTTCCAGATTTACGGTGAGGAGTCGGAGGCGATCAAGTCGTTCAAGGAACGCAAGAAGAAGTGGTACGTTTAGTGGGCTGTTGAACAATTAGCCGCCTGGCGCTAGCCTGCGGTTTCTGGACGC
>JBGSLW010000303.1:0-14395 GCA_041740495.1 Pirellulaceae bacterium
AGCCGGTGCTGGCCGCGCCGCCCAGCCGCCTGTACCAATGGCGGAAGTGGGTGCGGCGGCATCGCGGACCGGCGTTGGCTGCCGGGCTGGTGTTGGCCACCCTCTTGCTGGGAATCGCCGGCACCACGACGTTTCTCCTGCGGGCCTGGCGCCAGCAACAACTGACCAACCTTGCCCGGGAAGAGACCCAACGCGAGCTGACGCGAACGAGCGAGGTCAAGCGGCTACTGACAGAAATGCTGCTGGGGGTCGGTCCGGACGAGGCCCGGGGGGCGGACACGACCATCCTCCAGAACATTCTCGACCGCACCGCGCAGCGCCTGCAGTCGGGCGAAGTGCAGGACGAATGGATCGCCGCGGAGTTGCACGCCCTGATTGGGGATGTCTATCGGCAACTGGCGCGATACGAAGAAGCGGAGGCGCACATCCCGCTCGCCTACGACCGCTTGTCCGCACTCCGCGGCAAGCAGCACCCGGAGACGCTCGCGGCCATGGCAGCGCTGGCCGCCTTGCACGCCGATCGAGGACGCGAGCAGCAAGCGGCGATACTGTTCGAAGAATTGTTGCGCATCGGTCCCGCAGTCTACGGACCGGACCACCTCAGCGTGCTGAAGGCGATGGGCAATTTAGCCGTCGTCTACCGAGAACTCGGCCGATCCTCGGACGCCGAGAAGTTGCTGCAGCACACGATCGAAGTCGCTTCCCACGCGTTGGGTGAGTCCCACCCCAGCACGCTCCGTGCCGTCAACAGCCTGGCCAACCTCTACGCCGACTCGGGGCGCCAGGCGGATGCCGAATCGCTGTACCGGCGTTCGTTGGAGGGCCGCGCTGCCGCGCTGGGGACCGATGATCCCGGCACCCTGCAAATCATGAACAATCTGGCAACATTGTTGGACGAAATGGGACGACGGACCGAAGCCGAAGAATTGTTCCGCACGACCCTCGCCGAAAAGCAGAGAGTGTTCGGCCCGGAACACCCCAGCACGTTGGAAACGATGAACAACCTGGCCAACCTGCTCAGCTCAGTCGGCGGCTTCGAGGAGGCCCGGTCGCTGCACGAGACGGTCTTGAGCCAGCGCCGGCGACTCCTGGGTGATCGGCATCCCAAGACGCTTGCTTCGCTCAACAACCTGGCGGTGCTGCACGAGCGCCAAAAGGACTTCGTCGCGGCGGAGCGGTTGTACCTGGAGGCCCTCGAGGGGAAACGCGAGAAGCTGGGTGAGACGCACCCCGACACACTTCTGACGATGGTGAACCTGGGGCACGTCTATTCCGCGATGGACGATTTCACTCGGGCGCGCGGCAACTTCGAAACCGCTTTGCCGATATGCCGCCGCGTTTTGGGGGATCGCCATTGGCTGACCCAGAACGCGCTTCGGGGGCTAACGCGGGTCTATCGCAACCTGGATGAAGACGCGTTGGCGGTCGAGTTACACCGCGACTTCCTGGACCGGGCCGTTGCCGCCGTCCAGCAACCGGATGCGGACGCGCCCGAGATCAACCAGGTCGCCTGGCAACTCATCACGCATGACGTGGAAGAGTTACGGAATATGGAGGTGGGGATGCGATTGGCCGAACGCGCGTGCCAGATCGAACAAGATCGCTCGGGCAAGTCGCTTTGGATGTATTTGGATACGTTGGCCATGGCCAAGCACAAGTTAGGGGACGCGCAGGGAGCCCTCGCCACGCAACGGCGTGCCATCGAGGTCCTGCCGCCCGATGCCGACGACGCGCAACGGGCCGAACTGGAAGCGCACCTCCGCGACTTCAGCCGTTAGCTGGCCGCCGGCGGCTGCGAACGATTTTTCCAGTTCCGGATTGTCCCACAACGGTCCAGGTTGCTTACGATGGCAGCTCCACGTCGGTATCATCGAGGCGCGATTTGAGCCAACTCTTGGCGAAGGTCAGATCGCGCACCACGGTCGCCCGCGAAACCCCCAGAACCTCGCTGATCTCCGGAAGTTGCAGACCGGCAAAGTAACGCAACTTGAGTACCGAGGCTGCTTGGGGGTCGGCTGTTTCGAACGCGAGCAGTGCCTCGTGCAAGTCCAGAATGTCCACGGACGCCTGCGATTCGACGGATTCGATGAATTGAACATCCAGCGGCAGGCGGGCTGCGTCGCGTTTCTGTGTTCGTCGCCGTCGAGCCTGATCGATCAGAACGCGACGCATCGCCTCGGCGGCCGCACCGAAAAAATGTCGGCGATTGGCCCAGGCCCGGGCTGCCCCGTCCGAGGGCGTCAACCGAATCCAAGCTTCGTGCACCAGAGCGGTCGCCGACAACGAACGCAGCTCGCCGTCGTGCCGCAGTTGACTCGCCGCCAACGATCGCAACTCCTCGTACACCTGCGCCAGCAAGTCGCGGTGTGCCTGCTCGTCCCCATCGCTCGCCCGGCGGAGCAGAACCGTGATGTCGGGGCTACCCATGAGAGTTCAACAAGAAGAGCTGGAAGCGATTCAGTCGCGCTCGAGCGATTTCTCTTGGTCGACCCACTTGTTATCTCAGAACAGGGCACGCTGCGCCAACCGGGAAGATCATGGGATTGCCGAATTTTGCCAACTTCGGCTACCGGTCATCCGAGATTTTGCCGTGCAGGTTGGCGGTCCGCCGAAACTGTGACTATAATCGTCATCGATGCATGGGAGTCGCTGCTATTTGCGAGCATTGGCGTTGGTCATTTTGACCAAGTCGTTTTATTGCGCCGCGGTCGAGTCACAGTTCGATTTGAGGGATTCGCAGCGGGGCGCGGCAGAACTTTGCTGTTCACCGGCGGAGGATCGAGATCGGCCCCTCCCTGTGCCGCCGCTGCCGACCAGCGAGGATTGTGCGGATACGGGGTGCCTCTGCCAAGGCTTCGTGCACCCGCCGGTGATCGCAATTCCCCAGCCCGAAATGTCGGCCGACCAATCGATGGCCCAACCGGCGGTCGGGTCGAATGGAATCGGCCTCGCGGGGGTGGTCCGCATCAACTGGCTGTGGCATCTGGATGATTTTCCCGATCAACATCGATCGGGTCGGACGCACCGCCTGTGGATTGGCTCGCTGACGATCTAAGCCGCGCTCTCGCGGCAATTGTGGCCGGCGGTCCTGGCCGGTTTTGACACCGCCTCTGCGTCGTCGTCCAACACGGTTGGTCCCCTACTGTCGATCCCCGGCGCGTTCACCCGTTCGACTGAGTCAATCGATGAGTTCTTCCATGACGTTGAGGCAACGATTGTCGCGATGGCGGCAGGGCACTGGTTCGGCACTTCGCGGGGCGGCCGCCGGAGCCGTCATCATCGCGGTGTTGGTGCTTGGCTATTTTGGACCGCATTGGATGTTCGAGCGGAAAGCGGAGGAGGCCGCGGCGACCGGCAGTCCGGCGGCCTCCGGCGGACCGGCGGTGCGAAACGAGATCGAGCTGACGCCGGAGAAAATAGCCGCCGCGAAAATCACGGTTCAGCCAGTCGGTTCGTGGCGCCTGCTCAAGTCACTCACCGTTGCCGCGTCTGTCCGCTACGATGAGACTCGTTATTTGGAACTTCGTTCGCCGCTCGAGGGTGTGGTGTTGGAAGTCCTGGTCAAGCCAGGAGACACCGTCGGTCGCGGCGCCCCGCTGCTGACGCTGTCCGCGGAGGCCATGGGAGAAGCGCGTCGCGAACGTGCTCGTTGTGCCGAACTGGTGAAGCTGGCGGAGTCGCAGGCGGCCTGGAGTCGGAACGTACGGGATGGGGTCCTAGCGATCATCGACCAGGTGCATTCAACCGTCGGCCAAGAACCGGGCGCCGCGTCCAAGTCGCTCGACCTGGCCAATCAAAAAACGGGGCAGTACGGCGAGCGGCTGCTCAAGGCCTATTCCGCCTGGGAATTGGCCAACGCGAATCTGGCCCAGCGATCGGAATTGTCTCAGGTGTTGAGCGCCCGGGAGCTGCGCGAACGGGAAGCTGCGTTGCGCCAAGCCGCGGCGGCCTTTCAGGGCGAGAGCGAGCAGATTCGATTCGACGCGGAACAGCAGGTCCAATCGGATGCGGCTGCCGTCGCCGATGCGCGGAATCGACTTGCCATCGCCCAAGACAAGGTCGCCGCACTGCTGGGACCCACCGGCGTTGACGAACCCGACGACCATTCGAGCCGCTTGCGGTTGACCGCTCCGTTCGCCGGGCGAATCGAAGCCCTCCATCTGGTTGCGGCGGAGCGAGTGGATCATGGCGAATCGCTATTGGTCCTGGCGGACGCGCAACAGTGTTGGGTGGCGGCGGAGGTCGCGGAGAATCAACTGCCGCACCTGCAAACGGCCGTCGAGACGCCGGTACAAGTCCGGACGCCTGGGCAAGAGGACTCCCGCCGGGAAGGGAAGATTCGCTTTGTCGGCCCGCGCGTCGATTCGCAGACCAGGACGATTCCGATCGTGATCGACCTGCAGAACCCTGACGGCGTCCTGCGACCAGGGATGTTTGTGTGGGTCGATCTGCCGCTGAGTTCCAGCCAGGACGCCGTAACCGTTCCCGCCAGCGCGTTGGCCCGACACGATCGCGACGTCTTTGTGTTCGTGCAGGATTCCCCGACAAGATTCCGGCGAGTCTCCGTGGAACTGCTTGGCGAAACTGCGGAGTGGGCGGAAATCGTCTCCACCCAGTTGCCGCCAGGGACGCCCCTCGTCGACGGCGGCGTGTTTTATCTCAAGAGTGAACTGCTCCTGGAAGCTGAAGAGTAAATGCGATTTTCCCCACGCTGCAGATTCACGACTCCCTTTCTCCTTCCCTGAGTTGCCCCACCCATGCTGGCGAAAATCGTTGAATTCAGCTTGGCCAACCGGTTTCTGATCGCCGTTGGATTTGCGATTGTGGCGGCGGCCGGTTTGTGGTCGGCACTGACGATCCCAATCGACGCGGTACCCGACATGACCAATACGCAGGTGCAAATCCTGACGTCCGCCGGATCGCTTTCCCCGTTGGAGGTCGAGAGACTGGTGACCTACCCGGTCGAATCGATGATGAACGGGTTGCCGGGCGTCGAAGAAATCCGCAGCATCTCGCGGCTGGGCCTGTCGGTCGTGACCGTCGTCTTCGAGGAAGGGACGGATATTTTCTTTGCCCGCAATATGGTCAAGGAAAAGCTTCCCGAAGCGCAGAACCGCGTCGGCGAATACGGCTCGCCGGAGATCGGGACAATGACCACGGCGCTGGGAGAGATCTTGCAGTTCGAAGTTCGTGGCGCAGGATACTCGCCCATGGAACTTCGTTCAATTCTCGAATGGCAGATCGCCCCACGCTTGAAAAACACCCGCGGCGTCACCGAGATCAACATCATGGGTGGTGGTTACAAGTCCTTCGAGGTCCAGATCGATCCGGAGCGGATGATCCAACAACGGGTGGGGTTGGCGGAGGTCGTTTCGGCGTTGGAACGCAACAATCTCATCGGCGGTGGAGGCTACATCGTCCGGCACGGCGAGCAGCAGTTCATCCGCGGCGAAGCCCTTTTGCGGAACATCGCCGATATCGAGCACGTGGTGATTCGCAACGTGACCGGTACGGCGCCGCTGCTGGTCAAGCACATCGCCGAAGTCCAGGTCGCCCCGTTGCCTCGGCAGGGGGCCGCCACGCGGGGTGGACGGGGCGACGTCGTGATCGGAATGGTCATGATGCTGTTCGGCGAAAATTCCCGCAGCGTGGTGGAAGAAGCCAAGGTCCGACTCGCCGAGATCCAACCCTCGCTCCCGGACGGCGTCACCACCGAAGTGATCTATGATCGCGCCGAATTGATCAACCGAACGTTGCAGACGGTGGTCAGCAATTTGTTCGAAGGGGGCGCGCTGGTCATCGTCGTCCTGTTCGTGATGCTGGGCAACATCCGGGCCGGCCTGATCGTCGCCCTGGCTATCCCGCTCTCGATGCTGATCGCGGCCAACCTGATGACGGCCACCGCGATCAGCGCTAGCTTGATGAGTCTGGGGGCGATCGACTTTGGGTTGATCGTCGACAGCTCGGTGATCCTCGTCGAAAACTGCATGCAACGGTTGGGCCACGCCCCGCCGGGCAAGTCCCACCGGGCAATCATTCGAGACGCCGTCGTCGAAGTCCGCAAACCGACGTTGTTCGGCGAGTTGATCATTGCGGTGGTCTACGTGCCGATCTTGGCCCTGCAGGGGACCGAAGGGAAGCTGTTTCGTCCGATGGCTTTGACGGTCCTGTTTGCGCTGTTCGGCTCCATGTTGATATCGATGTTCTTGATGCCGGTCCTGGCCAGCTGGTTTCTCCCCAGACATGTCGAGGACAAGGAGGTCTGGCTGGTACGCTGGATTCGCCGACTCTACACGCCGTTGGTCCGAGTCGCGATCCAGCGCCCCGTGGTGACGGCAACCCTGGCGGCCACGCTCTTGGTCGCGTCGATTCCCACCGCTTTGAGGTTGGGCGCCGAGTTCATGCCGCGGCTGGACGAAGGGGACCTGCTAATCGAGGCGGTGCGCCTGCCGAGTGCCTCTCTGGAGGAGGTGATACCGCTTTCGACTCAGATCGAAAACATCTTGCTGGAGTTTCCCGAGGTCCAAGATGTGTTTTGCAAGACAGGACGTCCCGAGATCGCCAACGATGTGATGGGCGTCCATCAAACCGATGTGTGGGTCATCCTCCGACCAGTCCGATCCTGGCCCCAAGCAAAAACGCGCGATGCATTGATCGAGGAAATTTCCGGAAAGCTCAACCGACAAGTTCCCGGCGTCGTTTTCGGTTTCACCCAGCCGATCGAAATGCGGGTCGACGAATTGGTCGCGGGGGTCAAGGCCGATGTGGCGGTGCTCCTCTATGGTAACGACCTCGACCAACTGGCGTCGCTGGGGAAGCGAATCGAACAGCTCTTAGGCAGCATCCCCGGCGCCACCGACGTGAAAGCGGACATCCAGGACAACATTCCGACGCAAACAGTCACGGTACTCCCCGAGCGCTTGGCCCGCTACGGGCTGTCTGCGGAAGAAGTGATGCATACCGTCCAGGCGATCGGTGGGCTGCCGGTGGGGGATGTCTTCGAAGGCCGAGCGCAGTATCCGATCGTCCTGCGGTTTCCGCCTGCCTGGCGCGAAGACGCCACACGGCTCCAGCTGTTGCCCGTCGGTTGGTTGGGAGGCAATCCGATTCCATTGGGAGAAGTCGCGCGGATCGAGCTCGAGCAGTCCCCACCGGGGATCGAGCATGAAGCGGGCAACCGTCGTACCTTTGTCTCCGCGAACGTCCGCGGCCGAGATGTCGCCAGCTTTGTGCGAGAGGCGCAAACCCGCATCGCCGAGCAGCTACGATTGCCGACGGGATACTCGATCCAATGGGGAGGCGATTTCGAGAACCTCCAGTCGGCCAGTTGGCGGTTGGCCCTGATCACTCCCATCGTTCTGCTGGTGATCTGGCTCCTCTTGTACACGACCTTCCATTCGGCCGTGTTGGCGAGCCTCATTTTCACCGCGGTTCCGATGGCGGCTTGCGGGGGAGTGTTCGCCCTGGCGCTGCGGGGCATGCCTTTCAGTATTTCCGCGGGAGTCGGGTTCATCGCGCTCTTCGGAGTGGCCGTCTTGAACAGCCTGGTTTGGGTGGGCCATGCAGAAAAACTGCGACAAATGCAATCGTATACGCTGCGTGAAGTATCCCAGCAGACGGCACAATCGCGGATTCGCCCGGTGCTCATCACCGCCCTGGTCGCCAGTTTCGGCTTCCTGCCGATGGCGTTCGCCACCACCAGCGGAGCAGAAATCCAACGCCCCTTGGCCACGGTCGTCATCGGCGGGCTGGTGACCTCGACCCTGTTGACGGGGCTGGTGGTTCCCGCCATTTACCCCTGGTTTGCGCGGGTGGACGCGGCGCTGAGTGAATCCTCATCGCCGAACGCGCCCATCTCGGACGACCTCGAGTGACTCGTGGTGGCTAAACCGCACCGCACGTCTCACGGACCGGCACTGCGGGCTGGAAGAGCGGGCAAAATCGCCGGGAACGCGAGTTGTCCTTGGGGCGGCGTCGGACCATCGGCCAGCAGCGTCCCGATCAGAGTAAAGGCGGTACAGTCAAAGATCCCAACGCGGAGCGTTCTGCCGACCAACCGCAGGTCGCCGTCGAAGACGACGATCCGGTCGCAATGCGTCCGGCCCGTAAGCTGCAACGTCTCTTCCGCCGCAAGGTCGTATGTCCGCCCAGTGATTTCAGCCGGCCCAGTGACTTTAGCCGACTCAGTGACTTCAGCCGGCTCAGTGACTTTAGCCGGCTCAGTGACTTTAGCCGGCTCAGTGACTTTAGCCGGCTCAGTGACTTTAGCCGGCTCAGTAACGTCAGGTTTCTTATTGACTTCAGCTTTCTTGCTGGGACCTTCCACCAAGACATGGACGACCTCGCCGATGAAACGCTGGTTGTCCTCTTCGCTGATCCGCGTCTGAATCGCCAGCAACTCGTTGTTACGGCGCTTTTTCACGTCCTCGGGCACGTCGTCGGTCAGCTGACTGGCGGCTTTGGTCCCGGGGCGTTCACTGTACTTGAAGATGAAGCTGTTCTTGAAGCGGCAGCGTTCCAGCATCGCGGCGGTCTGCTGAAACTCTTCTTCGGTTTCGCCGCAAAACCCGACGATGAAATCGCTGGAAACGGCGGCTCGCGGGCCCAGCACCCTGTCGATCCGAGCCATCATTTCGTAATAGTCTTCGACCGTATACCCGCGTTTCATTCGCCGAAGAACCTCGTTCGAGCCGCTTTGGGCGGGGACGTGCAGGTACGGTGAGACCTTGGGTAAATCGCGGATCGTCTCCAGAAGTTCCACCGTCATGTCTTTCGGGTAGTTCGTTACGAACTTGATCCGCTCGATCCCCTCCAGCGGATGCAGCATTCGCAACAAGTCGCTGAATCGCGTGATCCGGCCGTCCTGGGCATGGCGGTAGCTGTTGACGGTTTGTCCCAACAGAGTAATTTCCTTGCACCCCTGATCGGCCAGAACTTGGGCCTCGGCCACGATTTGCTCGGGTGGACGTCCTTGTTCGGGGCCTCGCGTCATCGGCACGATGCAGTAGGTGCAGAATTTGTCGCAACCGATTTGGATCCGCAGGTAGGCCTGGAACGGCGTCGGCCGCATCGACGGATCGCGGAGCGGATCAAAGGTCTCGTGGCTGCGCTTGATGTTCTCCAAGCCGCCCGCGGTGCGAGCCAGGCTCAGCGCCGTCAGCTGCCTGGCGCCCGCCGCTGCCCTTTCGATCAAGTCCGGCACCTGCTGCAATTGGCCGGGACCGACGATCAAGTCGACATACGGAGCGCGGCGGAAGATCAACCCTTGATCCTTTTGAGCCATGCAACCCAGTACGCCCACGATCTTCCGCGGGTCACGGAGCTTTTCCAAACGGACGCGCCCCAGAGCACTGTAAATCTTGTCCTCGGCATGCTGCCGCACGCTGCAGGTATTGAACAACACGGCGTCCGCCTCGCGAACGCTCCCGGTCAGCTCGTAGCCGCGTTTGCGCAACGCCGCGACCACCATTTCGCTGTCCAAGACATTCATCTGGCAGCCGACCGTCTCGATATACAGTTTCTTGCTCATACTTCCCAGCGATTTTTCAGAGTGATCAATGTAATCCGCCGTCGAAAAGAATTCCAGTCACGTCGCCGCCCGCAAGAACTCGGTCGACCGGGGGCCGATTCCTGGATTTGGATAACCGCGACCTAGCGCAGCTCGAAGCAATACAACCGGTTCGCGTCGCGGAGGTACAGGCGGCCCTGTGAAACGATCGGCGCAGCGAAACAAGGGGGACGTAGGCCCGTACCTTGGCCGCTCGCCTCCCACCGCGCGACCAACTCGAAGCGTTCCGGATTGGCTCGCACTGCAAACAAATCCCCGCCGTCTGTGAGGCAGATCAAATGCCCGTCCGCGTAGCTGATGTTGCAGCGGCCCAGCCGAGGTTGGCTCCAGCGAATTTCCCCCGACGCCCCTTCGATACAGCGGAGCTCGCATTGGCTCGGCTTCTCCCCGTGGCAGCCGTAGATAAAGCCATCCACCACGACCGGAGTGGACCAGTGGCAGGACAGTCGTTGCTCCCGGATATTCGCATCGCGCCAAACCGGTACAGGCTTTCCGCCGACGACGTGCAACAACACGCCACCCGGGCCGTAGGACTCGGTGATCAGAATCTTGCCATCCACCACAACCGGCGTACTGGCGTTGACGCTTTCGTACTTTCGCGCACGCCAGGGGAAGGACCAAAAGACCTGACCGTCGTCAGGATCGAAGGCGTGGAGCGCCTCCCGGCAGAACGCCAACCCGGTCGGCTTGCCGGCAACATCCGCGACGATCGGCGAAGCATAACTCGCCAGGTCATCGATCGACTGGTAGCGGATCGCGCCCGTGCGTTTGTCGAAGCCGACGATCCCGCTGCCACGAGGCATCGCGTCCGTCCGAGTTGCACCGCGGTCGCCGCCTCCTTCCGGCGGAGGGCTGCCGCCGACCATCACCAACAGCAATTCGCCGTGCACCAGAGGCGTGCTCCCCACGCCAAAGAAATTCTGCCGCACATGAAATTGCTCGGTCGTGTCGACCGCCCAGACGACCTCTCCCGTCAAGGCATTCAGACAATGGAGTTTCCCCGCCACGCCAAAGACGTAGACCCGTTCTCCATCGAGCACGGGACTGGTGCGCGGACCATTGTCGAAGCCGTACATGTCTTCGTACGCCATCGCATACTCGTAGCGCCAGATCTCGTCGCCCGTTTCGGCATCCAGGCAGAGCAACACAGTTTTTTGCCCGTCGCCATCCAACTGGTAGAAGCGGCCGGCCGCGGTCGACCCGATCCCGTACCCCCCCATTAGCGGTTGGGTCCAGAGCTGTTTCAACCTGCCGCCCGTCCAATCCCAGTTGAGTCCGGTTTCGTCCGAGCGCCCGTCGCGGCGGGATCCCAAGAAATCGGGCCAGTCCTCACCTGGCGTTCGCGACGCCGGCTGCTGGGCGTTCGCCACCGCCCCCAGTCCCCCAGGAAAATCCCGCCCAAGGCAACAAAGTGACATCGCCGCCAGCAGGACCTTGAAGAAGAATGAGAAGACGACGGGGACGCCCCGTGGCGCCTCCAGCTGTGAAGCCAATCGCCACGCCGCCGCACGCATCGACGTGCGGAGAAACACCGCGGCGAGTGCGCTAGGGACCAATGGCGCGAATTTCATGTGAAGCATTCGTGTCGCATCCTCCTGGTCAAAAGTGACTTGGCAGGCGCCCTCGGCATTCCTGCCCCCTTTCCAATCGAAACCAGACTTCCTCGCCAATCAACTAGCCGCCGTAACCGTTCACGCGCCGGGGGTCTGACATTTTTCGGCTTGAAAGGGCAATCTGCAATGTACGCCAACTCCGAAAAATGGGGCTGCCCCCTTAGAAAGCGAGCCAAACGTGGTCCGCCCCGTGAATACCTACGTTGGATCGCCGAGTTCGTCGATTGGCGCGTTGGGTTTTCGTTCGTTGGATCTGCCGATCCGGGAAATGACGCTCCAAACCCCGCCATCTTCTTGTTCGATCAGCATAACTTCACGAAAAGTATATTGAAACGGTGAGAGGGTCGCCGAAATATCGGCGAAGACTTGATCCGTACAAGATCCGTTTCGTGGATGTACGAGCGTTACATGGGGAGTTTGTTTGCGCGCATCGCGCATCAGAATTGCGCATCGAAAGTCGTGGAAGTCGTCGAGCCCACTGCGGACAGGCAAGAAGACAAAGTTGTGATCTCGGACGGGTGCGCCAAACTCAAGTGTGATTTCAAAGGGACATAGGGATTCCAAACGAATCCGAAAGGCATCCCAATCGATGACCTCGTCCTCCCGACAAAGTGTGACATGCGCGGGAATCAACCGAGCCTGCATCTGGTTATGGCGATTCCGCAAGGCTTCAATTTGGAATTGATCCGAAAGGTAAAGGCTGGCTTGACGACGATTCATCGATCCCCTCCGAATTCGACTTCAAACCGCACCGCTTCGCTGCATCCGTTTGTGTACGCCGTAACCGTTCACGCGCCGGGGGTCCGCGCCGGGGGCCTGACGCATTTTTCGGCTTGAAAGGGCAATCTGCATTGTACGCCAACTCCGAAAAATGAGGCGGACCACCTCAAACTGCACCGTTCTTTTGTTCGCCCCGTGAACGCTTACACGGAGTGGAGGTCCGGCCGTGTGCGCTTGGCCCACCAGCGCATCACGAGCAGTGTGACGCCGAGAATTGGCAGGACGAGGAGGCTGCCCTCAGGGCCGAAGTCCCCACCAGTCAACCACCCAGGACCCGAGAGTTCGATGGTGAGGAGTTTGAACGAACCCTGGCCGCTCGCGGCGAAACCGAAGATGGGACCTTGGAAAAAGTTCCACCCCATGTGCATCCCCATCGAAAGCCAGAGCTGCCGTGTGGAGAGAAGCCCGTACAGCCTCAGAAAACCGAATCCAACGATGATCGAAGTTGAGAGGACTGTTGCATTCGGGTTCGTACTGTGGACCACCCCGTACACAAGACACGAAACGGCGATGGCCGCAACCAACCCGAGTCCGGCGTGGAGGTTGTCAAAGATGTAGCCCCGAAAGAATAACTCCTCCCACCATCCCACGAGGACGTAGAGACCGAAGCTGAGAATTAACGGGGCGACGAGCAGGCTATTTCCCCAAGCGGACCCGTCTATCGTGGCGCTTCCTCGCAGATAAAGGATCAGGAGGAACGCGCCCGCCATTGCCCCGCTCAGCAACCAGCCAAAGGCAAGGTCCTGGACGGCTACACGGTCGAAACGGAGGCCGAGAGACACAATTGAGCGCCGATCCAACAGCCGACGCCCCAGGGGGAGGAGCGCCGTCGCGGCAATCGCCAGCGCGCCCACCATGACAAGCTCTCGCCCGAGCCCGGGTGCCGGTCTACCGCCAAGGATAGCCTGGGCTACGTAGATCAGACCGAGACTGAGACCCGAAACGGCAAAGAAGAGCACGACGATGCGCCAACCTGCACGGAGTCGGTTTTCATCGGCATTCCAGAAGATCGTTTTCATGGCCTATCCGTCGCTGGAGTGAGAACGGCTTTTGCGTTCATTGCCGCGAATATTGCGCCGGGGTCGCTCTGAAGATGCGTTCCAACCCCACAGCATCGGGCCGCATAACGTCCGCGATAACCGGGCACGATCGGAAGACTGTGTTCTCAAATCGCCGCGTGAATGCGTGCTCCGGTTCACAGCATTGTTTTTCCGCGACATCCGCATCTCGCAACGGCGTGTTGCTTAATGCTACTGCCACGGACCATTTTTTGTAACCCGCACAAAAGCACTACCGTCATACCGGAAGAGACCATGCACACCGCCGAGCCAAAGCCGTCCATCCGTGTCTTCCAGAATGGACATCAGTCCCGGAGAAGTGATACCATCGCTTTCATCGAAATGGGTGAAGGCGCCTCTTTCATATTTGTACACCCCGCAACGCTTGCCGGAAAACCAAATGTTGCCCGACGTATCCTCGTGAATGCACCAAATCTCTTTGCCGTCCACGATTTTGTCCGCAGTAAAATTCGTAAACACCTTTCCATCAAAGCGACATATTCCGTTGTGAGTGGTTCCAATCCAAATGTTACCGGCCAAGTCTTCGAGAATGTTGTGCACGACATCATCAGGCAGGCCATCCTCTTCTGAAAGATGGGCAAGGCTATTTCCGTCATAAATGTATGCCCCACCGTTTGTGCCAAACCAAACCCGCCCTTTCCGATCGACGATAATGCAATGCACGATTTTGGCGATGGTAACTCCCCTTGTAGGATCCGGCGTGGATTCCGGAATCGTGAACTCTGAAAAGTCTTTGCCGTCAAATCGACAAACGCCCTTGATCGTGCCAATCCATAACGTTCCGTCGTCGCCGGCGGCAATGCTCCAGACGTCGCGGCTAATCAGTCCGTGTTTCTCACCAAAACTCGTAAACGATTCCCCATCAATTCGCGTAATTCCCCCTGACGTTCCACACCATATTTGGCCATCCCTGTCTTCAATGATTTGCTTTATCGTCACGCCGTTGCCGAGATCGTCCTTGATGTCATAGCTTGTGACTGTTTTTCCGTCGTTTCGGAAGAGATCGCCTTCTCCGCCTACCCAAAGGACGCCATTCGAATCTTGAAAAATACTCCGGACGACACCACCGATTTCAGCATTCGAGTTCACGTCGATTACAAGTGGCCGCTCCAGCGGCAACTTATTGGTTGAAGAAGATGTTTTGGAGCCTCTGGTTGATTGTGGCGTGACGGCACTTTCTGATAAAGCCGCGTTTTTCGTGACGGGACCGCCTGAAGGAATGGATTGTTTGTTGCAACCCACGAATAAACAATTCAGGCTGACAATCAAAATGGCCACTGGCTTTAGCATTGGTTGGAATCTCACGGTGATGACCGAATTGATGCGAGCATGTGAATTCTACGGACTTCAATGCG
>JBGSLW010000304.1:0-6839 GCA_041740495.1 Pirellulaceae bacterium
CAGCTCGCGCCGCGCACGGCGGCGGCCGCACAGGCGACTGCGGCGGAGATCCTGGATGCATCCCCGGCTTCGGCGGAGCAATCCCCGAGCGTCGAATTCCACAAGCATATCGATTTGGTGTTTGCGGAGCATCCCGATTACACCTTGCATTGCGATGTTTTCGTGCCGGAGGGTCCAGGCCCGTTTCCCGCGGTACTGGCGTTGCACGGTGGGGCGTGGCGATTTGGGAGCAAGTGGCAATTGGCAAGGCAAGTTCGCCGGTTGGTGCAGGCCGGGTTTGTGGTAGTTGCGGCGAACTACCGGCTGGCGCCGGAATGGAAGTTCCCGGCCCAAGTCCAAGACGGCTTTGCGGCTTTGGCATGGATGCGAGCACACGCGGAAGAGTATTCGATCGACGTGGACAACCTCTTTGGATACGGTTATTCAGCGGGGGGGCACTTGATTTCGCTGATGGCGGTCAGTCGGCCGGAGGATTGGACGCGAATTCCCGGCGACGTAGGGGATGCCCGAGTTGGCAAGGGTGAAGATTCGTCCGGCTTTCGTGCGGTGGCCGTCGGCGGCGCGCCGTGTGATTTCGAGTGGATCGAACCGCAGGCGGATACGCTGGCGTATTGGCTGGGCGGCTCGCCCCAGGACGCCCCGGATGTCTACGAGCAGGTTGCTCCGCTGAAGAAAGTCTCGGCCGCCGCGCCTCCCTTCTTTCTGTTTCACGCCGCCGACGATTTGCTGGTTCCAGTGGATTGTGCGCGGCGCATGGAGCGGGCCTTGGTGGAACATCGCATTCCATGCCAGCTGCTGGTGCTCGAGCAGAGCTCGCATTTGGCGGCGTTCAACGACATCGCCGCGTTGGACCGGGCGATCGAATTCTATCGCGTTCAAATGAGGAACAAGTAACGTTGGCCGGAGCGATTTCGGCCAATTCACGCTATGGATTCAGCAACTCCCGAGTCACACGCGTTTCCCCGAGCGGGCGATTCCCAGTTTTTGGAGCTCGACGGGGGCCGCTTACACTACATCGAACGCGGGCGCGGCGATCCGCTCCTGATGGTGCACGGCAATCCGACCTGGTCGTTTTTCTATCGCCGGCTGATCGACGAATTCGCGCCCCGCTACCGTTGCATCGCCGTAGATAACATGGGGTGCGGGCTCAGCGACAAACCTCAATCGTATCGCTATCGATTGGACCAACATATCGAGAACCTGTTGCGGCTGATCGAGCGCCTGGACTTACAGCGGATCACCTTGGTGGTCCATGACTGGGGCGGGCCGATCGGGCTGGGGGCGGCGGTCGAGCAACCCGAACGGATTGCTCGGCTGGTGATTATGAACACGGCGTGTTTTCCACCCCCTTATGTCCCTTGGCGGATCCATGCGTGTCGCATACCCGTGCTGGGTGGATGGATGGTACGCGGTCTCAATTTGTTCTGCACCGGGGCGACGCGGATGGCCACCGCGCAGGCCGGAGGCTTGCCCGCGGAAGATCGCGAGGGGCTCTTGCGACCCTACGACAGCTGGCACAATCGCGTGGCGGTTCACAGATTTGTGCTGGACATCCCGCGGGGGCCGCACGATCCGACCTGGCAGCGGTTGGTACGCATCGAGCAACGGATGCGACTGCTGGCCGATCGACCCGCGCTGATCGTGTGGGGGATGCAGGACTGGTGTTTTCGCCCGGAGTGTTTGCGGCGCATTCAGAAGTTGCTGCCGGATGCCCGGTCGTTGGAGATTCCGACGGCGGGGCATTACGTCTTGCAGGACGCGGGGCCCGACTGTATCGCCGCGATTCGATCCTTCTTGTCGTCAGACGACACATCGCGGAGCTGACGGAAGCCGTGACGCAGGGTCAACGACTGTCGCTGGGGGGGTACGTGGCATTGGCTTGCCACTGGGAGGTTGCTGCGCCGAAACCAGGGAATGTTTCGCGCGCTGCAGATTTTGCGGACACGACCCTCCAGGATTTTCTACTGAGCGGCGAGGTGCTGGGGAACTGTCTGGAGCGGGCCGGAGAACAGTCGGTCGGTCAACTGGTGCTGCAAGCGGTGATTCAAACGCGGGCCTGGGTGGGGCAGAACACGAACTTGGGTTTGATCTTGTTGCTAGCGCCGCTGGCCAAGGCGGCGGCCCGAGCCGGGGACAGCTTCACGCAAGCAGACGTACATGAGGTATTGGCGGCGCTCGGCCCATCCGATGCGCGGGACGTTTATCAGGCGATACGGCTGGCGGCGCCCGGGGGATTGGGGCGAGTCCCCGAACGGGATGTGCATGACGCTTCGATCTCCCACCTTCCCGACAACTTGCTGAGCGCGATGCAATTGGCTGCCTCGCGCGATCTGGTGGCGGCCCAGTACACAGGAGATTTTTCCACGGTCTTTTTGGACGTTGCGCCGGCGATTCTCCGGGGAATTCGCGGCGGTTGGTCGCTGCCGGACGCACTGGTGGCGGCTCAGTTGCAGACGATGGCCCGGCATCCCGACAGCTTGATTGCGCGCAAGTGCGGGAACGCGCTGGCGGAGGAGTCGGCCGAGCGGGCGGCCGACGTATTGCGGCACGAAGACCCCCACAGCGCGGGTTACCGCCAGGCTCTGGCGGAATTCGATACATGGCTGCGGGCGGACGGAAACCGCCGCAACCCGGGCACGACCGCGGATTTGATTGGGGCGGCCCTGTTCGTCTGTTTGTTCAACCGCCAACTCCCTTACCCGCGCTGTTGAAAATCGTTGCGGCGGGGGCCGGCATCCGGTAAGCTGGAGGGAAGTTCGCGCGGAGCGCCTCCGCGGACGTTGGAGCCTTGAAGGGGTGGGCTGCACCCCGCATTTTTCGCTAGGAGATCGCGATGGCTACCGTAACCAAACCGGCTAATCAACCGAAGATCCGACATACCGAATGCTTCATCAATGGGCGCTGGGTGCCGGCGGCCAGCGGCAAGACGTTTGCCACGGTCAATCCGGCGACCGAAGAGGTGATCGCCGAAGTCGCCGAAGGGGATAAGGCCGAGGTCGATGCGGCGGTCAAGGCGGCTCGGCAAGCTTTCGACAGCGGACCGTGGCACAAGATGAGCGCCCGGGATCGAGGGAAGTTGATGCATCGCCTGGCGGACTTGATCGAAGAGGAAATGGACGAACTCGCTGCGCTGGAGTCGTTGGACAACGGCAAACCGATCCGCGATGCCAAGGCGGCGGACTTGCCGCTGACGATCGACACGCTCCGTTACTACGCGGGATACGCCGATAAGATTCACGGAGAGACGATTCCGGTCAGCGGGAACTATTTCAGCTACACCCGCAAGGAACCGGTGGGGGTGGTCGGCCAAATCATCCCTTGGAACTTTCCGATGCTGATGGTCGCCTGGAAGTGGGGACCGGCGCTGGCGGCTGGCTGCACGATCGTGATGAAGCCGGCGGAACAGACTCCGCTCACTTGCCTCCGGATGGCTCAACTGGCCAAGGAAGCGGGGATTCCGGACGGTGTGATCAACGTCGTGACCGGCTACGGACCGACCGCCGGCGCTTCGATCGTCAAACACCCCGGTGTCGACAAGATCGCATTCACGGGGGAGCACCTGACCGCACAGATCATCATGCGGGACGCCGCCGAAACGCTGAAGCGGATGACGTTTGAACTGGGGGGCAAGAGCCCCAACATCGTATTCGCCGATGCGGATATGGACGCCGCAGTGGCCGGTTCGCACTTTGGGTTGTTTTTCAACCAAGGCCAGTGCTGTTGTGCCGGTAGCCGAGTCTTCGTGCAGGAATCGGCGCACGACCGGTTTGTCGAACAGATGATCCAGTACAACGAAAACCGACGCCTGGGAAATCCGCTCGATCCAAGCACCGAGCAGGGTCCGCAGGTCGACCAGGCCCAGTTCGATAAGATCATGCACTTCATCGAGCGGGGCAACGCTCAGGGTGCACGGTGCGTGACGGGTGGCCAACGCTACGGTGACAAAGGGTACTTCATCGAGCCGACGGTTTTCACCGGCGTCACCGACGAGATGGACATCGCCCAAAAGGAGATCTTTGGTCCGGTCATGTCGATTTTGAAATTCCGCGACGAGGATGAATTGATCCAGCGAGCCAACAATACGATTTACGGATTGGCCGCGGCCGTGTGGACTCGGGACATCCAGAAGGCGCACCGGATTGCGGCCGAAGTTCGAGCCGGAACCGTGTGGGTCAATTGCTACGACGTCTTCGATCCCGGTGCGCCGTTCGGCGGGTACAAGATGTCCGGGATGGGGCGCGAACTTGGGGCCGAGGGACTGAGGGCCTACACCGAATCCAAGACCGTGACGATCGCCCTGTGATCGACCTCGGGAGTCTATCAGAAAGACAGGGGTCAGTTTAAAAGGTTCCTGACACCTTTGTTACCGCGGATCGGGCGCCGCGGCTTGCACGATTTCCTGGGGTGATGCGCCGAAGTTGACTTGAAACGAGCGATCGAAGCCCTCGCCGGCCTTGAGGTCTTTGAGAAACTTGGCGAATTCGTTGTTGCCGTTGGCTTTGAGAAAGCTGATGAACTGGCTGCCGACGAGCGCGGAATCCTCGCTGGAAAGTCGGCCGGTCAGAAAGTCGTCTTTGGAGGGGATCTGGTTCAGCAGCTCGGTTGACTTGGCGCCCCACGTTTTGACGGTCGGATCGTTGGGATAAAGTTGGCTCGCGATCCAAACGCCGTAGCCATCAGCGAACCAGGCTGGAACATCGCCGGCCTGTCCGCGCAAGTAGATCGCCACCAGGCCGCGAGCCAAGGCGGGGGCGAGCGCTGGATAATCGGTCGGCTTGGCTTGAAGGGCCAGGTAGGCGTCCAACGTCGTGTTGCCCCAATGCAGATAGGATTCGCGGGGGAGTTCCCGCTGTTCGATCATCTTGCCGAACTCGCTGAAGTCATACCGCGTTTGAAAGACGTACACGGCGATATTCCCTTTGACGAAGGGCTCGCGCGACCCCGCCTTCAGTTGTTTGGCGACATCGCGAAGGGTTTTGTCGGCGAGTTCGCCGAGCGACTTCAAGTCGGCCGAAGCGTCGCCGCCCAGCAGGGTGAAGTGTTCGCCGTGTTCGACCAGCGGCTGCTTGCCGCCCATGATCAAATTCCAGTTGGCGATCGCGCGTTGCTCGCGTTCTTTCTGCAGTTGTTCGTGCGAGGAATCGCCGGCGCGGGCGCGGGCGTAGACGTCGCGAAGACTGGCGGTGGGACTGAAGCCGTCGAAACGAGCACCCTCGTCGATCCAACGGGCGATCGTGGCGATGGTTTCGTCGGGCAAAGGAGGTCGTCCGGCCGGCATTTGCATTCCACCCGCGGTGCCGCGAAGCTTCTCAATCAAAAAGCTCGCCTCGCCCGCGCCGGCGGTGAACAACGCGCCGCTGTCGCCGCCCCGTCCCAACATTGCAAACGAACCCAGATTCAAGTTGGCTCGGACTTGCCGTGCATCGATATGACATCCTGCGCAGTTTTCGATCAAGATCGGAGCAACACTGCGGGAAAAACTGACCAGAGTGGCGTCGTCGCCGGAGGTCGGTCGAGACATGCTGCCGGAGTCCGCGGCGCTGGAGTCCACCGACGCCATCGCGGGATCACCCTGAGCGGCGGCCAGGTCCGCCAGGCTCCGAGCCGCCTCGCCTTCTCCACACGAGGCGCCCGCGGCGATCCACCGGCGGAGTATCTGGAGTTCTGCGGGACTGACTTTCAGCGACCCGCGCGGCATGTCCCCTGATTCAATGACCGCGACCAACTCGCTGGTGTCGGGCTGGCCGACGTGCACCAGATCGGGTGTATCCAGAATGGCGTTGTGCGTCGCCAGACTGATCCGCCCTTTGGCGGCGTCGATGTGGCAGCGGCCGCACTTGGCCGTCAGGATCGGGGCGACATCGCGGGCAAAGGAAACTTCCGTTGCGGCGGGGGAGGACGACTCAACCGTTGGTTGCGGCCGAGCCATTTTGTCCAAAGTTGTCTGTGGACCGGCGTTCGGCGTTTCAACCTGGGGGTCAGGCAGCGACCGAAGTTCCGCGGCGATCGGTTCCAAGGGTCCCAGGGGCGAGAGCCCCCGCACGCGTGCACTCAGCGTCCCGTGCAAATCCGTGGCTTGCAGGATCGCACGCCGCACCCATATCAGGTTCGCGGATGACTGGTCGCCCACCAATTGGCGCAGTTCGACGGTTCCCCGTTCGGCGTATCCGGCGGCGGCAGGCCAATCCGCTTGTTCGGCGAGCTGAGCCGCTGTTGCCAGATCCCGTTCGATCCGACGCAATGCGGCTCGATCCTGGAACGACGGCGACTGAGCCCAAGTCGACGCGGCGGACGCAATGCCGCAGGCCAAGGCGATGAAAGCAAATCGAGTCTTCATAGCAGCTTAAACCGAGGGTCAGCCAGCGTGTACTTGATCAATCCGCGGACCAGCGGGAATTCGAGCGAAAACGAGGTTCTGGGGAGGATCGAACCGATCCGGACCGTCCCGTTGATCGGCCTGCGTCTCGGCGACGGCACGGGCGGCGGATCGCTGGCCTACGGTCAATCGGAAGGCAACAAAAACAACCAGGCCCAACAGAATCGCAAGCACCGCAATCAACGTGAGTAGAATCCACTGCTGGCGCTGCCCCCCCCGTCGCCGCGCTATCGGACGGAGCTTGACCAGTCCTTTGAGCTCATCAGCCCGTACCGGCATCGGATTGGCGGACGGAGAAATGGCAGGGAAATTAGGCGCGGTGACTGCCGGTTGGATTGTCGGCTTCGTTGGCGACGATGCGGACGACGCCGTACCTTTGGCCACGGGCTTGGCGGCAACGGGCATCGCGCCGTCGGACCGGGCCGGCACGCCAACGGCCACGGGCGGGACTGCTGGGGACCGG
>JBGSLW010000305.1:0-33891 GCA_041740495.1 Pirellulaceae bacterium
CGGCCAGCCCGCTGAATCCGATGGTGTTTCTGGTCTCCGCAGCCTGCTCTCTTGTGGCCTGCATCGCGGCGCTGGCGTACCTGTACATTCGATTCGGCGCCGTTGTCTGGAACTTGCTCGGATGTCGGCAGTGGAAACGCCAGGTGTCGTTCGGGCTACTCGGCTTCCTCATGGCGATGCCGCCGGTCATTTGGCTGATGAGCGTACTCGTCCGGTTTTTTGAATACGAACACGTGACGCTCGATGCGCTGGCCGGATCCCCCACCCCCGCGGTGATCGCGGCCACATGGATCTCCGCCGGACTGGTGGCCCCGATCACCGAAGAGTTCTTTTTCCGCTACGTCTTGCAATCGTGGCTGTTTCGATTCCGCCTGCGAGATACCCCCCAGCACCGTTGGAGCGTGTTCTACGGCGATTCCCTAGCGGTTGCCGCGACCGAGGCGCCTGGCGATTCCCGCGCACCGTCCCCGTTGCAAGTCCTCCTGCCGATTCTGTTGTCGTCGTTTTGTTTTGCGCTGATGCATACCGGCCAGGGACCGGCGCCGCTCGCTCTGTTCGTCTACTCGCTGGCGTTGGGAGCGGTTTTTTATCGTACCGGGAGCCTGATCCCCTGCATCGTGATGCACATGCTGCTGAATATCTACAGTCTGTCGCTGGCGACGAGCGCCGCGCTGGAAGCGCAATAGGAGTTGGAGGATTCCATGGCGGTCGGATTTGGGATTGTAGGTTGCGGGATGATTGCGCGGTTTCATGCGCGGGCCATCGCCGAAGTTCGCGGAGCTCGGCTGGTCGGCTGCTACAACCGGTCGGCGGAGGGCGCGGAGGCGCTGGCGCACGAGTTCCACTGCTCTGCGTATTTATCGCTTCCGGCGCTGTTGGCCGATCCACACGTGCAGGTGGTGTGCGTGACGACCCCGAGCGGGGCGCACGCGGAACCGGCGATCGCCGCGGCCCGCGCGGGAAAACACGTGATCGTGGAGAAGCCGCTGGAGATCTCACTCCGCCGCTGCGATGCGATCATCGCGGCTTGCCGGGAGAATCGCGTGCTCCTGTCGGCGATCTTTCAATCCCGCTTTCAACCGGCGGCGCAGCGACTCAAACGCGCGATCGAGGCCGGGCGATTCGGCCGCCTGACCCTGGCCGATGCGGCGGTCAAGTGGTATCGGACGCAAGCCTACTACGACCAAGGCGCGTGGCGCGGCACCTGGAAACTCGACGGCGGCGGCGCCCTCATGAACCAGGCAATCCACAGCGTCGATTTACTGGTCTGGCTGGCCGGCGACGTTGCGGAGCTCTCCGCCCACACGGCGACGCTGGCCCATCAGCGGATCGAGGTCGAAGATTGTGCGGCCGCTGCCCTGCGGTTTCAGAACGGCGCACTCGGTGCCATCGTCGCCAGCACCGCCGCGTATCCTGGTTCGCTCAAACGGATTGCGGTCCACGGATCTCACGGCTCGGCCGTTCTGGAAGAAGACCGCCTGGTCCAATGGGAATTCGCCAAGCCGCTGGCGGTCGACCGAGCCGTGCAAGCCGAACTTTCGCAACCGTCCGCAAGCGGAGGAGGAGCCGCCGACCCGCAGGCGATCAGCCACGCGGGGCACGCTGCCCAGATTCGCGAGATGGTTCAGGCGATCCGAAACGGGGCGGCTCTGAGCATCGACGGCGCCGAAGCTCGCCGCAGCGTCGAGGTTATCTTGGCGGCCTACCGCTCGGCGCGCACCGGACGCCGCGTGCAATTGATGCACTAGCAGTTGACAGCCGATCGCGGGTGGAGCCGGAACTGCGAAGACTGGTTCCGGTCTACCACTACGACGTATTCCGGCCTACGACTTATTCCGGCCTACGACGAGTTCCGGTCTACGCCTTGAACTGCGCTTCCAAATTCCAGTTTACCCTCCCGCGGGTTATTTAGAGTTCCCCTGAGCCCGCGGGAGGGTCGGCCGCACGACGCGGCCGGGGAGGGCGCGCTGTACCGTTGTCGCTCGGAACGCCAAACCGGTTGTGCCCGTCCCTTCGGCCAAGCGAAAACGGACTGAGAACGCGCTCAACCGGCCGCCGCATCATCCGGCCAGCGGACTGTGACGACCGAGCTGATCCCGCCGCGCGGACTGAACTCGGCGATCAACTCGAGTCGCCGCGGCTTGAGCACCGCCACAAAATCATCGGCGATCGAATTGGTCACGTTTTCGTAGAATATTCCGCGATTGCGGTACTGCTGCAAATAAAGCTTGAGACTTTTCAGCTCGACGCACAACCGATCGGGCACGTAGCGGAACGTCAACACGCCGAAGTCAGGCTGCCCGGTCTTGGGGCACACCGACGTGAACTCGGGGCATTCAATCTCGATGGTGTAATCGCGTTGAGGAAACTGATTTTCAAACGCTTCCAGCGCGTCGCGCAGCGGTTTCTCACTCATTTCGATCGGTTGGTTAGGTTTTCGTCGCCTGATCCCAGTCCCTGCCATCATCCATGAACTCACGGGTCGAACGTCGACCCCAGGTTTCCTTGCGGCTCCAGTGTATCGTCCACCGGCTGGGTCGACAGTATCCGGACGGCCTATAATGCCGGGAAGTTGCTGAATCGGTGAGTCGTAATCGAGTCTGATTTTTGTCCATGTACGTCTCCGAGATCTTTCGTTCTCGCCAAGGCGAAGGATCGCTCACCGGCACGGAGAGCGTTTTCGTCCGATTTTCGGGCTGCAATCTCCGCTGCTGGTTCTGCGATACGCCGTACGCGTCTTGGCGACCCGAAGGCGAAGTTCGCTCGCTCCCGGACGTTGTGGCGGCGGTCGAAGCCCACCCCGTCCGACATGTCGTGTTGACGGGGGGCGAGCCGATGGTGGTCAAGGAGTTGCCGGCGTTGTGCCGTCGCCTCCACGACTTGGGGCGACACATCACTATCGAAACGGCGGGAACGGTGTTTCAAGAGTTGACATGTGATCTGCTGTCGCTCAGCCCGAAACTCGCCAGTTCGACCCCGTCGCCGGATCGCGACTCGCGGTGGCATCGCCTCCACGCCGATCGGCGGTGGCGCCCCGACGTCCTGCGGCGATTGATCGAGCGGTATCCGTCGCAATTGAAGTTCGTGGTCGACACTCCGGACGACCTGGCCGAGATCGATGCGGCGCTCGCGGACTTGCCTGCCGCCCAACCGCAGCAAGTCTGGCTGATGCCGCAGGGAGTGGAAGTTGCCGAGTTGGAAACCCGCGCTCAATGGCTCCGGCCGATCTGCCAGGAGCGCGGCTTTCGCTATTGCCCCCGAAAACAAATCGAATGGTACGGCAATACGCGGGGGACTTAGCGATCTGTTGAACCATCAGCCGCCCAGCGCTCGCCTGCGGTTTTCGCGCGAACGAGACGCCAAGAAACCGCAGGCTAGCGCCAGGCGGCTGATTTTCGACAGGCTGCTCACTCATTTGTTATGCAATCAAGATTCCAAGATCCGCGTCACTTCGGCGACGGCGAGCTGGAGCGAACGGGCGGCCATCTGGAAATTCGTGTGCGACGAAATTTGCGGTTGGATCCGCAGGAAAAGTGCAGTCGCGTTCTGCAGCTTCTTGAGCTTCTTGCGAGCCAACTTCAAATAGCCCTCCCAGTCCTCTCGATCCGCGGCCGGACCGAGCGCATGCATGCAGTCGTAGAGCTCGCGGAAAACCTCCTGCAGCTCCTCGTCCTCTTCCCCTTCTTCGCTGTGCTTGAGAAAGGTCCGCACCATCCAGACATGGGTCAGCTGATGATCGATTTGCCGGGCGAGTGTTTCGGGGCTCACGGTTCGATGTTGGTGGAATTTATTGTAGAGCTTTCGATTGCAGAGCAATTGATTGCAGAGCAATTGATTGTAGAGCTGTTGATTGTAGAGCAATTGTCCTCAATTGCTCATCGTAGCGCTCACAATGAACCGTTAGGGACAACTGTTCTACAATCGGAAGCCATCTCATTTCCCCCGCGTCGCCCATCGCTGCTCCTGTTGCTTCCGCTTGCCGCTGATTCGCTCCGCCGCGTAGAATGCCAGTTGAGCGGGGTACGTGCCGTCGGTGTTGGGCGTCGGAAATTCTTAATTGCTTGCAACAGAGGCGTCAAATGGCTTGGTATGCGAAATTCGATGGAATTGACGGGAGCGCATCTCAGAAGCTCCATCAAGGTTGGATCAACTGTGCCAGTGTCAACGTCGGAGGGCACAAGGCGGGGGGAGGTGGAACCGGTGTGGGAAGGGTCGGCGGAAAGATGCACCTCGAAGATATCTCCATAGGGATCATCAGCGACCGCGCGGTCGCCAAACTGCTGGAAGCCGCTGTCAAGTTAAAAGTTTTTCGCACCGTGGAGATTCACGCGACCGCTCTCACGGGGAATGAAGAGCATACGTACCTGGAAATCAAACTGAAAAACGTGCAGATCACCAGTTACCATGTGGGCGTGCTCGATAATAATGCGGCGACCGACGATCTCTCAATCACGCTGAACTTCGAGGAACACAAGTTGCTGTTTCGCGAACCCGCCGTCGCGAGGTAACCTGCCGAGTGCTTCACCCGCTGTTGCACCGGATTGACTTTTCTTTTGGCTATAGTTTCGCCACGGTTATCGTGTTGCGTAGCGTGGCGTCGGTCACTTGCAAATCGTCGGGTAGCGCACGCAACGGTGCGATCCCTGATTTTTGCAAATCCCCGTGATAGGCCTTGGTCGCTTCAATTGCCGAGATCTGGTCGTCGGCGACGGCTCGCAGAAGTCGGACGAACGCCAATTGGTCTTCGGCTTGATTGATCTTGCGTCCGAATAACGCCGCGCGAGCTCCGTATTTCTTTGCCTGCTCGACCAACAAGAACGCATCGAGGGTGGTTCCCGCCGACCCGCCCAATACGCCGACGATCAGGCTGGGGTCATAGTAACAGAGACTTTCTAGCGGCCCCGGTCCAAAGTAAGGCATCTTCAGGAACTGTGGGCGACCATTGAACGGAACGCCGGCCAACAGCCGGACGATCGAATCGTTGACGAACCGGGGGATATCCGCGATCGGCTGGACCGGGGCGTTCGGCGCGAAGACTTCCAGAAAATGCTGGAACCCGGCGGCGGTCGCCTCCTGCCGAAACGCTCGATACAACTCCAACGACTCGCGATCCTGCTCCACATCGTTGTTGAGAGTCAACGAGTACAACCCGAGGTTCACCAGGGGGTTCCCCCCGGGACGGTGCGATCCGTATTGCAGTTCGGCCACCGTTGCTGTGCGGAATCCGCGCGACGGTTGGCGGCTATAGCTGCCGCTCGAACCCAGCCAGATATCGGTAGCGTCGTTGGCTCGGGCTGCCGGCGTCACCGAGCTCGATTCGAACAATCGCTCGTCGATCGCCAACAGCTCCGCGCTGCTGGGGCTCATCAGCATGATATCGACCAACCCTTGTTGGACGATCCGCCGCATTATGTCGCGATACTGCGCTAGCGAGCGAAAACCCAGCGGCGAATTCGCCGAGCCAGGGCCGGGTGCCGCCAGGCCCAACCCCATATCGGCGTCCTTGGCATCCGCCAAAATAAAGTCGCGACAGCTTGCATCGACGCTCAAACGAGTTAGCTTGGTTTCAAACGACTTCGGAGGTGCAGGGGTTTTCACGGCAACGGGGACACAACGTGGGAAGGATGACGAGGTTGCGATCAGGTCTCCCAACTTAGAGCGAATCCCAAAACAGGGCGACCCCCCTCACCCTCCCCTCTCCCGGAAGAGAGCGTAAAGGCAATCGTAGCATGAAAATTCGAACCGCCCTTGCGTCCGATCGAGACTCCCTGTTGGAGATCTGGCTCCGCTCTGTGCAGGCGACGCACACCTTTTTATCGGCGGACGAGATTCAGAGCCTGGTCCCCGCCGTGCGCGACTACTTGACGGCGCTCCCTCCCGATTTTTTTGTTCTGGAGGATGGTTCGGGACGGAACATCGGTTTCATGGGGATGACCGGGGGCAAGATCGATTCCCTATTCTTGGCTCCCGAGAATCAAAGGCGCGGCGGTGGCCGACGGTTGATCGAACACGCCCTCTCGCGGCACTCGGAATTGACGGTCGACGTCAACGAGCAAAACCCGGCTGCTTGCCGATTCTATGAAGCGTGCGGATTCGTCGTGGAGGGGCGGTCGCCGACCGACGATGCGGGGCGACCGTACCCGATTCTGCACCTGCGCAGGCCCGCGCAGTCACTCGATCAACGATCGGCAGGAGGCTGATAGAGGAACGCTTGATCATCCAGCGGACGAACCCAGATATTGCGAAATCGCACCGGCGAGTTGTGATCCTGCAGAAAGAGCGGGCCCGTCTCGGTTTTTTTCCGCTCGGCATCGATCCGCCGCAGGTAGTCGGTGGTGCCATGCCGGAACGGATGAAACGTCGAACGTGGCTCCCCAAACCGAGTCCCTTGTTGGACCAACTGGCCGTTGAGATAGGCGACCACCGATCCCTCCACCTCGATCTTACCTTGAGCGTTCCGTCGCGGGGCCCGGTAGCGGATGTCGTAGACTTGCCATTCGCCCGGTGGCCGCGCGGCATTGACCAACGGGGGGGCGAACCCGTACAGCGAGCCCATTTCCTGTTGCGTCAACTCCTTCGCCTGATGCGAGTTCAAAATCTGCAGCTCGTAATTTCCGTGGATATAGATCCCGCTGTTGCCCGCCCCTTCGGCCGGCAACAGGAATTCCACGTGGATGTCGGCATCCCGAAAATGCAAGCGCGAGCAGAGGTGGTTGATGTTGCCCGGCGCTTGCGTGGAAACCAAGGCGCCCTCTTCGATCGGCCAGTTGATCGCGTCGCCGGCCATGCTGACGAACAGGTGGTCAGCGCCCCCTCGAGGGTTACTGCCGTCGAACAAAACGACCGCGCCGTCGGGCGGTGGTGCTGGCAGTTGCGACGGATCGGGGTGAAAATTCTCCGTCGGCATCTTCGCTCCGACTTCGGCCAGCCAGTCTTGCAGTTGACCTCGAAGGCGTTCGCCAACTTCCGTGGCGGCAGCATCCCCCCACAAATCGTGTTGCTCCCCGAGATCGTCCGCCAGGTTGAACAATTCGTAGGAAGCGGTCTCATGCCGGTAAATCAACTTCCACGAGCCGTCGCGGACCGCCGAGGCGGGCCAACCCCCTTGATTGCCATAATGTGGGAAATGCCAGAAGAGCGGGCCGCGCTCGAATGACTCGCCCCGCAACAATGGAACCAGGCTGCGGCCGTCGATGTGTTGATTCGGCTGCGGCGGCAACCCCGCCATCTCCAAGAGGGTCGGGTAGAAATCGGTGCTGGTCACCGGCTGTTCGCACCGGGCGCTAGCCAGTCCTCCTTGCGGCCAGACGATCAACATCGGTTCGCGAATTCCCCCTTCGTAGATCCAGCCCTTCCCAGCCCGCAGCGGTAGGTTCGACGTCGGATGTCCTTCCGCGGTCGCCAGTCCTCCGTTGTCGCTCATGAAGACGATTGCGGTGCGGTCCGCGATTTCCATTTCCTCCAGTGCCGTCAGCACTCGACCGACGGCTTGATCCATCGCGGCCACCATTCCAGCGTACACGGCGTGGTTCTGCACGCGCCGCAGTTTGCTCCCGCCCTCCGTGCCCCAGACCTGGTCGGTCGCCGGCGCGGCAGCTGCTTTTGCTTCGAATTTCGCCCGCAAGTCGTCGCGGCTCGCGAGTGGGACATGGACCGAATAAAACGACAGGTACGCGAAGAACGGCTCGTCGCTGTGGCCGCGGATGAACTGAACGGTTTCCTCCGCCAACCGAGCGGGGAGATGCTCACCGGGCGGGCCATCCTCCAGTCGCGGATTTCGATACGGCGAGAAATAAGAGGGTGGCGAGCCCCCTTCAAACCCGCCGCGATTGAACTCGAATCCCTGATCCTCAGGAGAAAACCCCGCGGAACCCAAATGCCACTTTCCGGCGAAGAAGGTCCGGTAGCCCTCCGCGCGAAATGACTCCGCGATAGTCATCTCCTCCAACGGGAGATGGTCCAGATAGGGTGCCGGCAACATTTGCGTATTTCGCCGCCAGTTTTGCGGCTGATTGCCACCGCGTGGATCGATGTAGGTCGTGATCCCCAGCCGCGCCGGATACTTTCCCGTCATGATACTGGCCCGCGTCGGACTACAAACCGGGCAGGCGGCGTAGCCGTTGGTGAAGAATACGCCGCGCTGGGCCAGGCGATCGAGATTGGGGGTCTCGTAGAACCGACTGCCGCTGAAGCCGAGATCGGTCCAGCCGAGGTCGTCGACCAAGATGAAGACGACGTTCAGCCGTGGCTCGGGTTCCTGGTTTCCGCGAGTTGCCTCGACGCCGCTCAGGAACAATAATCCCCATAGTATGCAAATCCGAACCTGGCTGTTTTTCGTTTGCTTCACTTTCCTGCTCTACTCGCTTAGAGTTTTGTGGTCGAATGCCGCGCCGCCCAACTCTCGAGCAGCCGTTCCGATAGGAATCTCCATGAACCCCGATTTTAACGCGCTGACACCCGCTGAGGAGCGAGTTCTCCTGCACAAGGGGACGGAACGCCCCGGGACGGGCGAATATCTGCACAACGATGCCGCCGGTACGTACCTTTGCCGCCGCTGCAATGCGCCGCTCTACCGGTCAACCGACAAGTTTCATTCGGGTTGCGGTTGGCCCAGCTTCGACGACGAAATCGAGGAAGCGGTCGAACGGCATACGGACGCCGACGGCTTGCGCGTCGAGATCGTCTGCCGGAATTGCGGCGGGCATCTGGGCCATGTTTTTCTAGGTGAACGATTCACGGCAAAGAATACGCGGCACTGCGTTAACTCGCTCTCCCTGCGCTTCGTTCCCGCGGGCGATTCACTCCCTCCCACCGTTCTCCCGAGCCAACACTAGGCTTTGTCACAAAACATCAGCCGCCTGGCGCTAGCCTGCGGTTTCCAGTGTTGGATGCGTGAAGAAACCGCAGGCGATGCCACTCGACATTCAAAACATTTTGCAAGCCATCTTGGCGGAATATGCACTCCCCTGGGATGGCGACCACGGGGTGGCGCATTGGGCGCGGGTCTATGAAAACGGACACTGCTTGGCCGGCGAAACAGGGGCTAATCTCCAGGTGGTCAGCCTGTTTGCGGTGTTCCATGATTCGCGGCGTCACAACGAAGGAACCGATCCGGAGCATGGCCAGCGGGGGGCCGACTTCGCGAAGCGTTTGCGAGGTGATAAGTTCCAGATCGACGATGCCGCGTTTGAACTGCTGTATCGCGCCTGCGCTGGACACACGCATGAGCACACGCACGCCGATGCGACGATCCAGACTTGCTGGGACGCTGACCGTTTGGATCTCGGTCGCGTCGGTATCACCCCCTGCCCCGATAAGCTCTGCTCGACAGTCGCCCGACAAAAACGCATGATCGAGTGGGCGGACGAAAGGGCTCGCTGCGATCGGATTCCAGCGTTTGTCCGCGATAAATGGAACATCGATCTTGGCCGCCTGGAAAGGTAGGTTGCATGAACAGGCCGGTGCCGATTCGTAGCCAGTTTGGCCTGACGCGGAAGCGCCAGGATTTCGCCTGCGCCAGGCGTTGGCTGTTGCGATTGTGTTTTGCGCTAGGGGCGCTGTTCCCGTTTTTCTGCATTCCCTCCGGTGGTGCTGCCGCGACCTGGATTCAGACTGCCGTCGACGGCCCCTCGCAACCCAATGTCATCTTGATCATCAGCGACGACCACGCCTGGACCGACTACGGATTCATGGGAAATGCCGATGTCCGCACGCCGCATTTGGATCGGATCGCCGCGGAGGGACTCACGTTCACGCGCGGCTACGTCCCCACCGCGCTGTGCAGCCCCTCGTTGGCTACGCTTCTGACCGGCCGGTATCCGCACCAGCACGGGATTACGGGCAACGACCCCGCAGAAAGCCGACCCCGCGAGCCTTGGCTGGAACGGTTTTTTCAATTCCCCCAGCTGCCGCGTCTGTTGGCCGATTCCGGCTACCGCACGCTGCACACCGGGAAGTATTGGATGCGCGAGCCGGCCGCGGCGGGCTTCACCGACAGCATGGGCCAGACCGACCGGCACGGCGGTCAGGCCTTAGCGATCGGCCGCGATTCGATGCAGCCGATTTTCGAGTTCATCGATCGCACTCAAGCAGACAACCAACCGTTTTTCGTGTGGTACGCTCCGTTTCTGCCGCACCAGCCCCACAATCCGCCGGAGCGATTGTTGAAGCACTATGTGCAAATCCAACCGGAATCGCGAGCGAAATACTACGCGATGGTCGAATGGCTCGACGAGACCTGCGGCCAATTGCTGGACCATCTAGAGAAGCGCGATTTAGAGCGGAATACCTTGCTGGTCTTCTTGGCAGACAATGGCTGGAACGAATTCGGCAAATCGAGCCCCTACGAGAACGGAGTTCGCACGCCGATCCTGCTCCGGTGGCCCGCCAAGATTCAGCCTCGATTCGAACGCACGCAATTGGCGTCGAGTATCGATATCGTCCCCACGATCTTGGCGGCCTGCGGAGTTCAAGCCCCGGCGAACTTGCCCGGGATCGATCTGTTGGATTCTGCTGCGCTCGCCCGCCGCGACACCGTCTTCCTGGAGCACTATGCGCACGACATGGTCTCTGCCGCTCAGCCGGAACGGAGCCTCTGGTCGCGGAGTTGTATCCAGGGCGACTGGAAGCTCATCGCCTGGCAAGCCAACCCGCCGACGGTCAAACCGTCGCTGGGCGGCCAGCGGCACAAAGACCCGGATTCCCCGCTGGAGTTGTACGACCTGAGCCGCGACCCCACCGAATCCACCAATCTCGCAGCCCAGCATGCGGACGTCGTGCGACACCTCGAGGAACTCCTCGCCACCCACTGGCAATCCGATTAGAGCCCATCCCCATACCCACTCCAGGCCTATTCCCTTCTCCGGCCCCATTACCTTCGCCTGTCCCATTGCCTTCGCTTGTCCCATTCCCCTCTCCCCCGTCTTCGGGGGAGAGGGCAGGGTGAGGGGGCCACACGACTTTGGGCCAACCTTATTCCGCAGCACTATTGCCGAAACACACGATCGTGGACCCACCCGCGTTATCGCCCTCCGGCAAGCCACGCTCGGCGGAAAAATAGATGGAGGTACCGCCCGGCGGCAGTCTTCCCACCTACCCTCCTCCGCGGCAAGCTCGGTTGGAACGGAGAGATATACCAATACCCAAGTGCCGAGCCGAGCCGAATTCAGCGTTCCTCCAACCCAAAGCAAAAATTGCCTGTCGGGCCGGCTATCGGGTTGTTGATTAACGTATTGCGCAGACGTCACCCTGGATTTCGGCCCAAGTGAACATTTCAGGTGCGACTTCTGTGGCCGCGTCCACTACTGGATTTCTTTCGACTTTTTGGCGTGCACCAGCGTTTGACACTTTCTCCCTAGATGCGTTCAACTACCATGAACCAAAACGGGGCGAACTTGCATCCTTCCTCGAGATATTGGGAGATTTCCGTATGAACTTCCGCAGTCGATTTATCTTCGGTCTTATTGCAATTTTTGCTTTGAGTATTGTCGTGCCCAGTATTGAGGCACAAATATTCCGACGAGGACTTTGCAATCATCGTTGTTGCGGCCGGCAGCCTTTGCGGCGGAACTGTGCATATCAGATTTGTTGTACTAGCTCAAAAGTAGTCTGTGCTGATTGCACGATCGCTTATGAAACCGACAAATTTGTCGAAATACGATCCTGCATGAACCCTGATAAATGCAAATGCAACATTCCGATTACGGCGGGAACTACCGCGCCAGGAAACGCTGACTGTGGCCCGACGGAAGTGGAGTTGACCGACAAGAACTTTTTCCTTCAGATCGGAAATTACAGTGGAGACCTTTTGCCCACGAAATCGTTTCTATTGAACCTTGCGGACGGCGAAACCGCTTCGTTCGACATGAAACCTATCAAGCTGGCCTCCCGGCGCATCTGGCTTGGTGGACCCTTGTGCCAGGATTGGTGGCTCGTTACGATCCACAAGCTGGAGAATGAAATCCAGAGCCCGAGCCCACCGGATCCACCAGACGCTTCGGAGCCTAATACGCTTCCAGGCAAGGACTCGTTTAAAATCCTTTGGAAAGGTGGAACGATCACGGGCACAGTTTACGATGATGACAGTTATATGACAAAGTCCGTCGAATTCGGGTATTTCAAAGTGTCATTGAAGCGACTTTACAATCAGTAGTTGACCTCAACCGAGTTTTTAAATTCGGCAACGCGAACGAAATGGCAGGTTCGGCCGAGTCGCCTTGCGTTCTTGCCTGCTGTTTGGGTGCTGACCTACCAACTTAGTAATCGTTATATGTCGTGCGTTAAATCTACAGACTCGATCAATGCAAGGTCCAAACGACCCGGAAGCCTTTATAATCGTCCGAATTGTTGACTTGAAAGGGATACGTCGCCTTAAGGTCGAGTACACGGGCCAGTGCCGTTCTCTTGGCCCGATATCCCACGCCCATGTCCTTGACGATTCGACCGTAAGACGGATCATAATCCTCCTCGTGCACTTCCGACATGTGGCAAATCTCGCCGAGATTTCCAAACGTGTCAAAAAGGCCAGCTCGGTTGGGCAAGAGCATTCCGACAGGTTGCGTTCCAACTTGGCTGGTTTCGTACAACCACTCGTAATGCGACGTGATCGGTGGCCAATCGCCGGCGTATTTCAGTCCGACCAAGACGCGATTGGATTCACAAAACGCCAACCATTCATGAGTTGTCGGCAGGCGATAGCCGAGCGCGTTGGGGTCGTAGTTCTTGTCAACAATGTTGCCGAAGGTTAGGTCGTCCGGATAGAAATGGTCCCCGCCCAAGGTGTTGCAGTACGCCATCACTGTGCGAACTTGAAACTTCTCGTCGGGATAAGAGGAATACGGATGAGCCGCCAAGAGATCGTTTTTCTTGGCCCTCCCAACAGATTCCAGATAACCCTGCATCTCCTCGTTGGTCAACTCCACCATCGAAACGGCGATGACTCGTAACCCTCCCTCCGGCGTAGGAACGGCTTGCAAGCTGAAATCCTGCAACCGATCGCAGATCAGTACGTTTCCGTAGGGCTGGTCCGCGCCATGTTGCTTCTCTCGCCGCCGCTCTGCCCGCAGTTCGTCCAAATGCGAATAGCCAAGCCGGCGTAGGATCAACCCCGACGTTGAGTAACAACACGCATCCGGGTCGTTCAGGAAGTGGTGCCGTGCTAAGTCAATCAACCAGGTGCGGGTCGCTTCATCCATCGCAGCAACCGCCTGAAACGCCAGTGCCTGCAGCATCGAACGCCGCAGGCGCGCGCCGACATTCACGTCGGCGACGGACTCGGTTTCATACAGCTGTCGGAGGTCGTGGATCCGCAGCCGTTTCGGATTCGAGAAATTGACGCTCAGCAGCGTCGGCACCGAGTCCCATTCGCCGGAGTAGAGTTCCAACAGGACCGACGGACGGCCCAACCGCATCAACGCCGTGGCGAGATTCGCCTCCGCCACAGGATCGGTTGGGTCGATCGACATGTGCTCTAGTACCTCGATCATCGCGTCGGTCGCTTGTTTTTCTTCGACCGTCGACAACACGGCGTTGAATCGAACGTCGTTGGCGTCGAGAATAAACTTCGCCAGATTGGCGCATTCGGTCTTTGCTGGCGAGAATTCATAGATCGCGTTGGCCAATACCGCCGCCCGATCCGCCCCAAGAAAAGTCTGTGTTGCAGGGTCGTCAGGCGCGATGAACAGCGAAACGAAAGCCGGCTGCAATTGCTCCCCCGCTGACCTGAGAATAGCAATCCATTCACCCACCCAAGTCGCCGGCTCTGCACAAAGCACGGACGCCAAAAACTCCGCTTCGGAATTCCATGTACGCAAGGTCGTACCTAAATGCATTAAGCCGCAGGCTGCCCGAAATCGACAACGCGGATCAGCGGCGGGATCGCTCAAGACCTTGTTCAGATCTGGCGATGGATCGTGCCCTTGACTTTGAAGAATACTTAGAATTGCCTTTAGTTGTTGCGGCGAACATGTCGAGTCTACGATTTCCGGTACGATAACTCTGGCTTGAGTATGATCAAACGGGAACATTCCTAACGCCAATCGCAAGCGGTAGTCGTCGTCCACATGTGGCCGATCAGCCCATTTCCGAAGAAATGACTTCGCAAGGACAGGATTTTGAGCTAGACCGGTCACTGATGCTGGAGCATTGGTTATTTCCTGGTGAAACAAATTGTCGATCAATTGAATGACCGTTTGCCGCGGTCGCCATATTTTGTCGTTCAAGACGTACCAAGATAGGGCCGAGAAGACTACAAAAAAACCTCCCCAAGCTGCAACCTGCTTGCAGAATCTTTGCCCGGCCGAGCGCATGATCGTCGACTCGTTGTCGCTGCGGCCGGTGCGGGGGAGCAGAAACTGCCAGGAGAGCCATTCGGCGTTGGTTGGCAGATAGCGCGGCGGCTGGTCCGGGATGACGTGCGCCGCCAATTCCCGCAAGCGAATCCGAGCTCGTCCGGCCCGCGTCTGCTTGAGCGTCGCATCCAGCCAATCGCGGATGGCGGGAACCAGGAAGTCGTGCGTCAACTGATAACTCAGCTCGTCCTCCGAGCCGTGCTCGGCCGCAGCTCGCCCCGCCGGACGATCCGGGATCACCGGCGTCAACAGCTTGAGCTCCGAATCCAGAATTCGAGTCAGCGCCTCAAAGTCGGCTCTCAAATCCAACTCGCCCACCTCTTGCAAGTCCTCCGCCGAACGCATCTGACCGCGAATATCGCTCCCCGGCGGAGGGAGCAACGCCTCCAGAATCCGACGCGTGGCGCCAACGAAGGGCCGATACTGCGCCGCAGCGCGCGCCCCGAACTTCTCTTCCAGAAACGCCGAGCCGATCCCTTGGGCGCCTCCTACGGCCCTGAGCTCCATCAGCGTCCAGGGGCGGTCCTTGAGCATCTGAGCGAACAACGCCAGACGCACACAGATCACTCGGCGATTCTCCGCCATCCCCTCGACCGCCCGCGACAGAAACTGCCGTTCCGCGGCGCTGACCGCACCCCATTCACTCTGCAATTGACCGTAGGCTCGTCCCAGCAACAGCAACACCTTTTGAGCATGCTCCAAATCAAACAGATCGACCGCGGCGGTGTTCTTCCCTTCTTGCAGCGGTACCTCCAGCCGATCCATCAGGCGGCTGAGCGGCATCCAGAAGTCATCGCGGACCAGCAAGAGCGCCTGCAGGCGAGTCCCGTTGCAGAGATGCAGCGCCTCGACCAACTGCTCCTGCTCCAATTGCGGATGCGCGTGCAGCCATTGCTCGAACTGGTCCAGCACCAGCAGTACCTTCCGGCCACGGCCTCCTCCCCGTTCTCCCACCCACCGGCAGGCCTCGCTCAACGAAAGTTGAGGGGGGAGTTGCGGCAAGAGCTCGCGCAGCGCCTTGAGCAGCCTGACTTCAGTGTCGTGTGCCGTCGCCTCGACAAAGACCGGCACGAACGAGCTGTCCAGCAGCGGCAGTAACCCGGCTTTGACCAACGATGACTTGCCGCAACCCGAGGGCCCGTAGATCACGCCTAGATCGATTGGCAGTTCGCTGGGCGACCCCGAGAGGCGGCTCCTCCAGAAGTCCAGACTCTTGGGAACGCCTCCTTCGGTTCGCGGACCAGGCAACAACTCCTGAAAGAAGGCTGCGTCCTCCGCCTCGTACGACCGCAACCCGTTGGGTACAACCTGCAATGACCGCGCGGGTGCTTTTTTGCTGGCGGGCCGCGAGTCCTGGTCCACCAAAAGCCGCAAGTCTTCCGCTAAGTCGTATCCGGTGAAATAACGATCTTTCTTTCGCTTCTCCAGGCACCGCAGGCAGATTTGCTCCAGCCGGCGCGAGATCGTACTGTTGACCTGACGCGGCGGGCGCGGGTCGTGTTCGCTGATCTCGTACATCAAGTCCTGCAAGTAATCCGGCATCTCCGCGTCGGACTGCGGGGGCGGGCCGCCGAATGGATAGCGATTCGTCAGCAGGCGATACAGAATGACACCGAAACTCCACAAGTCGGATTGGCCGTCGATCAAGTGCCGCGCCCGCTGGATTTGCTCGGGCGCCATGAAGGCATACGTCCCGGCCAACTCCCCTCGTTTTCGCGGATCGCGCAGTTGGTCCTCGTGCAATACCAACCCGAAATCGGCGACGTAGGGGACCCCCTCCCGGCTGACCAGGATGTTGGTCGGTTTCAAGTCGCGATGGAAAAATCCTTGCTCGTGCAGATACCCCAAGGCCTTGGCCACCGGCACCAGCAGGCCCACGATTTGGTCGATGCTGCGATCGGCCTCCGCCGACCATTGCTCCAGGTTGCGCCCGTCGATCAGCTGCTGGGTTATCACCAGCTTCCCATCGATCTCTTCGCTCCCCAGCGTGCGGACCAGATTCGGATGATCCAGTTGTTGTCCGGCGTCTGCCTCTCGTCGAATGATCTCGGTCTGCGAGGGTGATTCCGCAGCCGCCAGATGGGGCACCTTGAGCGCCACGTCCTGTTGCCGCTGGGGATCCCAGGCCTGAAACACCGCGCCAAACCCGCCGCGCCCCAATAGCTTCTTAATCTGAAATCGTCCGATCGCGGCCGGCACTTCGAATTTGCGAGCCCGCACCGCCACATCCTCTGCCGTCGGCGGGGCGGCCGAACCCTGCGTCGATTGGCGGTACTCGCGGCGGACTCGGTTCAAGACCCGCAAGTCGTCGGGGAACCGTTGGTCCAATTCGTCCGCCGGAGCCGGCTCGCCTGCGTCGGCACGCAAGTGCAATTCCACCAGCAACAACTGGTGCAGCAGTGCTTCGCGCGGCAAATCCGAGTGCTCCGCCAACAACTGCTCAATCGACAATCGCTGGGAGGACTTCCATACCCGTTCAAAGCGGTCGCAGACGGCATCGATATGCAGATAGGCCGTCGGAGATACCTTGGCCCTCGACTGGCCCCCCTCAGAGATCATGACGATTGCTCCGGGTGCCACTGGGCTCGGATCAATCGCAGTTTTCGCTGGATCGTGGGGAGACTGAGATGATGGCGTTTCGCCATTTCCTCCTGGGTGTAACCCGCCAGACTATCGCGCGCCAGTTCACGCAGCAAATCGTTGGGCAATCCTTCCAGCAAAGTCCTCAGGTTGTCGGCAACTTCCGCGGCGAATTGCGGAGTCGGCTGCAGGCCGGCGATCGCTCCGATCCCGGGGTGCGCTCGAGAGCCCTGGACATTCCAGAGCACCGATTCCCCTTGGATTTTCCCCTCCCCCCGCTTCGCCGCACGCTGCCGCCGCCGCTGGTCGATGACCTTGCGCTCGGTGAGCATCGTCAGGATCTGCCACAGGTCTTGGCGGTCGGACAGTCGACTGAATCGGCCGCGTTTCAAGCCCTCCAGAAAATCGGTGAAGACCTCGATCACGATGTCTTCTTCGTCCGCCTCGCGCCGATTGGCTGGCCCCAACTTTCGCCGAGCCAACCGGGCCAGCTTCTCGACGTACCGCTCCCACAACCGCTGGCCGGCAAGCGATCGATCGGCTTTCAATGACTCAAGCCATTGAGTGACCGACCGTTCGAGATGAGAGTTGTTCGCTGGCATGCTGTCACCATCGCACGCCCCTTCCGCGAGTACCCATGATAGAACAAACCGCTCCGCAAAACTATCAGATTCTCAGCCGCTTTTCTTGCGAGTTTTCCCGGACAACCGTTGGCAACGTGTTGGCCAGGTGAGGTTGACCCACACGCGGTAATTTTGAATTCCCCAGAGCCTGGCGGTCGCACCGTACTGATTCACTTTAGATTGCGCGTTCTTCGATTAACGCCCAGCCAAAGGCGCCGGCACGTTCGTTTAACGCCCAGCCAAAGGCGCCGGCACATTCGTTTAACGCCCAGCCGGAGGCGCCGGCACATTCGTTTAACGCCCAGCCGGAGGCGCCGGCACGTGGGATCTGCCGTTGAGGGAGAAGCCGGCGCCTCCGGCTGGGCGTTAAACGAACGGCAGGCACGTTGGCGCAGAAAAACGTACGACCTCCCTGCGCGAGGATCGGATGCAGAATGTAGCCGGGGAGGATTGAATCGCCGTCTCCAGCTCGTGAACGTTGACTACCCCTACTACTCCAGCCGAGACAACGATTTCCGCAGGGTCACCAATTCCCAATTGGCGGCGCCCGTTTCGCCCGATCGAGCGTACCGTGCCGCATTGTGCAGTCGATTGCACGCCAAACCGAATTCGTCCGTCGGCAGAGGGAGAGACTCCAGCAGTCCGCGGATCTGGAGCAATTCGTCATCGACCTTGTTCCCGCGGCGCAAGCTGGCGCCGGCTCGCAGAAGAATGTCGACGATTCGCTCCAGCGGGCGCGGAAGCGGAGCGGGTAGCGGCGCTGACCGTGGCGCTGACCGCGGCGCAGGCAGACGTGAATGGGATGACAAGTCGAACGAAAGAATCGAACTCGATGGCATGGCGCAATTCCTTTTTGAAAGTCCTCGGATTCCAGCGGACGCGCCCCGAATTCTCAGGGGTTCTGTTCGTCCGCTATCAGGACTCTCGCAAAAAGGGAATCGAACCCATCAAGTATTTTGAATTTTCGAGGGGGTCTGAACCACTCGAAGTGATCCATTCTGCTGTTCGCCCCTTGAGCGCTTACCGCACGTCGTCACAGGTCATGTGCAAGCGATTTACGAGAAATCGACGTCGTTCGAGGACTGGCAATACCGACTATTTTTGGCTGATGTGCGGCTGGCCGACTGCAGTAAAGGAGAAAACCTGTCCGCCGGTGAGCTTGTTTACGTTCGATATTGGCAGCGGAGGTGGCTAGGCGCCGGCGAACCGCCGGACGCAATCACCGGTCATCGCGAACTTCCACCAGAGGGTGAATTCGCCAACGAGACCTTGCTAGTGGGCCTGCTCGACGGTCGCGCGATTTCTGTCATCCGATATATCCGCTGACAGGGGCGCAGCCAAGGTACACCGGCCCTAGTTCACTCGCCCTCCCCGGCCGCCTCCTGCGTCCGACCCTCCCGCGAGTTCAACGTATTGGCGCCTCGTCGCGGGAGGGTGAAAAGAAATGCCGCACGCTTGCCGGGCGGATGGTTACGCCTCTTGCTAAGAACGCCCGCCAACAAATCCGATCTCTCCCACACTCACAAATGCCGCACGCTTGCCGGGCGGATGGTTACGCTTCTTGCTAAAGATCACTTGGTCTCCACCACCCAGATATTCCGATAGCGGACCGGGTTGCCGTGGTCTTGCAAAAAAATCGGTCCGGGTTCGGGCCCGACGTCCACGACCGCGCCTCCGGTCGTTTGATCGCCCGGCAGCGCCACGTTGTCGTGGATCTTCGTCCCATTGTGGTAAACGGTGACTCGCGGGGGCCCCGCCAGTTTCCCATCCCGATACTCCGCCGCCGTGAACTCGACGTCGTACGTCTGCCAGGCCATTGGCGGATAACACATGTTCAGGTCCGGCGCTTTGATCGAGTAAATCCCACCGCATTCGTTGTTCAGCCCTTCCAAGCCGAACGAATCGAGCATCTGCACTTCGTAGCGCCCCTGCACATACAGACCGCTGTTCCCCCGCCCTTGGCCGCTGTCCTCGGGTTGGTAAGGGAGACGAAACTCCAGATGCAATTTGTGGCTGCCGAATTTCTGGCGGCTAGTGGCGCCGGGCATCAGCAATCCATCTTCGGCGAGCTTCCCCCCATCCCAGGCATCGGCGACCTTGCCATCGAACAGGATGATCGCCCCCTCCGGAGCCGCCTTGCCCAAGGTCGGGCTGCGGCGCTCGACCTTCTGCAATTCACCCAGCCGGTTGCCTTGCGGATCGTCCACGGTCATCGTGCCGAAGCGCAGCGTTCCGGTCCCCCCCGGACCGACGAAGGTGACGGTATCGCCGTTCCGCTTGCCGAGCTCTTCCACGCGCAACGGCGGCTCGTGATCCCAGCCTTCGCCGGGGAGTCCGCCGTGATATCCGACGGCGCGAAACTGCCCCTTGCCGACCGCGATCACCTGCAATCCGAACTTGACTTTTTCACTCCCCTGCCCCAGTTCGCCGACGTATTCTCCTTGGAATGGGAAATCCTCGTCCGTCGCGTTCTGGGCGGTGGCCGTACCGCTCGCAGTCATGACCGCAACAGCCACGACCACGTAGATGGCGACGATCCGCCGTCTGAGCAATTCAAAATTTCGCATCCGCGTTTCCTCCAGGAATTATGAAGTCGCCCCCGATTATAACGAACGGATTGACAACTTTTGCCCCGCAGAAGCCGCCTGACCTTCGCGGAGCGTAAGTCGACGTAACCGTTCACGCGCCGGGGGTCTGACGCATTTTTCGGCCTAAGAAGGCAATCTGCAATGTACGCCAACTCCGAAAAATGGGTCTGACCCCCTCAATGACCCCCTCAAAGTGAACCATTCTGTTGTTCGCCCCGTGAACGCTTACTAAGGCGACACACTGCTCGGAAGCCGCCCAACCCATTCGTAGAATGATTCGCAGTGAAAACACCATCGACGAAAGGGCTCACTTCTTCGACAACCCATGACCCCTCCCACGTTTTTCAAGAATGCGGCTGCCTTCCGAACCTGGCTCGCCAAACATGCCGCCACAAAATCCGAACTGCTGGTCGGATTCTGGAAAGTCGGTTCGGGCCGGCCGAGCATGTCGTGGTCGGAGTCGGTCGACCAGGCGCTCTGCTTCGGCTGGATCGATGGCGTCCGCAAGCGGATCGACGACCAAGCGTACTCGATCCGCTTCACACCGCGCAAGCCGACGTCGATCTGGAGCACCGTGAACATCGCCAAGTTCCAGCAGCTACAAGCCGACGGCCAAATCACCCCAGCGGGCGCGAAAGCATTCGCCGCGCGGACCGAGTCCAAGTCTGCGGTGTACGCCTATGAACGCGATTCGAACGCGGAGCTCTCTGCGGACGAATTGCGCACCTTCCGCCGGAACAAGGTCGCCTGGCAATTCTTCCAGAGCACACCGCCCGGCTACAAGAAGGTCCTTTTGCACTGGATAACCACCGCCAAAAAACCAGAGACCCGCGCCGCGCGCTTCCGCAAACTGCTCGATGCCTGCGCCGCCGGCAAGCGACTGAGATAGCAACGCGGAGAGAAAGCGCGGCCAGACGTTGCGGCGAACATCCGTAGGGCGTTAGCCGGCCGTCATCACGCTGACATGCAAGGCCGTTCCATCCACCAATCGGGGCCGAAGCCTGATCTCCGGCTGGAGTTTCCGCGCGGAAGTCTTCACCATCACCCACCGTCGCGCGAGCGGTCCACGCGGCTTTGGTTGTCGCCGCCAGCAGCGCCGCGACATCGTCGGGCGTTGCGATTTCTTCCAGAGAGCCGGCCTCGCGGGCTTCAAACACGAAACCCGAGATCAACCGGTCCCACACCTTGCGGCACGTGGGGGGCTGATCGAAGTAATCGAGCGAGACGATTCGTTTGCCGATGCCAACCGCCTGGCCCACCGATCCGGAGTTGGGGGAGAGCGACAACCATGAAGAACTCCCAACTGAATCGATAGGGATTTGCCAACAGACGGCGGATCCACTATCGATCCAGTCCTTCCGACGTCGAGGCGTTTGCCGTTCCGGCTGCGACTTGTCGAGCAATGGTTGGGCTGAGCCAGGCCAAGCGGCGGTACGCACTAGCTATCTGCTGCGAATCGTGGGACAGAACCGCTGTGGCGTGTTGCCGTTTTGCCATTTCCACAGCGGCGAGCACCTTTCGCCAAAGCCCCAAATCGGCCCCGCAGCGACGGCAGTTGAGGTCGGTGTTCCTACGAGCTCGACAGACAGGGCAAACAATCTCGACCATGCGCCTCCACGCTCGCTATTATCGTCGGTTCCGGATGGTCTTGAGCCTGTTCGAAGCAACGGAAAGGGTTCGGCGATATCGGCTTTTACCTACTAACCAACGACATAGTACAGCAGATCGTCGAGTTCGACTTCCAGGGCGCTCAACATCGAGTCATCTGCTTGTTGGCGCGCTAGCTCGATCGACTCGATCAGTTGCTCGATCTCCTCACGATCGGCGGGGGTCGCTTGGTTTTGGGCCGCCCGCGCCTTGACCAGCAGTGCGTCCAGCCGACTTGATTCGGCGTCGGGCGCCGTCCAATGGCTGGCTGGCTGCGAGGCCGATCCATCGCGCCGGGAGAATTCGCCCGCGCTATCGAATTCGTCCGAGGCCGCAAACATCGATTCCAAGTGTTCGGCGGCGGCCGCTCGGGCCGCCGAATCGAGTCGCGCGTTCGCACCTTGGATCACCAGCGAGTGAGCGACGGACGACCCGACTTCGCGGGCCGAAACCTTGAGCGTACCATCCAAAGTCAAATCAAATCGAACCACAATCCGCCCATCGGCCGTCGTGCTTTGATTGAGCCCCTGCAGCATGAACTTGCCGATCGCCCGGTTGTGCCCCAAGACCCGGCTCTCCCCTTGAAATACTTCGATCTCGGCGTCCTCTTGACCTTCGAACACCGTGTGGAACGCTTGCTCATGACAGGCGGGCAGCGGCGAGTTGCGGTGGATGATCGGAGAAAACATGGGCTGGTGCCCAAACTGGTCCTCCAGTGCGGCGATACCCAGTGTATGCGTGGCCACATCGACCAATACCGGACCGACTTTTTGCCCCGATTGCATGGCCGCTTGGGTTCCGGCGCCCAAGGCCACTGCCAGGTCGGGATTGACTCCCCAACGCGGTTCCCTCCCCAACTCTTGCCGTAGACGGTTCTGGACCAGGGGCGTGCGCGTCGATCCACCGACCAACAGCACATCGTCAATCGTACTCAGCGTGACGGCGGCATCGGCTAACGCCTGATCGACGCAATCGATGGTCCGCTCGACCAACGGTGCAATCAGCCGCTCGTAATCTGCCCGCGAGATGGTGAGGTCCAGGTGGAGTGGTCGACCATCGTGCTCCGCGATCAACGCCTCAATCACCCGCGTCGACTCCAGCGTCGACAACTCGCACTTGGCACGTTCGCAAGCCTGCAACAAGCGCCACCGGGTGCGCACGTCGGCGTTCAAGTCGACTCCGTGGAGCGAATGAAAGGCATCCGCCACGAATTTGGACAACAGCTGATCGAAATCATCCCCTCCCAAGTGCGTGTCCCCTTTGCTGCTGAGGACCTCGATGACACCGCTTTCCGTGCGCACGATAGAGACGTCGAACGTCCCTCCCCCCAAGTCGTAGACGACATAGTGCCGCGGGCCATCCTGATCCGCGCCATACACCAGGCTGGCGGCCGTCGGTTCATTGATGATCCGCTCGACCGTCAGTCCCGCCAGTTCACCCGCTTCGCGGGTGGCCTGCCGTTGGTGCTCGTCGAAGAACGCAGGGACAGTGATCACCGCCCGGTTCACCGGTCCGCCGAGAGCGGATTCCGCTCGTTCCCGCAGCCGCCGCAAGATCACCGCGCTGATCTCTTGCGGGGTGTACGTTCGATCCCCCATCGTCAATTGCACCGACTCCCCCATCCGCCGCTTGACCGATGCGATCGTGCGTTCGGGAAACGCCGTCAATTGGTTGCGTGCCACCTCCCCGACCACCAACTTCCCTTCGGGAGTCACGCCCACCACAGAAGGCAACAGCGCCGTTCCGCTTTCCTCCAGCACCCGTACCTGGCCCCCCTGGTAGGCTGCGACCACACTATTGGTCGTGCCCAGATCGATCCCGATGAGAGGCGTAGTCGGCTCGGTCATATTTCTTCCTTTCCCTCGCTAGAATCCATCGGCCGCGCCCCACCTACTTGGCGATGCGGACCTCTGCGTATTGAATCAACTCGCCGCGCCACGACAGCGCGGGCCGCAACTGCTCGACGACTTCTCCGGACGCTGCTCCGGCCCGTTCGACCCGATCGATCGCGTGCATCGTCTCGGGGTCGAACGGGAGTCCGACCACGTCGCGCCGCACCAGCTGCAACTGTTCCATCCAGCTGTGGACTCGTGCCAACAACAAGTCCAGAGCCTCCCGCACGGAATCGCGGCGAGCCGCCTGCTGTGCCGCTGCCTCGGCCGAAGCCCGCAGGGCGGTCCGCATCCTCTGCAGAAAAGGCCGGCAAAACCTGGCAGCCCACCATCCCACATTTCGACACTCCGCCTCGAAAGCTTCCGACAGGCCGGGCGCGTCGTTCGGCCCGGGGTACTCGGCCTGCAACCTTCGCAGCATATCGTCGATCTCAGCAATCGCCAGCCCCATCTTTTGTGCGGATTGCCAGGCGGCGGATTCCGCGGCCGCCGCCTGCAATTTCAACTGCTGAGGCAAGTCGCTCAGTCGCGATACCCCGTCGGCCATCGCCTGCTGTAAGTCCCGTCCCTGTTTCACCTGCAGCTTCAGCTCGTGACGCAAGGCCGTGAACGACTCGACTACATCCAAGATGCCGAACGCCGACTCGCTGCCCGTATTCGGAAACGGAGGATCCTTCCCCGCCTCGTCGGCTGGTGCCGCTTCGGGACTCACCACGTCGGGTCTCGCCGCGTCGGGTCTCACCACGTCAGACGTGAAAGGGGGTTGTTTCCAGTCAGAATGCATCGGTTTCGCGATTCAGTTGCGTGTTGAGACGAGTGTTGAGACGAGTGTTGGGGCGCCGGATAGCTGAGAGGGAAGTTGAGATTGCGTCCGTCGACCAGGGGACTCGTTCTATGATTGTATACGGGACGGGATGGGCGACATGAGGGCGTTTAGGGATGGGAGGGTGTCGGGGATGTGAGGGGGGATTTTGGAGGGAGGACGTGAGGGGCGCGGGGTCGCGACGCGGAGCGTCGCGCCACTATGTCAGGGATCGTTGCCGAGGGACAGAAGGAATTCGGTGGGTAGCGGCGGCTTGACCTTTTCAGCAGCGGCGATCCATTCCGACAATACGGGAGGCGTCTTGCAACTCGGAATCAGCTGAGCCGCTTGAACCAGCGGATCTGCGAGCGACGTCCAAGCGGCGTGGACCTCGCGAAAACGCTCCGGGCAACGGTCCGGCGGGTTCTCCTTCACCAAGCGGAGATAAGCCGCACGTGCCTCCTCCAGGTTGGCGCCGCCCGGTAGCTCTAACACATCATAAGGATTCATGTCGCCCATAGATTGCCTCGCCCACAAATCTTGTCCATCCTAGCCGTCCTCATCGTCATCCGCGTATTCGTCCCCGTCTAGTCCAAGGGACCCGGCGAATCGGGAAACCGCTTGATACTCGGCGAGCTTTTCCCGCGCCTCGGTTGCGGTTTGGGCCATCGCGTGGCGGTAATAAGAATCGTCGTGCACTTTGGCCGCCGCCGCCAATCGGTCGATCATCGGCTGGCACTGCACCAGCCGTTGCGCTCCAAAACGCGCGGCGACCAGCGCTCGCAGGATCGCCAAATTCGCCAAGGGACTGGCTTGGGCGTTCGCCCGCAACCACACTGGAATTGCCGGCTCGTAGGGGTTTCCCCAGAATCGCGAACCTGCGGCCCAGAGGCAAGCCGCTTCCAACCCCGGGAGCGTACGCGACGGGGGAAGCGTCGCCAAACGATCCACAAAGGCCTTGCCAAACTTGCTGCCGTGCGAGCGGTACCCGGGATAAAACAACGAGACGCGTTGCAGATCCCAGAAGGCCGCCCCCAGTCGAGCCAGCGACTCCAGCGACAGGTCGCTCGCCGCCGCCGCATGCTGCTCGACGTCGGCACGGAACGGCCGGAGTTCGGCGCTGGGGACCTGCACGAATTTCAGGGCGCCGAAAATCATCACATCGTCCAACAGCCGATCGTGAGTAACGGCCGCGGCGGCCACCGCCCGTCGCTCCGCAAACGCCGCCGAATCGCCGGACCGCCGTTCCAGCGCGGCTAGGAAAAAAGGCAACCACGTTTTGGGCAACCAACTCGGCCACACCCCTTCGGCTTCGGCCAGCAGCCTTCGGGCCTGACCGAGCGAACTCTTGCGACGGCAAGCGGCGAACGCCTGCCGCAGCTTCAATTTCCAGGGCAAGGCCTTGAACAACGGTTCGTCCAACCGCACACCGGACAGGCTTTCCACGATCGGTTGGGCCCGTGCCAACTCGTCGTTGTCAAAGTACTGGTCGATTAACCAAAGCCGCGGCGGAACATCTTCCGGCAAAGCCAGACTCCAGGCCACATAGGCCTTGTGCAACTTGGCTTCCATCGGCGCGCGCTGCGGCTTCCCAGGCGTCCGCTCGATTTGCTCCTGCAGAAAATCGGTCAAGGCTTGATGGGCGGCGCGATTCGCCGGATAGGCTTGGATCGAGCGCCGCAACGCCGACTCGACATCCGGATCCATCTCCCGGAGCAGTAGCGAAAACGGGAAATCATACGACTCTGACAGATACTGAGCATTCTGGTACTCGAGGGTACTGGCGATCGCACTTCGCAAGTCGGCGGACAGCTCGTGGAAATGAGGCAGATCGTTGACCAGATACTTCCGCAACGATTCTCGGACCAGCGATTCGGCTCCGCGAAACTTCTGATAGTAGACATAGGCCAGCAGGTTCCAGACGCGGTCGTGCGCCGGCCCCGGAATCCGCTGCTTGGCCAAATCAAACACCTGGTGCTGAGGCTGCATAGTGCACAAATATACACATGCACGCTCAAAGGGCTGGACAAAGCCGGGATCGAGTCGATTCCAGGCGAGCCGCAAGTTGATCAGCTCTTGCAGCTGACTGGCGCTGAACCTTTGGTCCGGATCGCGGTGCACGACGTTCGCGATATGTCGCGCTCGCTCCAGGACGGGGCGCTGCTGCCGAAACCGACGCACCAAAGCGGCGCGGCGCTCGAGCCACGCAGGAGGCGACGTCGCACTCGACGGGGAAGAATCTGGTGGCGCTGGACTGGCGGGGGGACCGGTGGACTCGCCGACGACCAGCGCCGCATCGGGTTCGGATGCTCGGAGCACCGCGGCGATCCGATGGGGACGCCGGTGGGGATCGAGCGATTTCCAAGCGCGAGCCGCCTCGACGAAGTCGTCGGCATAAAAAGCCGCCAACCCCCGAACAAACATCCGCCACTCCGCCAAGGGACTGCCGCGGGAGATCCCTTGCACGGCGGCCAACGCCGCACTGGCTCTTCCTTCCGCCAAGGCTGCCAGTGCGGTGCGAATCGCGGCCGCGGCGGACTGATCCTCCGGATCCAATTGCGTCCCGGCGGATGCCGCCAAGACCGCGCGATCGGCCATCGATTCGCCGCTCACCGCGACCGGATTCACGGCAAATAGTTTGGCGGTTTCACACTGCACCGCCCGGGCGGAGAAACCCGACGGATGAGTTGGGCCAGCGGCCGTTCGGTTCTTTCGCCGCATCTCTCGCTCGCGGCGACGTTCCCGGCGCTTTCTGGACTCCATCCGATTCTTGGGAGAATTCACGGATCTAGCCTCCTATGCTGCTCAGGCATCCTTTCTTCCACCTCTTGATCGTACGCCCGTTGCTGCGATGCAAATCCGAAACGAATATCATTCCATCCTCTTGCTCCGCCACCAAGTCCCACCGATCGCGATCGACCATCGTCTCCCGACGGCCTCGAGTCTGTTAGTCATGCAATGGGTCGGCGGTTGGGTCGGCGGGTGGGACACGTCGATGTCGAGCCAACATCAAGCTAAATTGGCCTCAATCTAGATGCAAGCGGCCCAAGGTCGATGGCCGCACTAGCTAGCAGCAGGGATCTCGGGAATTCCAGTAGGGGCGCAATTTCTTCGGCTTGGATGACCTGTTTGGGGAAAGAACTGGTTGACCCAAGTTCCGGCCGAAGTACCGGGAAGCATGCCCGGCGCCGCACTTTTTCCGCATGTGCCGGACGTTCCACCAGCTTCCTCATCGCTGGACGGTGACCAAACGAGTCACCCGACTACGGTAAACCAAGGGCTCTTTGGCTTGACAACTTTCAGGGGCCCACGGACGTGAATCGTTCGCTCTCGCAGGTTGATTCCAGCTCGTCGCCGGACGAGAAAGTCCGCCTATTTCGCTCGCTGTTTCGCGGCCGCGACGACGTCTTTGCCCGTCAGTACAACGTCCGCAGCCGTGGCCGAATCGGATGGGCGCCCGCGTGCGGCAACGAGTGGCTCCGCGGCGTTTGCGAGAAGCCTCGCGTGAAATGCGTGGATTGCCGACACCAGCATTTCTTGCCGATCACGGACGAAATTGCGCGGTGGCACCTTTCAGGAAGTGACCTGGCGGGACATCCATTTGTGATGGGAATCTACCCGCTTCTCCGCGACGAATCGTGTTGGCTATCTGTCATTCAACTCGACAGCCTCCAATGGATGGACGATGCAACAGCGATCTACGACAGTTGCCGTCGCTTGGATTTGGCCATTGGAGTCGAGCGGTGCCACGGCGGACAACGCGGCAATGTCTGGTTTTTTTATTCCGAGCCATTAGCGGCCGCGCTGGCCCGTCGACTCGCTGCCACCATTCTCACCGAAGCGATGGACCATCGTCCGGCCGTCGGATTCGCGACTTACGATCGAATCATCCCCAGCCAAGATACTCTACCGAGTCGCGGTTTCGGCGGCGTGATCGCATTGCCCCTGCAGAAACGCAGTCGCGAGCAAGGAGACAGCCTGTTTCTCGACAGAGCCTTTCAGCCGATCCGCGATCAATGGCTATGGCTTTCCAACCTCCAAAGAATCAGTCGCAAGGCCGCCGAAATGATCGTCGCCCGCGCCGATCGTCGTGGTCGTGTGTTGGGCGTACGGGCTGTGCCGTCGGACAGCAGCGATCCGCCGCAGCAACTTTTGCCAAAATCCAGAGGCGGCCGTCAAAAGTCAATAACTCGCAAAACGACCAAACCAATCGAGTTGACGCTGCGTGAACGGATCTCCGTCCCCGCAGCCGATTTGTCACCGCGTTTGTACAACCAGCTGTTGCGCCTCGCCGCGTTTGAAAACGTCGAGTTTTTGACTGCCCAAACCATGCGGCGATCCGTCGGCGGATTGCCTCAAATCATTACGTGTGCCGAGGAGTTCCCCGATCACCTCGCGCTCCCCCGCGGTTGTCTCGACGAAGTCCGGCAACGGCTCGTTGATTCTGGTTTCCAGCCCGAGACGATCGATCAACGTCAGGTTGGAATGCCGCTCACAGTGCGGTTCCAAGGTGGTTTGAGTGCCAGTCAACTCGCGGCAGCCCACCGCTTGGCAGCCCACGATACCGGTGTGCTGATCGCACCGCCGGGCTTCGGCAAGACGGCCGTCGGAGCTTGGCTCATCGCAGCCCGCCGTGTCTCCACCCTGGTGATCGTTCACCGACGCCAGTTGATGGATCAATGGATCGCCAGCTTGTCGCGCTGGCTCGACGTACCTCGTGCATCGATTGGTCCACTCGGGGTTCAATCAGAATCACGGGTGGCACCGTTGCAAGTTGCGCTGTTTCAAGGTTTGGTGCGGCGGTCAAATCTCGCCGAACGGTTGGCCGCGTTCGGACATGTCGTTGTCGACGAGTGTCATCACCTGGCGGCGCCTCGATTCACTGAGGTTCTCCAAGCCGTTTCGGCGAAGTACATCACGGGATTGTCGGCAACGCTGGAGCGAAAGGACGGGCATCATCCGGTCGTGACGATGCAGTGCGGTCCCGTGCGGTATCGCGCTTTGGAATCCAAAGCCTCGCGCGCGAATGGCCACGAACGGACTGTTCTCGTACGACCCACCGACTTCGATTTTAGCGGTAGGCCTTCCGATGATCGTCGAGTTCATTTTGGGGAAGTCTGTGCGCAGTTAATTGAGGATCCATCGAGAAATCAACTCATCTGCGACGACATACGCCGCTCGATCTCCGCCGGACATTCGCCCTTGATACTCACCGAACGCCATGCGCACCTGAAAACACTTGCGCGGCAACTCGAGTCGCTCGTCCCACAACTGGTCGTGTTGAGGGGCGGAATGAATAAAGGCCAAGCGAGCGAAGCTGCGCAGAGATTGGCCTCGATCGCCGACAACGAGCCGCGCGTGGTACTCGCGATTGGCGCCTACCTCGGGGAAGGATTCGACGATCGCAGATTGGACTCGCTGTTCCTGACGTATCCCATTTCCTGGCGCGGAACGGTCGTGCAATACGTCGGCCGTCTCCACCGCTGTGATTCGCGCAAACGTGAGGTTCGAGTTTACGACTATGCCGATCTCAACGTACCGATGTTGGCGCGGATGTTCGATCGCCGTTGTCGCGCATTCGAATCAACCGGATACAGAATCCACCTCCCGGCCAGCGCCGCGCCGGGTTGGCCCGCGGAGGTCGAATTGCCCGTCGATCCCGCCTGGAAGCGTGACTATGCCGCGAGCGTTCAGCGGCTGGGGCGGGACGGAGTCGACCGGGAACTGGCACATCTCTTCCGCGATGCCACGAAACCCGTCGCGAGCCTGAACGGCGACGTGCAATGGGCGCGGAGCGCGACCGAAGCATTCCTGTTTCGCCGACTCGACTCGCTGCCGGAAACCACCGGTCGGTTTCAGCTCAACGCGCGCTTGCCCATCCCGTTCGACGGCAATTCTGGAATGGAGGTGGACTTGCTCTGTACCGATGCCCGCCTGGCGATCGAACTCGATGGTGCACAACATCTCGATAGCCGGGCCGCCTACCGCACCGACCGCCACAAAGATCTGCTGCTGCAACGGCATGGCTACGTGGCACTGCGGTTCCTCGCCGAGGACGTTGGCCCGCGGCTGGGCGTGATCCTAGACGCCATCCTCGCGTCCCTGACCAACCGTTTACCGACGTAATTCGCTCCGCTTGCAGATCCGGCATTTGGTACACTAATCTTCTATGCATTAGCCAACTCTTAAGGAACCCGCCGCGATGAACTCAATCGTGGCCATTCATCCGTACAAAGACGGCGGACTTTGGGTTTTCGACGATGACCGAGTCGGCCTGGTTCGAGAACCCTTCGTCTCGGGCGCGGACCGGATCATCGATCAGCTTTCGCGGGACATCCCCAACGCGCACGGCGGGTTCACGATCCTCTTCTCCGCCGCACCCTTTCCAGGCGGCCAATACCAATTCGAATGGCGCCGCGAAGACTCCGGCGGCAACTGGTACTTCAGCCCCGACGCCGGCATCGAAGGCTGGCTCTGTCCGGCGCTATTCAAATACTTCGACGCAGCCCCCGCGCGGCTGTCGGCCAGCGAGTAAGATATACGAATCAAGACAACGGCTCGCGCCATAGTTGTCCGTTCGAGGAGGCGCCCCTATGCAACGAATGATTTTCGGATTTCCTGTGGCGGTGCTTCACTTCGCGTTGGCAGCTCTGTGCACAGGTCAAGACGCGCCAACTACAACTGCGGAGCAATTCAAGGCCCTGCGCGACGAGTACAACATCTCGACTGGCAGCGTAGTCCCCTTGACCGATGAGGAGCGTTTGCAGTTTGTCGGGCGCATCTATCGACATCACTTTGCGGTGGCGACGAAGCTCCTGGCATTGGCCGAAAAATATCCCGATGACCCTTTCGCGCTCGACGCGCTGATCCTAGCCGTCTGGCAGGTGAACGGCACCCCCTGGCCGGTGGCCATGGTCGGCGAGGATACGGCACGCGCACGCGCCTTTGAGATTCTGACACGCGACCATTGCCGCAGCGACAAGATCGGGCCGCTCTGTGAGCGCATCTCGTACGGCTTCGGTCGTGAATATGAACCGTTCCTTCGCGCGGTTCTGTCGACGAACCCGCACCCGGACGTACAAGCAGCGGCGTGCTTGTCGCTCGGGCGCTTGCTCAATAATCGCCTGCAGCGCGTCGAGCTTTGCCGGGAGCAGCCCGAGCTGGCGCGAGAGTTCGCCGACTTGTTCGGGGACGATTACCTCGAAGAACTGCTGCGGCAGGATCGCGCCGAGGCCCAAAATGAAATCGAATCGATATACACACTTGCGCGTGAAAAGTTCACCGACATGAAGCTCCCCAATGGAGTATCGGTCTCGGAACGGGCCGACGCGGAACTGTTTGCGATTCGCAATCTGAGTGTCGGCAGGCAGGCTCTGGAGATCGAGGGCGAAGACCAGGACGGCGTTCGTTTCAAACTGAGCGACTATCGCGGGAAGGTGGTGTTGCTCGACTTTTGGAGCTATGTCTGACTGACGTGACGGGCCCAATGGCCCCACGAGCGGTCGCTCGTGACAACTTTGGCGGACAAGCCCTTCGCGCTCCTCGGCATCCACATCGGCGGCAGCACCGTGCCACAACTCAAGGAAACGATGGAAAAGCAAAATCTCCCTTGGCGGTCGTTCGTGGACCTCGGCAACGCCGGCACGGGACCGATCGCTACGCGCTGGAATCTATCCGCCACGCCCACATTTTACCTGCTCGACCACCACGGCGTGATCCGGTACAAGTGGGCCGGGGCTCCCGGGGAAAAAGCGTTGGACAAGGCAATCGAACAGCTCGTCCAAGAGGTGGAAATGGAAAGGTAGAATATTCGCTGGGGTGTAAGCAACCGAATTCTCGCGTTGACCAAGTCCAAGCACAGTTTCAGCAGGACTCATATGAGCATGAACCCCAGCGCCAGGAACACTTTGGCGGCGATTGTCGGCTTTGTCGTGGGCAGCGTAGTCAATCTTGGATTGGTCACCATCGGGATGTCCGTGATTCCACTGCCCGCGGGCGCGGACGTCTCCACCATGGAAGCCGTCCGCGCGAGCATGAAGTTGCTCGCGCCGGTGAACTTCATATTTCCGCTGCTGGCCCACGCACTCGGAACCCTAGCCGGGGCGTTCATCGCTGCCAAGGTTGCGGCCAGCCACCACATAAAGTTCGCCATTGGCATTGGCGTGATTTTTCTGATCGGCGGTATTGCCATGATCCTTAACTGCGGTGGCCCCACGTGGTTCATCGCAACCGACCTGCTCCTGGCGTACATTCCCATGGCGCTGCTGGGAGGCTTCCTCGCCGGAAAGTCGAAGAGCCCAAAGTTTTAACTTTGCCCTTCACAAAGTACAGGCGACTGGCGTTTGCCGTGAACCGATCGCCCAAGCCTAAAAAAGACGTCGGACGATACGACCAGCGTTCGTGATCCAGCGATGCTTGACAATGGAAGTTGTCGACAACGAACTCGGGAGCGCACAGCGTGAATCACTCCGACTTCCGCAGCGACGCCGACCGAAGCCTAGTCGATTGGCAAGTGACAGACTTGTCCACGGCAGTGCGTATCGCGATTGGCCGCCCCGCGCTTTGGCTGTTTCGAGCCGCCTTTGCCCTCCTGCTCGCACCGACCGTCGCGCTCGTGACGTATGGACTGTACTCGCTCCACCCGCCGCTGCTGATCATCGCGTTCAACCGCAAGCTGACTTTGTCCGACGTCTTGATTTCCTGACCCCTGATATCGGCTGTCGTCTCGCGCAGGTCGATCTCGACCACCCGCGCGTCCGCCGCAAACCATTTCGCCGACGGCATGCGATGACGCAGAACATACCGGCCGGTCTTCTTGCCGCCGACTTTCTCGACCAGGCCGGCGTCTAGAAGTGGTCGGAGCAAGTCCATGGCTCCCTGACGCGATATCTGGAGCGCGGCCCAAATCTCGGCCGGGGCCAGGCTGCCCTGATCGCGAAGCAGTTCTAGCAACCGCTGTTGCCGAGGCCAGAGGATCAATCGTTGCGGCGAGGCTGATTGGTACTGCTGCGCCCGCAGCCAGACACGCTGCAGTGTGTCGCGCACCCCTTCCGCGCAATATTCAAGCCACGCCGTCAAGTCCTCTCCGTGCTCGCGAACCTCCTACAAGGCAGCGTAGTAACGCGCCTGGCCAGAGACATCTGAGAATGCCGCGCGTTTTCAAGGGCAAGTCGTCAAGTTTCTAGATGCACCGACTCCCCTTCATGCGCATTCTTGTCCCGAATGCCGCACGCTCGTTGGTCAATTGCTTCCGCTTGCCGCTCTCCCCGACTGCCGCACGCTTGCCGAACAATTGCTTCCGCCTGCCGCTCTCCGCCGAATGCCTCACGCTTGCCGTGCGGATCGTTCCGCTTCTCGCTACACCCAGCCGCCCCCAGCAATTTTCTTCCCCTCTCCCCCCGGGGGGGGGGG
>JBGSLW010000306.1:0-5145 GCA_041740495.1 Pirellulaceae bacterium
GCGAGAATGCTTATGTTGAAGAAGGTCAAATCATCTTAGAGATTCAAGACATGGATCCGCAATTGCTCGATCGCTTACGCGAGCAGCTCCGAGCCAGCGAGCGCCAAGTCGTTGCTGCCGAGGAACAACTGCGGGCCGCGAAATCGCAAGGCGGCGGCGGTGGAGGAGAATAATGCCGCGCCCCACGCCGATTTGGTCGCGGCGGACCCGCGGCTTCGCACGATCCATTACGACCCTGATTTGAAAGGCATTTCGATGAACGCAATTCGAGCGATCTTGGTCGCCAGCCTGATGCTCTGTGGCTCAGCGGCCCGGTCGGAAGATCCAACCGGATCCCCCGCTGGACCGGCGTTGTCATCGACGTCGGTCTTGTCGGTCTTTCCACCCGCGGTGCGGCTGACCAGCGCCTTGGATCGTCAAGCATTCGTGGCCCAAGTGACTTTGGAAAATGGTCTGACTCGCGATGTCACCAGCAGCGTCGCGATCGAAGTGGGAAATCCGCAACTGGTGCGGGTCGAGGGAAATAGCCTGGTCCCGATCACCGATGGCTCGACCGAGGTTCGCTTCGCGGTGGACGGGCTGACGTGCGCCGTTCCCGTCACGATTGAGCAGGCCGGGATAACCCCCCACACAAGCTTCGCCATGGATGTCATGCCGATCTTCATGCGGGCCGGTTGCAATTCGGGAAGTTGCCACGGTGCGGCTCGCGGCAAGGACGGTTTTCGTCTCTCGCTGTTTGGCTTTGATCCGGCGGGAGACTACCATCGTCTGACCCGGGAGATCGCCGGAAGGCGAGTCAATCTGGCGCTGCCGGAGTCGTCGCTCCTGGTGGAAAAAGCGACCGGCCAGGTGGCACATACCGGAGGCGATCGGATCAAGTCCGGCGATCCCTATCACGCCGCCATCCTGCAATGGATCCGATCAGGGTCTCCGGCAGATCCCGGCGAAGTTCCCAGCGTTGTGGGATTGGAAGTCTATCCTCCCCTTGCCGTGTTGAACGGCGCCGATGAGAAGCAACAGCTGACGGTTCGGGCGGTCTACGCCGACGGGAACGATCGAGACGTCACCTCTCTGGCCGTGTTCTTGACCAGCAACGACAACTCGGCCGCGGTCGATCCTCAGGGGTTGATCACCGCCAAGAACCGAGGTGAAGCCTTCGTGATGGCGCGGTTCGACACCCATACCGTCGGGATTCCCTGCATTGTGCTGCCGCGCGACGTCGCCTTCGAGTGGAAAGAGGTCGCCGAAGCCAATTACGTCGATACGTTGGTGCACGCCAAGCTCAAGAAGCTGCGGATCCAGCCCTCCGAAGTGTGTTCCGACGAAGTCTTCATTCGCCGGGTCTACCTGGATATCTGCGGTGCGGTCCCCACGCCCGGAGATGTCACCAGCTTTGTGCAGAATCCCGACCCGGAGAAGCGTCGGCAACTCATCGATCAACTGCTGGAACGGCCCGAGTATGTCGAGATGTGGGTGATGAAGTGGTCCGAACTTCTCACGATCCGCTCCAATCCGCAAGTTAGCTACAAAGCCGCCTTGTTGTACTTCAACTGGCTGCGGCAGCAGATCGCGGACAACGTGCGCGTCGACGAGATGATCAAGAACCTGTTGGGTTCGACCGGTGGAACTTTTAGCCAACCCGCCACCAATTACTATCAGACTGAGCAAGATTCGTTGAAGGTCGCTGAGAACGTGGCGCAGGTGTTCTTGGGGATGCGGATTCAGTGCGCCCAATGCCACAATCATCCGTTCGATCGGTGGAAGATGGATGACTACTACGGGTTTGCTGCATTCTTTTCGCAAATCGGCCGCAAACGCGGGGAAGACCCACGAGAGACGATCGTCTTCAATAGCGGCGGCGGCGAAGTTTCCCACTTTCTAACCAAGCAACCGGTCAAACCGAAGTTCCTGGGGGGTGAATCCCCCGACACCGCCGGCAAGGATCGCCGCGCGATTCTGGCCGAATGGCTCGTCCGTCCGGAGAACCCCTATTTCTCCAAGAACATGGTGAACATCGTGTGGGCTCACTTTCTGGGACGGGGCATCGTCGATCCAGTCGATGATGTGCGGGTCAGCAACCCACCGTCCAATCAGGCGCTGTTGGACGAGCTCGCCAAGCGTTTTGCCGCCGGCGGTTATGATTTCAAACAGTTGATCCGCGATATCTGCAACTCCCGCACCTACCAACTCAGTACGCAAGTCAACGATACCAACGCCACCGACGAGCGGAATTTCAGCCACGCGGTGCTCCGCCGCTTGCGTGCGGAAGTGATGTTGGACGTGATCAGCCAGGTGACCGAAACCAAGAATAAGTTTCGCGGACTCCCCCTGGGAGCTCGGGCCACGCAAATCGCCGACGGCAATACGACCAACTACTTCCTCACAACCTTCGGCCGAGCTCGCCGCGAAACGGTCTGTTCGTGTGAAGTCAAGACCGAGCCGAATTTGGGACAAGCTCTGCATTTGCTGAACGGCGAGACGCTGCATGGCAAGATCGCTCAAGGACAGGTGGTTGCCTCTCAGCTTCAAGCGGGCAAGGCCCCGTTGGACGTGGTGGACGACCTGTACCTGCGTTGCCTGGGACGGCGCCCCACGGACGCCGAACGGGAACAATTGAACCCGTTGATCGAACAAGACGAAGACAAGGCCCGGGCCTTGAATGACATTTTTTGGGCCCTCCTGAATTCCCAAGAATTTATGTTTTGCCACTAAGCGCCGTTTCCATGACCCTCGCCCCCGCTTCGGGGGAGAGGGGAGGGTGAGGGCCTAACCGTTTTGAGATGGGCTCAAAGCCCGACGCCGCCGGAGCGCTTCGCACCCTGCGAATCGCTCGGGTGGTCTCGTCGCACGAAATACTGTTCATTCGCCTTAACGATTCCTGAACTGTACTGAGTCAAATGATGGTCCTGAGTTTTCAGTCGACGAATTTCCTCGTCCCCCTTCTGGCCGGAGCCGTGTGGCTGTTGACCACCGCAGGGGTTGTCGCCCAAGAGAACGCCGACGCCAAAATCACCTATGCCGATCAGGTGCAAACGGTATTGCGATCCCGCTGCGCCACCTGCCACAACTCGAACAAACGAAGCGGCGACTTGGATGTCACCAATTTCAATTCGTTGATGCAAGGGGGAAGTAGCGGACCGGTGTTGGAGCCAGGGAACGCCGCGGGCAGCTATTTGTACCGCCTGATCAATCACGACGACGAACCGTCGATGCCCCCCGATGCGTCGAAACTCCCTCAGGCGGAGCTCGATTTGATTGCCAAATGGATTGACGGCGGATTGTTGGAGACCAGTTCCAGCAAGGCTCTGGGAACCCCCAAAAAGAGCATGGCGGTTGGCGATAACGCCAGTGCCTTGGCCCGTCCCGAAAGCCCTGTAATGCCCGCCCACCTGGTGCTGGAACCTTTCAAGCAAGGGCTTCGGGCGACCGCTGTCCCGTCGCTCGCCGCCTCTCCCTGGTCCCCCTTGGTTGCCGTCGCCGGCGCCGAACAGGTACTCCTGTACCGCACGGATACGTTGGAGTTGTCCGGCGTACTCCCTTTCCCCGAAGGAACTCCGGCGATCGTGAAATTTTCACGCAACGGTGCGCTGTTGATCGCCGGGGGTGGTCGCGGCGGTGCCCGCGGCCTTGTCGCGATTTGGGATGTCCGCACAGGTGAACGAATCGCCACAGTGGGGGATGAGCTGGAAACGGTGTTGGCGGCCGATATCAGCAGCGACCATCGCCTGGTCGCGTTGGGGGGACCCGAGCGACTAATCAAGGTTTATTCCACCAAGACCGGCCAAAAAGTCTACGAGATCAAAAAGCACACCGATTGGGTGACGGCGCTCGAATTCAGTCCCGACGGAGTCCTGCTGGCCACCGGCGACCGAACCGGCGGCTTGCACGTTTGGGAGGCGGTCACCGGCCGCGACTATCTGACGTTGGCCCCGCACGCCGGGCCGGTGACCGGGATCAGCTGGCGGCTCGATTCCAATATGGTTGCCACCGCCAGCGACGACACCAACGTCCGATTGTGGGAAGTCGAGAACGGCGGCCAGGTCAAGAATTGGGCGGCGCATCCCAGTGGTGTTCAGGATGTCAAGTTCACTCGCGACGGCAATCTGTTGACGTGCGGCCGCGACTTGGCGACGCGGCTGTGGGACCAAAACGGAACGCAAATCCGCGCGATGCCGAATATGGCGGATATCGCCGTGGCGGCGGCACTTTGCAACGAAACCCAAAAAGTAATCACCGCCGACTGGCAAGGGAATATTTCGGTGTTCAACGCGGCCGACGCTGCCCCCCTGGGAAGCCTGTCGGCAAACCCGCCCAACCTGCAAGAACGGTTGGCCACCGCCCAGGCCGAATCCACAGCAAAACAGGCGGAGCACGCGCAGCTCAGTCAGAATATGGAGTCGGTCCAGACCCAGCTGACGACGATGACGCAGGCGTTGGAATCCGCCCGCCAGACCATGAACCAACGTCAGACCGAGTTGACAGCGATCCAGACTGAGAAACAGGCGCTGGAATCGTCGGTCGCCACCTGGTCGGCGGAAAAGGCAACGATGGACGGCGAAGTCGTCAAATCCACCGAAGCCTTGCCGCTGCTACAAACCGCTGCCTCGAATGCCGCCGAAGCTGCCAAACGGTTGCCGGAATCGAACGACTTGAAAACAGCCGCCGACGGCATGAGCCAACAACTGCAGCTGTTGGAGCAACGCATGGCGGAGCTAAAAACTCAGGTCGACGACCGCGCCGCCAAAATGGCGCAAGCCCAGGAAACGATGGCCAAAATGGCCGAGCAAATGGGGCAAGTACAAACTGCCCTGACCACGGCCACCGCCGACGTGCAAAAAATGGAAACCGAAATGCAGCCGGTCCAGGAACAGTACAACCAATTGACCCAAGCGATTGCGGATGCGGCCAACAAGTTGCAGTTCTTCCAATCCCAGGTCGGGCGGTGGCAGTCGGAGATTTCGTTTGTCGAAACGCTCAAGTCGCTGCAAGCCCAATTGGCGGCCGCCGAGGAAGCGGTCGCCAGCCAACAAACGGGCGTGACGGCGGCGGAAGCGAAGCTCGCAGAAGCCCAAGCGGCTTTGCACGCCGCACAGGCTGGCCTGCAGGCTGCCAACCAAACCGCGGACGAGATCCGCGCGCAGATCG
>JBGSLW010000307.1:0-6697 GCA_041740495.1 Pirellulaceae bacterium
CGATCCCATTCCACCCGGTTTTATCGAGCAACCTGCTGTCGCCTGCGCCATCAATCTTGCCATAGCCAGATTCTTCGCAATGATGGTATAAGTCGACTTAGCCGCCAGCCCTTCGCACGGCTTGGCGCGAAAATCGCCGCGGGTTCCAATTCCAATTCACATGCTTCCCATCGGGAAATCCCCCACCCGGCCCGACGCCTTATGAACCGCTGCCACCTCTGGAGTCTGCTGCTGCTGCTGAGCTATGCCGCTCCAGTCTGCGCGCAGGAGGACGAGCAGCTCCCCCCCCGAGTCGCCCAGCTGTCGGCCGCCAGCTATGTCACCCGAGAATCCGCGATGCGCGATCTGGCGGCCGCCGGACCGGAGGCAATCCTGGAATTGGCCACCGCGGTCTACTCGGCCAACCCCGAGATCCGTTGGCGCTCCGCCAAGGTCCTGGAGGAGATCGGCGCCGGCGGCGACGAACGGACTTTGAGCAAAGTCACTCGGGTCCTCCGGCTGCTGGGGGAACAAGGCATCCCCAGCATGCTCGCCAAGAGCAATGGGCTGTTGCACCGCTGGCGCGAGACGCAAGCCGCTCGCGTGATCGCTCGCTTGGAAACTCTCGGCGCGCAAGTCAGCACCTACGGCGAAATGGATGCGTTCGGCTTTGCCTTCGTCCAACCGGACGAGGAATCGGACTTGGACCAGCTTCCTGCCGCCGATCCGAAGAACGTCGAACTTGCGCCGCGACTCGATGTGACCGAACTCCAGTCCGCCGTCGCAAGAATCCTGGAAGACAGCGCCGAGAACGATCGAGCAGCACTCGCCCAACAAATCCCTTCGCCGCACACCGGCGACGACCAGCCGATTGACTCACAAGAACTCGACGCCCAACGCGTGATCGTAGCCATGGGCGCCAACGGCCGGATGATCGTCCAGCCCCACGGGGGAATGGCCGATCCGACCGCCGGTACCGTCGCCCGCGCCATCGTATTGGACTCGAAATGGCAGGGGGGCGACGACGGGATCCAGCTCCTGGGCCAAGTCAACAATGTCCGGATGCTGACGCTCCAGTCGCTGCAATTGACGCCACCGCTTTTGGAAGCGATTGGACGGATGACCGATCTGCAGTATTTGTTGATCGAGCGTTGCCAATACGACCCCGCCGATATGTTCGCCTTTCGCAAGAAATACGAAGGCGCCCGCGATCAAGCCGCCCCCCTGACTATCCGGATTACCGGCCAAGGTTTCCTGGGGGTGATGGGGCCGCTGGACGGCACCGATCAATGCATCATCTCGCAGGTCGTCGAGGAATCCGGGGCCGCCCAAGCTGGTATCGTCGTCGGAGATCGAATTGTTTCAATCAACGACCAGCCGCTCAGCAGCTTCCAAGACCTGATCACGCTGGTCGCCTGTCTGCAACCCGGCACGGAAATCCGACTGGAAATCGAACGCGGCGGCGAGAAAATCCAAGCCACCGCCAAGCTGCAACCCCGCCCGCCCGTGTACGAGTAGACCGTAACCGTTCACGCGCCGGGGGTCGGACGCATTTTTCGGCTTGAAAGGGCAATCTGCAATGGTCCCCAACTCCGAAAAATGGGCCTGACCCCCTCAAAGTGAACCATTCTGTTGGTCACCGCATGAACGCTTACCGCCCAGGCGTACGCGAGGGCTGGCTCATTCGAGCATCCATCACTTGGCCATAAACGCCACGTAATAGAACACCCACCCCGTGCTGGTGGTCAGCGCCATGAACACCGCCGAGATCCATCCCAGAACGCGGTGCTTCTTGCTGTGTCGATTGGGTGTCGCCGACCAGCCGAACCAACGCAACCCCAAGATTACCGTCACCAACCAGAGCAGCGGCGTGGGGATCGAAAAGCACAAATGCACCGCCAACAGCCGATCGACCCAACCGCTGGCGTAAAAGGGGGATGGCTGCGCCAGCTCCCGCCACTTCGTAAAGAACTGCAGTTCGATCTCGAAGGCGGCCACCGCCACCACAAGCACTGCAAACAGAGCGACTTGGATCCGCCCGTGCCAGCGGTACGTTCGCCTGGCTTTCACCAGGTAGATACTGAATCCCAGCACGATCACAATCACGAATGTCGCCAGAAAGACGAAATCGAGCATGAACGAGCCGCGGGCTGGGAGAAATCCGGCGGCCGCCAGGGGCGTAACGAACCAGGAATCGGCAAGAAGCGTCATGTTTCGTGAATAACTGCTTGAACGGGTGAAGGGACCGCGCACAACCAGCGCGTGATCCTAGAGCAAACTTGAACTGCGAAAAAGCGGCCGGTTTCACCGATTTCCTTAGAGCCTATCCCAATACCCTCTCCCCCGCCGCGGGGAAAGGGCAGGGTGAGGGGGTCGGCAAGTTTTGGGATAGGCTCGTAGGTGGTCGTCGCTTGCTCAAAAAATCGTTAAGATTTCGCGGCAGTTTCTCGCGAATCGATGGCCGAGTGGCGGAATGGCAGACGCACAGGATTTAAAATCCTGTGAGGGGTTTCCCTCGTGCGGGTTCGAGTCCCGCCTCGGCTACTGAAGCTCCGCATAACGTGGGTTTGGCGGCCTTCCATCGGCCTCTTCTTGTTGTTTCGAGCACGCTCGGCACCTATATTTTTGATTACGCGCTGCATCACAAGCCTACGATCCAAGCGGACCTCCATGGCTGCAAGCTTCGCAAGACGACCGATGCCCGGGACACTCACTCGTCGGCACAAAACAATGCCAACGGGATCGTGGTCGAATCGCGTGCCTCCAGCCGCCTATGCCTACAACGATCTTGGCCAGAAGTATGCCGAGACGTACCCCGACCACACCGGCGGTAGCTCGGGGAGTTCGACCTACGGGATCGTGGAATTTAGCTACGACCCGGCTGGCCGCGTACAATTAAAGACCGACCAGAACGGGGACACGGTTACATTCAACTACGATCTGGCGGGCCGCATGACCCAGCGCGACTACCGCACCAAGGCTAATAGCCCTACGGGGACGATCGCCGATAGCGATATGTTCACGTTCGATCGCTCCTCGCGGATGCTGACTGCCGTCAGCGGCCGGTACAGCAATACCGTGACGATGGCTTATGGGGCTAACGACGGACGCCTCGAGGACGAGTCGCTGACGATCGCTAGCCAGACGTACACCGTGGGGCGGAGCTACGATGGGCGGGGGATGGTCTCGCAGATCGATTACCCGGATGGCGGTTACGTGCAGCAAACCTATACCGATCGGGGACAGTTGTACGAGGTGAAGTACAAGGGGACTTCGGGGGGCACGCAGTACACCGAGGATACTCGGACCTACGACGCCGGCGGCCGGCTCGCAACGAGCGCGTATCGCAACGGCGTCACGACGACGTACGCCTACCGCTCCAGCGGTGGGAGTGTCGACAATCAGCTCGATACGATCTCGTTCAGTCATCCCGGCGGAACGAGCTATGTCTTCAAGACCCACACCTATGCGTGGGATGCCAATAAGAACAAGACCAAAGAGACGATCGCCAGCGGCACCGGCGGAGGGAACCAGAATAACTACAGCTTCGATACGACTCTCGGCGGCGATCCGGACGGTTACGACGACGAAGATCGCCTCACGTATTACAAGCGCTCCAATCAAGCCAATCCCCAGACCTGGACGCTGACGGCGGTGGGAGACTGGAGCAGTTGGTCGAACTTCGGCACCTCGCAAAGCCGGACCCACGGGGCGGCCCACGAGATCCTGACCGCGGGGAGTTCTCCGAACAACGCGATCACGCACGACGTGAAGGGGAACATCACCGAGATCCCCACGAACATCTCGTCGCCTGCGCGGAAGCTGTTCTGGGACTTCGACAATCGACTCACCGGCGTCGACACGACCGGGGACAGCACGCCCGAAGTGACGTACGCTTATGATGCCCTCGGCCGCCGTGTCTCACGGACCGAAAGTTCTGCGACGGTGGTCTACGTCTCGGCGGGCCAGCAGGTCGTCTGCGACTACCCCAGCGGCGCCTCGCCGACTTCGACCCCGACTTACCGCTACGTCTGGGGGGACTACGTCGACGAGCCGATTCTGCGGCGGACGGGCGGCACGTACCACTATTTCCACCACAACCAGCAGTTCAGCACGATCGGCCTGACGAACTCCAGCGGCGAAGTGGTCGAGCGGTACGGCTACACCGCCTACGGTGAACTCTTGCTCACCAGCGGCAGCGGAGGCTCTAGGACCTGGAGCACCAACAGCAACCGCTATCTCTACACCGGTCGCGAGTGGGATAACTCGGTCAAGATGTATTACTTCAGGGCCAGGTGGTATGAGCCACTCGTAGAGAAGTTTACCGGCAGAGATAATCGCGGCTTCATTGATGGAAGCAATTTGTATCGAGCGTACTTTGTGCTAGCTGGCGCCGATCCATCGGGAAGTCGAGTGATATCGGTAGAACCGCGGGTCAATTGTCCAAGCCAAGAATGCGAGGTTTGCCGCTCATTTCCGGCATATCGGGTATCAATTGATACGTTGGACTCCTTTGTCGTAGGCGCGCCGCATCGAGCATTAGCCCAATATGCTATAGGTGGAGTAAACAGGCAGCTTAAGCAAGGCAATTTTGGTGTCACTGTAAAAGTTCCAGCAGATACTGGCCCTAACTCGGTTGTCGCAAAGAACGGCTCAAAAAAGCTTGCCTGGTATTTGTTTTTTGTTGACTTTGAGATTAAGGGAGACTGTCGCCTTTGGCTTGACGAAACCGGAAGTAGAATTACTATTGGCGACAGATCGCAAGTATTGGGCAAAAATCATGGCGACATATCGGATCAGCCATTTGTGAAGTTCGCAAAGTTACGAAATCCCAATAAATGTGATCGAGTTATCATATTCGTCGACGCGCCAACAACACCTACCATGCAAGACCCGAACGGCGGTTGGTATCGCGCATCGCACGAAATATTTCAGCGGTTTGAAGTCAAGGATGCCAAGACTAAACGGACGGTCCACACGTTTTATCATCAAATAATTCTTGGATTCGATATAGGCGGGCGCTTGATTGCGCAGCCATAGTAGCAGTTTATAGCTACTGAGTTTTTAGATCGGCTCACCCTTGAGCTGCACTTTAGGGGATGTCTTAGCACCGGGGCAAACTGATCTTGCAATAAAAAAAGCTCTTCGAGAAGTTGGTGTTTCAACACACGACACCAGATTCCCGGAGAGCCAAGGATGGCTAAACGTAATCGAACGAGGAAAACGCCGCAAGCTCGACATGGAAAAAAGTCTCCACGGTCCCGCCATGACAAGCGACATCGGTTGGAAAGCCGCAAGCCAGAGCGTCGTCGGACCGAGGCGGCTCGAGTGCCGTTGATCGGCGAGCCGGCAACGTGGGTTCAAGGAATGAGCCGCCTGCTCGATCCTCGCAACGGTTTCCGTTTGGCGATCGTGGTGGCAGGCGTCATGTTGGCCAGTGGACGACGTACGGCTAGCAGTTGGTTTCGGGCTGCGGGCGTAGGGGACGATTGGGATCGCTTCTACGATTTGCTGGTCACCGTCGGGAAACAGTCGGCCGCGCTCGGGACGTCGTTGTTGCATTGGATTGTTCGGCGATTTGATCCTGGCCCGGACGGACACTGGACGTTTGCGATCGACGATACTCCGACCGAACGCTACGGACGTGACGTGGAAGGCGCCAACATCCATCACGATCCGACTCCAGGTCCGGCCGGCGGTCCCTGGTTGTATGGTCACAACTGGGTCTGCTTGGCGATGTTAATGACGCATCCGCTGTGGGGCGTGTTGGCTTTGCCGTTGCTGTCGAAGCTGTACGTTCGCAAATGTGATATTCCGATGCTGAAAGCGAAATACGGCTGGAAATTCCGCACCAAACACGAACTGGCACTCGAATTGATTCGACGCGTGATGGGGTGTCTTCGGGCTGCCGGATCGCGAGCCGGCTTTATTCTTGTGATGGACGGAGCGTACGCAGCAAAGGAGTTGTTGCGTCAGCTGGTGGCTGACGCCGTGATCGTGATCAGTCGACTGCGGCGCGATGCTAAGTTGTTTGATCTTCCAGTCAGATCCAGTGGCCAGCGTGGTCGCCCGCGGACCTATGGACACAATCGGATCAGCTTGGCCAAGCGTGCAGGTCGACGCGATGGTTGGCAATCGATCACGTTTCTCTGCCGCGGTGCGCAAGTGACCAAGCGTTACAAGACGTTCCTGGCTACAACCAAGTTGACCGGGGGTGTGATCCGCGTGGTGTTGCTGGAACATGAACGTGGCAACTGGGCACCCTACTTCAGCACAAACCCCGAGATGGGTGTCAAAACGATTCTGGAAACCGGCGCAGCTCGCTGGGCGATCGAAGAACATTTCCGCGATGTGAAAGAGGTCTGGGGCGCTGGCCAACAGCAAGTCCGCAACGTCTGGTCGAACATCGGTTGCTGGCACTTGAACTCCTGGAGCTATACGATGACTGAATTGGAAAGTTGGGATCGACCGACCGAAGAGCTGGTCGATCGAAGTGATCGCAGTTGGGATAATCCGAATCGACGCCCATCGCACGCCGACAAACGTCGACGAATAGCACGCGAAATGCTACGAAACCAATTTTTGACCGACTTGCCCCACGGCTTAGAACGATCAGAATATCAGACGCGGATTCTCCAGCTGCTCAACCTCGCCGCGTAGCGGGAGTTCCGTCGCGACCAACGAAACATCAAATACAAGACGATTGTCTAAAGTGCAG
>JBGSLW010000308.1:0-2649 GCA_041740495.1 Pirellulaceae bacterium
TTGGCGATTGCTGTTCAGCGCCAACCCGGCGCCTCCGGCTTTGCGATTGCTGTTCAGCGCGAAGCCGGCGCCTCCTGCTTGGCGTTAAACGAAGAAATTGAAAAACATTTGGGGGAGGAGGGGGCCAGACCACGATGTGCAGATACCCATGCCCGCTGCGGGAGAGAGAGCAGGGTGAGGGGGCCGGGGGGGGTTGGCTTGGACTCTACGTCGCGCGGCGTGCGTATAAGGTTTTTGGAACGAAGTCGAGTGACGCTCGATCGTACTCTCAACGCGAACCAGGTTTTCCCCGCAAGTAACTTTGGTCCGCCTCGCTCAGCTTGGCGATTTCGACCACGGCGGTCTTGCCGTCTTCACGCAACAAAATGACTTTGCCGTCTTCGATTTGTTGCAACTGCGCCTTCACCGAAAATTTCCCGTTGCTGCTGGTCCAAGTCCGGTAAGGCTCTTTCCCGCCAGGATTTCCGGCGCCCTCCCCGCTTGTCTCCAGCACTGGATCTTGGTTCGCAGACTTGGTGGCTCGCAGTGCCGCCAACCCTAAGCCGAAGACTTTGTTGTCCGCCCGCCCAAACATGCCGACGACATGCCGACCCTCGGTGTTGAGGGTGATCTCGCGACCAAATTGCGTGTCCCCCACCGAATCGGACAAATAGAAGTCCTTGGCATTCAAGCGGCCATCCTCACGCACGGCGACAAATGCGATTTGAATCGACTCGAGCGACACGCCATGCCTTAACAACAGGCCGCCGACCGCAAATCCAGGTCGAGCCATGATCGTGGTGACATCCCCTCTGGCCACTCCGTGCCATTCTCCTGGGAGCAATTGCGTGCCTCGCTGATAGATCGGTCGTATCCCTTGGATATTCTCAAAGATGTCGGTGGATATGCTGACCTGCATGCCGACCATCAGAGCGCCCGCCGGCGCTTTGTCGATGAATTGGGCTCCGCCGTCACCTCCGACATAGTCCGATTGTTTCGCCTTCCCCAAGGAATACTCCAGCCGAGGGATCGAGTGGGCGGCAACCTCCGGAATCTCTTCGCTGCCGAAGTTCGAGCCTCCCGCAGAATTCCCTCCCGCGGACTTCATCGCGTCCAAATCAAAGCCGCCCGTACCGAATCCACCCGAACCAAACTCCCCGGAGGCCTCCCCTGTCGATTCCCCGTCCCCTCGACCCTTGCTCTCGGATTCCGGCTCGTCGGCGCCAAATCCACCCGACCCAAATCCACCCGAACCGAACCCGCCGTCGGTCGAAGGCTCCGGCTTGAAAGGTGAATCCGCCGGATCCTGTCGGCTCGATTCCTGGATCAGCAAACTTGTCTGCGGACCCTCCTCGGTTGGATTCACGACTAGATGCGGACCCCTGTGCCATTCGCCGCTCGGCGGGAAACCTGGCTGCGGCTTTCCCTGCAAGGGTGCGGGCGTGGCGCAAAGTCCGTAGCCGCTCAACAGCCATGTCAGGCATAAGTCGAAAACCTGCATCGCGTTCTCCCCGAAAACTACAATCGAATTATCCTACTCGCGCGTGCGGAGCCCCTCCAGCTTCGTCCCATCCGGCTTGCGGACTCGGCAACAAAAGCCCCAGCCGCCCGCATGGTCGACCACCTTCAATTGAATTTCGTTCCAACCCGCTCGCAGTTCGATCGGGGCACGGAATTGCCGCGGCGTGACCCCACCCTCATTGTACTGATCAAAAACCTGTTTTCCGTTGACCCACGCCCGGACCGCATCGTCGGCGCCCATCTCCAATTGCGCCGCGGTCGCTTCCGACGCCCACACCGATGTGCGGCAATACGCGGCGACGAAATCGAGCGCTCCGTAGGTCTGCTCCAAGTCGACCCGCCACGAGTCGATCCCTTGGCGGATTGGCCGCCATTCCAAATCGGTTTGACCGGCCTCCGGCCCCCACGCCGCAGCGTACACTTGACGCCCCGACGCTTGTTCCGGCTCGCTGTACGGACCGACCGTCTCCCAAACCAGGATGTGATCGTCCAACTTCTCCATGTCGTTCAGCACCTCCTGCGCCCGATTTTTGACATCTTCATTTTCGACGGTCGCGACGATTTTCATCAAAGCCGACTTGGCCCGCCCGGCATCGCGTTGCCGCAAGCGATTGGCGATCCGCAGTCCAGCCAGTCCACCCGTTGCTTGCAACGCCGGTTGCGAGAGAAAACTCATCGCCGCCCCCAACGCCTCCGGGGAATCGGCGTCGCTTTGCCCCAGCGCCGCCAAAACCGTTTTCTGCTCGTGGACATCCTTCAGTCCGTTGATCAGTTGCAGAAACCGCTCCGAAGCATCGCGTCGAGCACTCGCCAGCCGTACGAATCCAGCGATCGCCGTCGCGCGGTCGGACTCGTCCAGTCGATCGTTCTGCAATCGATCGACCAGCACAGGCAGCGCTTCAGGAGTCGGCCAATCGGCAACGACTTGAACTCCCGCGGCGCGCAGTTCCGGTAGACTGGCGTCGCAACTGCGGATGGCCAGCTCGAGCGCGGCGGGGCTCGCCAGACTGACCAACAGCGGCAACAGTTTCGCTCGCGCAGCCTCGGGTGCAGCCAAAAGCCCTTGGACGAAAGGTCCTCCCTGCGATTCGCGTTCGGCGGCCGAGGCCTCTGCCAACAGCCGCGCCAGGCCGCTCTTGAGGGCCGCGG
>JBGSLW010000309.1:0-15198 GCA_041740495.1 Pirellulaceae bacterium
CCGCCCACCAGCGGATGCCAGGCGGTTGCCAGTCCCAACCACAGCCACATCGCACCCCAGCGGGCCTCCACGCCTGCGGCGAGTCCCAGGAGGACGGCCGCGTACGCCAGGACTTTGGCTTCCATTCCTCCGACGATCCACTCGCCGGACAAATTGAACTTGCTGCTCAGTACCGCGAACGGGATTGCCGCTAGAACGGTCAGCCACGGCGGCAGATCCAAAGCGCGTGCCAAGCGCTGCCAACCCGCCGCCAGCGCGCTCCAACCGACGATGCGACCTAGCCACACGGCCAGGTCGAGATCCAACCAGGTCGTCGGCCAGCCCAGCACGAAATAAAACAAACCGTGTGCGGAGCGGGAACCCAGAAACAAGTCGTGCGGCAACCAGCCGGGGTCCCAAAACTGCCGCGCCTTGGTGAAGTAATGCGCTTCGTTAACGTCGGGGACCGTCGACGCGGCCCATGCGATCCAGACGAGCAACGTACCGAAGAAAACGGCCGACGAACTCGGCTGCCAACGCCAAGTGCTCGCTCTGCGCGGGATGTTTGGAGCTCCGCCCCGGCCAGCGCCGTTCGCATCGAATTCCCTCATGACCCCGCCGCGTATAATGCAACTTGATGCGCGCTGGCGACATCGCCAATCGCACGAGCAATCGGTTAGCAATGTACCTGGAATTTTCGAGTTATCCATGCCCACGACGACGCCTGAACTGGCCACGAACCTGCACCAACTGTTGGAGCTGGGATACACCAGCAAAACTGTCAAACAGGAAATTCGCGACAATTTTTTGCGGATGCTGGCCGACGGTGAGCCGATTTTTCCAGGCATCGTCGGCTACGAGCACACTGTGATTCCGGAAATCCACATCGCGCTGCTCGCCGAACACGACATGCTGTTCCTGGGGGAGAAGGGGCAAGCCAAAAGCCGTTTGATGCGTTCGCTGGTCCGGCTGCTGGATCCGTTCGTTCCCTACCTGGACATCCCGGGCTCGCCTTTTCACGAAGACCCGCTGAATCCCCTTAGTTCCGTGGCCCGCGACTTCGTCGACAGCCACCACCCCCGTGATATTCCGATCCGCTGGTGGGCCCGCGAAGAGCGCTACGGGGAACGCCTGGCGCCCGGGACCAAATTCGCCGACATCATCGGTGAAATCGATCCGGCAAAGCTCGCGGGCGGCGCCAGCATGGCCACCGAACAAGCCTTGCACTTCGGGTTGATTCCGCGGATGCATCGGGGGATCTTCGCCATCAACGAATTGCCGGAGTTGGACGAGTCGGTCCAGGTCGGCTTGTTCAATATCCTGGAGGAACGGGACGTGCAGATCCGCGGGTTCCCGGTCCGCTTTGATATCGATGTGTTGGTGCTATTCTCCGCCAACCCGTCGACCTACAACCGCAGCGGCAAGGTGATTCCCCAACTCAAAGACCGGATCGGCTCGCTGATCCAAACCCATTATCCCCGCGACCGCGACTTGGGCATCCAGATCACCGAACAAGAGGGAGGGCTGGAGCTGGACGGGCAGTACCCGGTCCGCGTGCCGTACTTCATGAAGGAGATTTGCGAGCAAATCACGATCCAGGCCCGCAAGAGCAAGTACGTCGACCAACAATCCGGGGTCAGCGCGCGGTTCAGCTTGGCCAACTACCGCACGATGGTCGCCAGCGCTCGTCACCGCGGCGTGGTGCACGACGAGCGCCCCGCGGTGGCCCGCATCAGCGACCTGGCTCACTTGTACACGTCGTCGTTGGGCAAATTGGAACTCGATCTGATGGGCAGTCATCAGATGACCGAACGGCAAGTGCTGGACGCGATTGTCGCCGAGGCGATCAAGGTGGTCTTTGGCGAATACGTTTCCAAGCACGGGCTGGCCGAGATCGCCGAGGTCTTCGGGAAGGGAGTCAAGATTGAGGTGGGGGACATGATCCCCTCTGCGACCTACGCCCAGCGCCTTCAACGAGTCCCCGCGGTCTGGGAAAAGGCGTTCGAGGTCAACGCGGGGACCGATCCGGCGATGCGGGCGTCTTGCGTCGAATTCGTCCTGGCCGGATTGTACGCCCAAGACATGATCTCCCGCTCGCAGCATCACGGGATCACGCTCTTCGAAACTTGATGGTCAAATTCCGAGTTTCGCGAGGCCATCGGTCAGCTTTTCCAAGATGACCGCCAGTTGGGGATGCTGGGTTTCGAATTGAACCACCGAGTCGCGAACGGTATCTCGGACCCGATTCGCCAGCGACGCGTCCGCGCCTTCAGGTTCGCCGGTTCGATGCAATCGCGCTTGGATATCGGCGGTCACGACCTGCAACATCTGCCGCGTTTCATCATCTAAGTTGGCAGCAGACGCCAGTTCGCGATGGAGCGTTTGCAAGGTATGTAACAGTTCGTCGCGCGTCATAAAGCAGGGCTGCCCGGAAGTCGATCGACCATGTAACGTTGGAGCCATTGGAAAAATGGGGACGCCGCGCGGCGGATCGCTGATGATCCAGGCCGAGCGGAACAATTCCCAGCTTTCCCGACGGGGAATTGTACCATATCGTATGATACGTGCGGGTTGCCTCGAATTCGCCACGACCGTAATCGATCGTCGATTCGCCTTGGGGAAACTGGGTCATGCATTTCAAACTCACCTTGGTCAACACCGGTCGCCCCGGCCCCGCGCTGTCGTGGCTGTTGAACCTCCCCACCACGGTCGGCCGCGGCGCCGAGCACGGGATCTGCGTCAACCACGACTCCATCAGCCGCACGCATTGCCGTTTCGCCCTCAACGGCGAAGGCGCCTTGACGGTCCGCGATTTGAACTCGATGAACGGCACGTATGTCAACGATCAACGCGTCCAACACGCGCTACTGACACCAGGGGACCAAGTCCAATTGGGAGCGGTCGCCTTTCGCGTCGAACTGGCCGGGGTGGACGATCTGGCGGAACCGGCGGCGCAGCCTGAGACCTATGACTTGTCTTCGACCGTTCCGATGCAGCCGGTGCTGAAACGGGGCAATCCAGATTCTGAGTAAACAGGGCAGGCCGATCTTGTTCCACGATGGGCTGATCGTTTGTTCTGTTCTCACGGACAGGTGAAATAAGGTGTACAAATGTACACCTTTCCGTGCAGCGCTTTGGTCTGTACCGACAGAGTAGAACAATTGTCGCAATTGTTCGGCGCCGCGCAAGACGTTCCCCCTCACCCTACCCTCTCCCCCAAGTCGTCATTGCAAGAGAGCATCGCGCGGCTGACTTCGGTGATCAGCGACTTGGGGGTGAGGGAAGCCATGGTTTGGTGTAAGTGTGTCGAATTGCAGAGTAGAACAATTGTCGCACGTGTTCGCCGCCGCGCAAGACGTTCCCCCTCACCCTACCCTCTCCCCCAAGTCGTCATTGCAAGAGAGCATCGCGCGGCTGACTTCGGTGATCAGCGACTTGGGCATTGGTATCTACACAATTCGTGTACGCCGAGACTAGCTCCGCGTGCCCCCACAAAGAGGTCGAGCAGTTTTCTTGCTCCATCTTTCCACCATCTCGTTTAACGCCAAGCCGGAGGCGCCGGCGTTGCGCTGAATAGCAATCGTAAAGCCGGAGGCGCCGGCTTCGCACTGAATAGCAATCGTAAAGCCGGAGGCGCCGGCTTTGCGCTGAATAGCAATCGTAAAGCCGTAGGCGCCGGCTTCGCACTGAATAGCAATCGTAAAGCCGGCGCCTCCGGCTTGGCGTTAAACGAAGAATTGAAAAAAAACAATTGGGGGAGGAGTGGGCCAGACCACGTTGTGTAGATACCAATGGCGACTTGGCGGAGAGGGAAGCGCTAACACGGGGTCGCATCCGGCCGAATCGAGACGGCGCTTACAGGTCGTCCAACGTCGCCGCTTCGCGGCCGTTGCGGGTACAGATGGTCGCGAAGATATCGATGGCGGTTGTTTCGCCGAGGAACTTGATATTTCCACCAGCAAACAAGACGTTGCTGCCGCTGGGATGAAACGCGTAAGGTTCGTTGTCGTTGCGGCGATTCATCACGTAGGAGCACCCATCGGCAGGGCCTCCCCCCTCGATCGAACCGTCGGCATTGGTCCCATCAAAGCTGAAGGGACCTTCGCTATCCGCCCAACCGATTCCCTGATCGTTGGCCAGATCCCCGCGGGCTTGGCCGTTGCGATACACGGTGGGTCGACCGCCGCATTCGACCAGCAGCAACGTCTGCGTGAGCCCATCGATGATATCGGCATGCCGAGTCCGCGAATCGCGGTGCATCACGGCGAAGCGATTCGAGTTGTTGTAAAGCGGACTGGGCAAGAACGGGTTGATCGCCGCCGGCTTCAGACCCATGATCGCCTCGTAATCGGTTGGGCCTAGCGGTTGAGGAAAACTCATCGCCGGTCGAGGCGGATGGGCGATCGCCTGCAATGTCGGTGGTCCATCGGCCGCGCTAGGGCAGCGAAACGCGGGAACTGTGTTGCTGGCCACCGCCAAATTGCTCCCTTCCCACCAGTGCAAGGAATAGTCGTAATTTTGTTCGATGTTCCCTTGCTCGATCAACGGCATGATCACCGGGCGCCACCCGACATACTTCCCTTGGGGATTTCCTGGGCTGGCCTGCGTCCAGCCAGACGCGGGAAAGACTTGGAACGTCGATTCGAAATTTTGGACCGCCAGGCCGAGTTGCCGGAGGCGATTCCCGCAATCCGCGCGGCGAGCTGCTTCGCGGACGCTCTGCACCGCCGGAAGCGTGATCGCCAGCAAGACTCCGATCACGGCGATGACGACCAGCAGCTCGACCAAGGTAAATCCCGTGGGCCGCTTGCGGCGACTTGTCGGCAACATAAAGGGTCCTTGCGAAGGGAGGAGATTCCGCCGTCTGGCGACGGCAGCGCGAAGCGCATTTGGGGAACGGAAAAACGCCCGGATGTATTGTAGCTGCCGCTATTCGCGGAGCCAGTCGCACCCGCCACCTTGGCAGAATATTTTAAGGCAGAGCGTTTTATCCGTTGCGGGGCAGCAGCCCGACGACATCGGTAATATCGATTACACCCAGGGGGCGTTGGTCTCGATCCACCACGGGGAGTTCGCTGATGTTGTGCGTCGCCAGCAGTTCGACCGCCAATCGCGTGAGCTGGCCGGCTTGGACCGAGATCGGATCGGCGGTCATCACTTCGCGGATCGGTGCATCGATTCGAGCATCCTGTTGCCGCTCGAACAACCGCGCCAAATCACTGTCGGTAAAGAGTCCGCGGAGACGTCCATCCGAATCCAGCAACAAGATCGCTCCGCTTCGCCGACCTTCGCGTCGGGACTCGACCAGCACGGTTCGAACGCTGGCGTCTTGGCTGGCGACGCGGCATTGTTCGATCGGGCGCATGATCTCGTTGACGGTTGACAAGCTGCGTCCCAGGCTGCCGCCCGGGTGGTACTTGGCGAAGTCGACCGGGCGGAAGGCGCGTTGCTGGGCGGCCGCCAACGCTAAGGCATCTCCCAGCGCCAACATCAACGTGGTGCTGGTGGTGGGGGCCAGCCCCAGAAAGCAGGCTTCGCCGTGATCGCCGTACGCCAATGTCAGGCTCGCTTGCCGGGCCAAGGTGTTTTGCTCGGTCGCGGTGACGGCGATGATCGGAATCCGGCGTTTGCGGAGCATCGGCAGGATCTGCAGGAGTTCCGCCGATTCACCGCTGTTGCTGAGGGCCAACACCAAATCGTCGTCGGCGATGCGGCCCAAGTCGCCATGCATCGCCTCGCTGGGATGGAGAAAATGGCTCCGCGTCCCCAGCGAAGCGAACGTCGCCGAGATTTTCTGACCGATCCAACCTGCTTTTCCGATACCCGAGACGATGACAGCGCCTCGGCAGGCGACCAGCCATTCGATCGCCCGATCCAACCCGGCGGGGAGCCGTCCCGCCAGGCGCTCCAGCGCCCGAGCCTCGTTGCGAACGACATCGGCCGCCAATTGAAACGCGTCCAGGCGAATCGTCGAAGAGTGGGGTACGGCGGACATACGTGTTCCTTGTTGACGAAGTGCCTATTGCAAAACTTGTCGGCCCCCTCACGCTGCCGATTGCGGGAGAGATCGTGCAGTTTCAAGGGGCCATTTTTCCAACATTTCGTTTAACGCCCAGCCGGAGGCGCCGGCACGTTTGAGTCGGCGGTCCGGGCGAAGCCGGCACGTTTGAGTCGGCGGTCCGGGCAACCACGGCGCGTTTAAAAGGCTGGTCAGGGCAACGATGGCGCGTTTAAAAGGCTGGTCAGGGTGAAGCCGGCGCCTCCGGCTGGGCGTTAAACGAAAAACTTTCAATACCGGGTGACTCCAAACGGCACGTCGTTCTAGCGGTGGGGGGAGCGAAGGGGCTGGTTCTACGCTGCGGCCAGCACGTCGCTGGAGCGCAGGCGACGGTAGGTCTCGCAGCGCAGCAGCAGCTGTTCATGGGTACCATGGTCGACGACTCGTCCGGCGTCCATCACGACGATCGAATCCGCCAGCTCCAAGGTCGACAACCGGTGGGTGATCAGGATCGTTGTTCGCCCGCGGATGAATTCGCTCAGCGTCTCGTGGATCAGGATTTCGCTCTCGGGATCGATTTGGCTGGTCGCTTCATCCAGCAGCAACACGGGGGGATCTCGCAGAATCGCTCGGGCCAAGGCCAAGCGCTGCCGTTGTCCGCCCGAGAGCTTTCCTCCCGCTTCGCCGATGGTGGTTTCGTAGCCGCGTTCCAGATGGCTGAGAATAAAGGCGTGCGCGTGGGCCTTGCGAGCCGCTTCGATCACCTCGTCGTCGCTGGCGTTCGGCGTCCCATAGCGAATGTTGTTGGCGATCGTGTCGTCGAACAACATCGTTTGCTGGGTGACGTAGCCCATGGCCCTCCGCAGGTCCTTCAGCCGCAGTTCGCGGATATCGACTCCGTTGAATCGAATTGTCCCCCCCGCCGCATCGAAAAAGCGCGGGAGCAAGTTGACCAGGGTGCTCTTGCCACAGCCGTTGGGGCCGAGTATCGCCACGCAACTGCCGGCGGGAACCGACAAGCTGAAGTCTTGCAACACCGGATGCTCGGGACGGTAGGCATACTGGATATTTTCGAATTCGATAGCGATCGGCTGACGCGGAAAGGGGAGCGGTTGACGAGGGCTCTGCACCGCGGGCGTTCGATCGATCAACGGGAAGACGCGATCGGCTGCGACCATCCCCGCCTGCAACAGCGTGTAGACGTCGGTCATCTTGCGGAGGGGATCGGACGCCCCCACCAGAAACGCGAAGAACGCCATCATCTCCGCGAAGCTCATCGGAGTACTGCACAGACGTACACCAAGAAAGTGGGTTTCCGAGTTGACCACCAGGTAGCCGCCCGCGATGAACGCCAACGCGGTGATACTGACCCCCAGGAGTTCGTTGTTCATACGGGCCAGCGCAGTGAACACGGCGATCCGCATCCCTTTGTGCCGCACGTCGTCGGCGATGCGACGGAACCGCATTCGCTCGTGGTTTTCCATCGAAAAGGCCTTGACCACCTTGATATGCTGCAGCGCTTGAAACAGTCGGTTGGAGAGTTTGGCGGATTCCTCGAACGCCCGCTTGTTGGCTTTGCGGCTGTAGCGGGCCAGCACCACCAACAGTGCCCCGGCCAGGGGGGCCACGATCAGCGAAAACAGCAGCAGCCGCCAGTTGAACCAGGCGGCTCCGATCAAACAGGCCAACATCTTCATCGGCTCGCGAAACGTCTTGCCGTACAACGTCGTGATCGCGGTGCCGATCGCGCCGGTCTCGCCGCGAATCCGGCCGACCAGGTCCCCAGTACCGGTCGCTCCCGGCGCGTTCAACTCCATTTGCAACGTCCGCCGGAAAAAAGCGTTTTGCAGGTCCAGCACCGTCCGCTGACCGACGCGGGCGACCAGGACCATGTTGCCCATTAGCGCCAGACCTCGCAAGAACGTCCCGATCAGGACAAACCCCGCCATGTGCAACAGCGTCTGGAATGGGTCGGTCGGCAGATACCGTTTGATCCAAGGTGCGACGCGCTGCGATGTCGCGAGCTTCTTCTGTTCGGCCTCGGCCTGATTCGAATAGCGGCCGATTTCGCGTTGCAGCCGAGCCCGATCGGACGCAACTGCCTGACCCAACTGTCCCTGTAATTCGTCCACCTGTTGCCGGCATTTCGCCAGGCTCTCCGCCGATTGGGCGATTCGGCCGTCGATCCAATCGTGCAACGACTGCTGCTTGAAGATCACTTCGACGAAGGGGAGCACCACACCAATGTTCGCTCCCCATAAGAGGGCCACCAGCAACGAACAGAGCATCCCCCCCAGCAGCGACCAGCGGTAGCGCAATGACATCCTGAGGGCGCGGGAAAGATTTCGCATGCAAACGTCGTCCTTGACGCGTAGGGAAGGTCGCATCCAACCGTAGCTAGGTGAGTTGGAAATTTACCGCAAACGAGCAGTCTGGGTAAGTGCAATTCCTCCGCGCCACTCGTTGCTAGCGGGAATCTGTCAGTACCCCGGCCTGTCAGTACCCCGGCCTGTCGGCACCCCGGCCTGTCAGTACCCCGGCCTTGTAGGCCAGCCTGTTAGTACCCCGGCCTTGTAGGCCGGGATCGTGAACAGTCCACTAAGCGCCTAACCTCCAGCCGAGCGGGTCCGAGCCCAGCCGAGTGGTTCAGCCCGGCTATTGCTTGGACGACTCTGCAACGTCCCGTCGGGCCCTGGGTATCGGGATAGGGGCTAAACGCGCGGCTAACTCTCGCGGCTTACAAAGCCGCGGTACAGGCAGGAAGCGTTACGGGCACACAGAGTTACAGGCAGGAAGCGTTAAGGGGACACAGCGTTAAAGGGACGCCGCGGTACAGGCAGGAAGCGTTAAGGGCACACAGAGTTACGGGCAGGGAGCGTTACGGGTACACAGCGTTGTGCGCACATGGATTGCGAACCTGCGGACAACGCCTCGGGCTCACGCGACGTGCCGCCAAGCGAGCGGCGTCCCACGCGGCAGGTCGACTTGGGCCACCCGTCCGATGACCTCGTCGAAATGCCGCGGCGGCAACCCATCGCCGGGGCGGATCGAGCGAACGTTGTCGGGCGTCAGTCGCTCGCCCGCCGCGATATCGCGGACGACGAACAGCGAGCGGCGAAACTTGCGGCAAGCCGAGTCCGAGGTCCCACCGCCGTAGGTAACACGCCCCAACGCGGCCTCCGTCCCGCGAATCGCCGCCACCATATCACGAAACTCGGCGGGCTCCAGCGAGAACGCACTGTCGGGTCCGCCGTCTGCCCGCCGCAGTGTGAGGTGTTTCTCGATAATCCGCGCCCCCAGCGTCACGGCGACCGTCGCCGCCAACGACCCGAGCGTATGGTCGGACAGGCCGACCAGCAAGCCGAACCGCCGCTGCAAGTCGGGAATCGTGCGCAACTGCAGATCGCTCAACGGGGCCGGATACGCACTGGTGCATTTCAGCAGGGCCAGGTTCCCGGCTTTCGCCCGCCGCAGCGTAACAACCGCCGTCTCGATCTCATCCAAGCTGGCCATCCCCGTGGAGACGATCACCGGCTTGCCGGTGGCGCCGATCCGTCGTAGCAACGGGACATCGACCAGCTCGAACGAGGCGACTTTGTACGCCGGAACGTCCAACTGCTCCAAAAAGTCGACAGCCGTCGCGTCGAATGGGGACGAGAAGCATCCGAGCCCTAACTGTCGAGCCCGCGCGAACAACGCCGCATGCCATTCCCATGGCGTGTACGCCGATCGGTAAAGCTCGAACAGCGTCTGTCCATCCCATTGGGTGCCGCGCGCGATCTGAAAGTACTCGTTGTCGCAGTCCAGCGTGATCGTCTCGGGCGTATACGTCTGCAGCTTGATCGCGTCGGCCCCCGCTGCGTGGGCGGCCTCGACCAGTTTCAACGCCGAATCCAAACGTTGGCCGTGGTTCGCAGATAACTCGGCGATCACATAGACCGGTTGATCGTGTCCGATCTCCCGTCCGTCAATTTGCATGGGGTTCATCGATGCTCTCCGGAAACCGCAGGCTAGCGCCAGGCGGCTGATTTTTGACGCACTGTATTACTATCACGCGGCTGATTTTTGACGCATTGTATTACCATCACGCGGCTGATTTTTCTGCATTCGGCGGAACACTCGTGATCTCCAACTGCCACAGTTCCGCAGGCTGGCCGTGGACTGTACCGGTCCGCTGTGGCTGAAAACCCGCCGCGGCGAACGAACGACGAGAGCCTTGGTTCCCTGGACGAATCCAAGCATCGATCGTGTCGACGTCGGGTCGAATCTCCCTCAACCGTCGAACCGCTTGCCGCAACATCGGTGGCGCCAGGCCCCTTCCCCGATACGCCCGATCGATCACGATTCCGATCGTCCCGCGGCCATCTTCGATCGCCCAGCGAACGCATCCGACGACGGCTTGCGGACCCCAGGTGAAGAGATCGATCCACAGGTTGGGATCGGAAAGCGACTTTTCCAACCACTGCCGATGCTGTGCAAAGTCCGCGGGACCTGCGGTGAATGATGCCGCTCGCACCGCCGGATCTTGCTGCCACGCAAACAATTGGCGGGCGTCGTCGATCGTCGCCGGACGGACTTGCAGACTGCGTTCCCAGAGGATCTGGGCGACTCGCTCCGCTCCGCGGCCATCGACCAACCGCCGACCCGTCTCGGCCAGCGCTCGGCGACGATTTCCGTCGGCGAGTAACCGTTGGGTCCATTCGCTCAACAGGGCAGGGGAGAACTGCTCCAAGCCGCCCAGGTTCAGGGCGGCGCCGGCCTCCGCCATTCCACGCGCCACGGGCGATTGATTTGGCGCCGCGACGACAAGAATCGCGGGAACGCCGCAAGCGGCTAACTCATAGGCGGTCGAACCCGCGGCGGCGATCGCCAGGTCGCCGCGTCGCATCCACGCCGCCATATCGCCGACGTTTTGTTCGATTCGGATGGCAAGCGGCAGCGTCGTCGCCAATTCGCGAATCGAATCCCCGTGGGGATTGTTCGCCCCCAATGCGACGTCGACCTCCAACGGCAGGCGCCTGATCGCGGCGAGACTTTGTAGAACCGCGGACGTCCCATTCGCCGCATCGGCTCCCCCCATGGTTACCAGCACGCGCCACCGCTCGCCCCCTCCCCGCGGTCGACTGTAATCGATTTGGCCGGAAGAAAAGTCCGCTTCCGCGGCGCGATGAAACTGCCCCCGCAACAGCGTAAAGCTTGGCCCACACAACAGCCGCTCTTGGGATAATCCCGGATAGGTGGCGGATCTCGCAAAGACGTTCTGGTTCAGCACCAGGTCTGCGACGGTCTCCTGCGGGGAATCGCTGTCGTCGATCCACAGCATCGGGGTAACTCGTGCTCGGTCGGCAACCCCTTGTTGGTAGGCGAGGTCAAACGGATAGCCATCGAAAACCAACCACGTGGGCGTCGTCGTCCGCACAAACTCTTGAACTTGGCCCGCTTCGATCGTCGGATCGACCGCATCTGGCAGCGGCAGAATTTCGCAGCCCGACGCGATGATTTGCGACTCGAGTTCCCTCCGAAGGGGTCGACAGGCAAAGGCGGCTCGGCCGCCACGTCGCAACCAGGCCTGCGCCAGCGCCCAGCACCGCATGAGATGTCCGCTGCCGATTTGCGAGTTGGCGTCGGCGCGGATCAGCAGCAACGGGCGCACCCCGTCCATGTCACGCTGCCTTTTGCTGAAGATGTTGGTTGACGGCGCCCCAATCGGGATGGCGCAGGCACTCTCGCAGGCACGCCGTCCATGTGAAAGGCTTGGTCCCGAAATGCCGATAGACCGACCGCACAAATTCCAGGTCCTCCGGAAAGTCGACGGTCCACCGCCAGCCGCCGGCGTTTTCCGATGCGGCAACAGAGCCCAGTTGGAAATTGGCCGAGTGTTCGTAGACGTAGAGCGTGACGTGCTCGCGGTACCGCGGATCGGTCGCCACGGATGCGACTTGAGCCAGCGTCGACCGTCGCAATGCTTCGACATCCAGCCCGCGCGGAAAAGTCCGCTCGGGGAAAAAATTGCAGACATAATCCAGCGTCGCATCGCCTAGCAGACGATCGACCACAGCATCGACGACGCTGGGGTCGATCAAGGGGCAATCGGCGGTGACGCGGACCACGACATCCGCCCCATAACGGTACGCCGTCTGCAAGTAGCGATCCAGCACATCGTGCTCGCTCCCCGCAAAGACCGGCCAGCCCTGGTTGTAACAGAATTCGACCAGCGGGCGATCGGCTTCCTCCCGCGTCGTGGCCACCACAACCGCGTCCAGGCGTTGGGCGCCTTCCAGCCGCTCGACTACCCGCTGCAACATCGGCCGCCCGCCCACGTCGCTCAAAACCTTGCCTGGCAATCGGGAGCTCCCCATGCGAGCCTGGACGATCGCTACCACTCGAGTCACCATATCAGCCGGCAATCCTTTCTGGCTGAGCAACAGCGCGTTCCAGCTGATCCACCACGCGATCGATATCGGCTGTCTGCATCGCTGGAAACATCGGCAGCGACAAAATCTCTTGAGCCGCCGCTTCCGCCGCCGGACAGATACCGGCTCGGTACCGCAACTGCCGTTGGTAATACGGATGCAGGTAGACCGGTTGGTAATGGACGTTGACGCCAATCCCCTCCCGACGCAATTGTTGAAATACCTGATCGCGAGTGACCCCTGCGACGGCAGAATCCCACCGCACGACAAACAGGTGATAGGCATGGACGACATCGGGCGCGACGTGGAGCGGCCGAGCCGGAATGTCGCGGGCCGCCAGCCGCTGGCGATACAGCTCGGCCAATTCGTGCCGCCGCGCGGTCCAGGCCGATAACTTGCCCAATTGACTGCGGGCCAAGGCACATTGAATGTCGTTGAGTCGGTAGTTGAATCCCAATTCGTTCATCGCGTATTGCCAGCTGACTCGCAGTTCGCGTTGGCGGAAGTCCAAGTCGATACCATGGTTGCGAAAGCTCCGCATCCGGCTGGCGAAATAGGGGACGTTGGTGGTGATGAAACCCCCTTCACCGCTGGTGATCGGCTTGACGGGGTGCATACTCCCGCAGTTGAGTTCGGCCAGGCCGCCCACGCGGCGTCCGCGGTAACTCCCCCCCAACGAGTGGCACGCATCGGCCACCAGATTCAGCCGGTAGCGATCGCAAATTTCGCGGAGGGCGTCGTAGTCGCAGGCCGCCCCCGCGTAGTCGACGGCGATCACCGCCCGAGTGCGGGGAGTGATCCGGCCCACCAAGTCGTTCAAGTCGATTTGCAGCGTGGCGGGATCGACATCGGCGAAGACAGGCCGCCCGCGCTGGTACACCACGCAATTGGCGGTCGCGGCGAATGTGATCGCCGGCACAATGACCTCGTCCCCCTGCGAGACCCCCAGGGCGTGCACCGCACAATGCAGAGCCGCCGTGCCGCTGTTGACCGCCACCGCCTCGCTGCACCCGCAGTGCTGGGCGATCGCCTTTTCGAACAGCTCCACCTGCGGACCGGTCGTCAGCCAATCCGACCGCAGCACCTCGATGACTGCCGCGATATCTTGCTCGTCGATCGCATGCCGGGCATACGGAAGTCTTGTCATTCCCTCGACCTTGTCTTGCTAGGACCCTCTCGTCGCACGACTCTCCGAGTCGTGTTTCTTTCGTCGCGCGACTCTCCGAGTCGTGCATTTCGTTTCACTCTTTCACACGCTTGCTCACGCGTCACGACGCGGAGCGTCGTGCCACTCTGGCGGCTACACCGCGCGGAGTGTCGCGCTGGCGGCCGCTGGCTCCGGACAGTGCCGTTCGATCAAGGAGGCAACTTGGGCGGCGTCCAGCCAATCGGCATTCGAATCGCTGGAGTAGCTGAAGCCCTCCGGCAGCGGCTGGCCCGCCGCCGCGTAATGGGGCGGAGACTTCGACCAACTGCGTTTGGCCGGTTGGATGATGAAATGATCCTCGAACTCGAGCGTCTGTCGCGCTTCGTCCAGCGGGATCATGCATTCGTGAAGCTTTTCACCGGGACGAATCCCCACAATCCGGGTACCGCATTCCGGTGCGATCGCGCGAGCGATATCCAGGATGGTCGTGCTGGGAATTTTGGGAACGAAGACTTCGCCCCCCTCCATCCGCTCGAACGCCCGCAGGACAAAATCGACCCCCTGCTCCAAGGTAATGATGAACCGCGTCATCTCGGGATGCGTGATCGGCAACACGCCACGGGGACGCTGTTGCTGGAAGAACGGGACGACGGAGCCGTTCGAGCCCAACACGTTGCCGTACCGCACGACAGCGAATCTCACTCCGTTTTCACCCGCCAGTGCGTTCGCCGCGACAAACAGCTTGTCGCTGCAAAGTTTGGTTGCCCCGTACAAGTTGATCGGGTTGGCGGCTTTGTCGGTCGACAAGGCGACCACTTTCCGTACGCTGGAATCGAGACAGGCGTTGATCAGGTTTTCCGCACCGCCGATGTTGGTGTGGATGCACTCTTGCGGGTTGTACTCCGCCATGTCGACATGCTTCATCGCGGCGGCATGGATGACGTAATCGATCCCGCGAAGGGCCCGCCGCAGCCTTTGCTCGTCGCGCACATCCCCCACGAAGTAGCGAATCTGAGGGAATCGATCGGGCGGGAACAACTCCCGCTGCATCGCCACATGTTTTTGCTCGTCGCGGCTGAAAATCACCAGCCGCCGCAACGGGGTATGCTCAAGCAGGTACTCGGCACACTTTCTGCCGAACGAACCGGTTCCCCCGGTGATTAAGACGGCGCGATCCTTCAGCCAGAACATCCGTGTTCCTTTGATGCGGGATGGAAATGGAACATCCAGGCGGGGTACGGTAGCCCAAAACACCCAAACCGACAATCCGAAAATAAAATGCTGGCATCGTAGCCGGGAATAAAGCCGAGGCCTCGCACGCAAAAAAATTGTTAAACGCCAAGCCGGAGGCGCCGGCACGCTCACGCCCTTGGCCCACTCCATTTCGTTTAACGCCAAGCCGGAGGCGCCGGCACGTTCACGCCCTTGGCACACCCCTTTTCGTTTGACGCCCAGCCGGAGGCGCCGGCACGTTCACGCCCTTGGCCCACTCCATTTCGTTTAACGCCCAGCCGGAGGCGCCGGCACGTTCACGCCCTTGGCCCACTCCATTTCGTTTAACGCCCAGCCGGAGGCGCCGGCACGTTCACGCCCTTGGCACACTCCATTTCGTTTAACGCCCAGCCGGAGGCGCCGGCACGTTCACGCCCTTGGCACACTCC
>JBGSLW010000310.1:0-9670 GCA_041740495.1 Pirellulaceae bacterium
CGAGGGGGAGAAGGGGGCCAGATAACGAGGGGGAAAAGGGGGCCAGATAACGAGGGGGAGAAGGGGGCCGGATAACAAGGGGGAGAAGGGGGCCAGATAACGTGGGGGAGAAGGGGCCGGATACGAAAACGAGCGCTATCCCCGCGGGCGCTCTGTTCCCAATCGTACCTCGGCGGCGATGCGTTCCGATGCCACGAGTCTGGCGGCGGCGCGAAGTTGAGGTGCAAGTCGGACGTCTTCTACGATTGCGGAGAGATGTTGCCGGATCAGCAGGTAAATTTGCCCGCTCCCGGCGCCGATCGATTCGGCCAGGCGTTGCTGGTGATCCGCGCGGTTCTCACTGGCAAAATACTCAGCGAACTTCGCCTGACGCTCCAGATATTCACGTTCGCGCGGCCTCGTGGGCTTCCGCGTGTCGGTTGCGATTGGGACAGCAAACTTCTCGGCAGGCCGGCCCACTGTGCCGGATCGCGGCGGCGAGAGGTCCAAGGGGAGCGAACGCCATTCCAACGCCTGGGCTGCCACCAGCAGTTCGATTCCCACAACCTGCCGAGCATTCCCCAACACCGTGTGGACCTTTCGGGCGGCGGTGGTCGCCATCGCCACATGGTCCTCGATGTTGGCCGATGTCGGAATCGAGTCGACGGAAGAGGGATGGGCGAGAATCTTGTTCTCGGAGACCAACGCCGCCGCGGAATATTGCGCCAGCATGAGTCCGGAATTGACGCCGGGAAAGGCAATCAGATTGGGGGGAAGGCCGCGCGAATGATTCTCGTCCAGCAGCATTTGCGTCCGCCGTTCTGAAACGCTTGCCAGCTCGGCGACCGCGATGGCCAGGAAGTCCGCCGCCATCCCGATCGGTTGGCCGTGGAAATTCCCTGCGGAGTATACGTCGTACTTCAAGCCGGTTCGTCGAACCTTTTCCGGATCGTGCCGCGAGTCGTCGAAGACCAGCGGATTATCGGTCGCCGCGTTGATCTCGGCAGCGACCACACCGGCGGCGTAACGAATCGCGTCGCGGCTGGCTCCGTGGACGGCCGGCGCGCAGCGGACTGAGTAACTATCCTGAACGTCATTGGTTCGGTTCGGCGGAGCGAGCCAACGACTCCCAGCGACCAAACGCCGAATCGTTCCCGCGGACTCGATCTGTCCCGCGTGTCCGCGCGCCGCATGCACGCGGGGATCGAAAGCCTCCGTCCGTCCGCAAGTCGCCTCCAGCGTCAAGGCCGCCGCCGCATCGCATGTTTCCGCCAGCACCGCGGCGTCGTGGACCGCCAATGCCAGTAGCGCCGTCGAGATAGTCGCCCCGTTGGTCAACGCCAGACCTTCCTTGGGCTGCGGCTTGAGCTGCTCCGGCGCTAAACCCAATTCCGCAGCGACCTGAACCACAAGCTTCTCCGCCCGCCAGATCTCCGGTACCGCCAACTTGATCGGCCGAGTTGCATCGTCATCCGGCACTGCCGCCGGTGGTGACCGAGGTACGATTCCGGCCGCCAGCTCGTCGGTCGTCCGAACCTGGTAGTACTCCCCTGCCCCGATCAGCACGCCGAACAAATGTGCCAGCGGCGCCAAGTCTCCGCTGGAGCCGACCGAACCGCGATTGGGAACTAAGGGGATGATTCCCTGGTTCAGCAACCACAGCAAGGCGTCGAGCGTCGACTCGCGAATCCCCGAAAACCCGTGCAAAAAAGTTTGTACGCGGATCAGGATCGCAGCTCGTACGACATCCGCGGGGAAAAAATTCTCCGGGGCGAAAGTTTCACTGTGCAGGCCGACCCCCACGGCGTGGCTCAACAAGATGTTCTCTTGCAGGCGACTCAAATAGGCTGGCTCGATCGCCTTGTTCTTGAACTCGCCAAACCCGGTGGTAATCCCGTAACGCAACAAGTCGCGCAAGGAATTCCCGAGCTCGTCGGTCCTCTCCGACTCGGTTTCCGATTTGCTCCAGGCCCGCTGGTAGTTATCGACGATGGCATCGACGCCGGCCCGGCAGTCTCGCAGTCGCTGCCGCGCGGCGTCGGGGACCTCGATCACGCTCTGCGGGTCGCGCGCGGCCACCACCAGGTCATCCAGGGTGAGTGGAACGTCGGGGCTGAGCGCAAGATGCGGCATAGGTTGAGCGTGAAGACCAACGGGATGAACCCGGTGGCATCCTGGAACTAACCGGGGGTAATCTTAGGGTGAATCGGTTGGCATCGTAGACTTTACCAATAAACTTCGAACGTGCGGATGCCCCCGGGTTCACCCCGGGGGAGGATTCACGTTCAACCTAATCGACTGCCAAAAAAATCAGGATGCCCCCGGGTTTATCCCGGGGGAGCGTTCACGACCGGCCTACCAGCCTTCCCCCTCCAACAGCGTCCGGAGCTGTCCCGCCAGATCCACGCGGGCGAGCTCAAACTGCCCGGCTCGTTCTTGCAGCCATTCGCCGCGATCCGCCAGGCCGGCTGCCTTCTCCCGGCCCACACTCATCCGCTTGATCGTCACGACGCCTCGTTCATGCTCGTTCGAGCCCAACAACAACACAAAGGGGACTTGCGACGCGTCGGCGTACTTAAGTTGCTTGCCTATTCCTTTGTCTCCCAAGTAGAGCTCGGTTCGAATTCCGGCTCGCCGCAGTTCAAACGCAATCGCCAGACATTCGTCCAACAGATTCTTGTCCAGCACCGCGATCAAGATTTGCGCCGTCGAGCGGCGAAGTTCGATCTGCCCGGTGTGTACCAGGGCTGCCAGAAGACGGTCGACGCCGATCGAAGCCCCCGTTGCCGGCAAGCTCTCACCCAGAAACCGCAAGACCAGGTTGTCGTAACGCCCGCCGCCGAACACCGAACCAAACTGAGGCGCGTCGGTCAGAATCGCCTCAAACACCGGACCGGTGTAATACGCTAGTCCCCGCGCCACGCTCAGATCGACGGCGACCTGATCGTTGCCATAGCCCAGGTTCGCCAGCCGCCGCGAAATTCGCTCCAGAACGGCGAGTTCATCGGCGGCGCGGGGCGTCGCATGGAACAGCGTGCCGACCCGCGCTAAAACTTCCTCGCGATCGTCGCTTTGAATCGAGAGAAACTTCTCGATCCGATCGACTTGCGATCCGCTCATACCCAAACCGGTGATCGTGGCTCCCGAATCATCCTGGTAGCCGTTCATCAGTTCCTTGCGGACCCGCTCCGGACCGATCTTGTCGAGTTTGTCCAGGACGCGGAACACGTCGGCGCCTTGGAACTCGACCGATTGACCGCCCGCAGCCGAGACAGTCCACTGCTCGGGGACTTCGGCATAGGCCAGCAGCAGGTTGAGCACCGCGCGGCTGGAGAATCGGACTCGATAGCCTTTAACTCCCAGTGCCGCGAGCGTATCGCACATCGCCGCGATGATCTCCGTATCCGCCAGATCGGAGGGGACGCCGACCGAGTCGATATCGAATTGTGTGAACTCGCGAAACCGCCCGCGATCGGGTTTGTCCGCCCGCCAGACTTGAGCGACCTGGTAGCGGCGAAATGGGCGAGGCAATTCCTGGTATTGAGAAACCACCCGAGCCAACGGCACGGTCAGATCGAAGCGCAATGCGAGTGCCTCGTGCGGCGACGATTCGTCGTCGCGGGTGTCCGGATTCTGCACGTGGAAGAGCGACTGTTGTGCCTCGGCGCCGCCCGTCCCGGTAAGTACATCCAGGAATTCGATGGCGGGCGTTCCTAGCGGCACGAACCCGTAGGACTCGTAGACGTCCTGGATTGTGCGGATCATCCGTTGCCGAGCCCCCATTTGCTCCGGCAACAAGTCCTGGAACCCCCGAAAGATTCGCGGCGTGACGGCGCGTTTCACCCTGCTACTCCGTCAAACGAAAAAATCCATCCGCCACGCATGGTTGCCTCAGGTAACAATCCGTTAATAAATTAGCCGCATGGCGTTAGCCTGCGGTTTCCGACAGCGCAGTTCATCAAGAAACCGCAGGCTAGCGCCAGGCGGCTGATAGGTCCAACGCGATGTCGCAAGAATCCATGCAAATCGTGCTGATCCCACACATCGACAGTACCGGAGTCGGGACTCGAACCCGAGACCTTCTGATCCACAATCAGACGCTCTAACCAACTGAGCTACTCCGGCTCGCACCGGTCGACTGGCGGATGAACGTCGGTTCCACAAAACTGAAATCCAGTTCCCTTCGCTCCCGCGGAGCTTGTCAAGCGCTCCGCACTCCCACCCCCAAAAAACACTGCAAAACCAGCCGGAAAGATCATACCAAGTCCGTGGGACCGGTCAACGGTTGGTTACGACCAAGAGCCCCGCCACGGGGTTCGCGCGATCGACTGAAATCCGTGGATTTGCACCTGGTCCCGATTGCGATACGCGACCACCGGCGTGAGGCCCAACGCGAGCCAGGCGGCCAGTTCCCCTTCGTGCATCAGCCGCTCACCGCTCAAGATCACATCCTCGTCGAACGTCCAAGTCGCCAAACGGTCGAACGCACACACGGCCGTTGGATCAAACGTACCCGCCGTCTCAAACTGTTGAGCGGCAGCACAGGCCGCCAACCAGGCCGGGTTGCCCCAGACGCCCGCCGTTTCGTCGCTATCGAATTCCTGGAACGCGAACTGCTCGACTCGGCCTCCCTGTCGACCATACGCGGATCGCAACAAGAAGCGCGGAGAGAGCGCGGCCAGGTGGGGCGCCGCCGAACAACCGGTCAGCTCAAGCCACTCGCCTCGCCATACGTCGCTCTCCGGCGGCGCCGCGGGAGAAAAACCGACGGCGACCGCCGACCCCGCGGCCGTGGCGATCTTCGCGAATCGACCCAGGCACAGGAGGCTCGCCGGCGAATTCGAGAAGCCGTGCAGCGGGCAGATCAAGTCCCATCCAACTCCCCCCGGCGTTTCTACAGTCTCCCGCACCAGACGCCGGTACAACGCCGACTTGCTCAGATCGTCGTCTTGACACAAGTCATAGGCGAACGCTTCCGCGGGCACATTCCACACGGCTAACTCGCACGCACCATCCGTATCGACGCGACGCAACAGCCACTCCAGCCCCCGCCAAAAGGACTCCAGCTGGCGGACCCGCGGGTCTTGGAGCACCCGCCGGACCTCCAACTCGATCGCCCGGTCCACCACAGCCTGATAACGACTCGAATCCGGATCGACCGTTTGGATCGCCAAGGGCCGAATCAATTCGTCCACAAACCGACGCCAGCGATCCGCCTCGTCATGTTCGCGAGCCGCCGTCTCCGCCATCACCGAGGCAAACCAAGTCTCGCGAGTTAAATCGCCGGCGTCCGACGACGCTGGCGCGACAGGGTTGGGGAGTGCGGCGGTGGTCGAGCGTGCCGCTGCGGGCGGAAGGTCCTCCGACCACGCCCGAATTTCTTGGATCGCTGCTGCAGGTTGACTCCCCCGCAATTGTCGCTGCAAACGGCGATAGCGTTCGCACGTCTCGCTGCGGCGGAAAATCTCATCGGGATGGAGGGACTCGATCGAGTCAAACGCCAACGTCGTCGCCGGAGAGGTGGCATTCTGTGCAGCGAACGGCAACACAGGTTGCAGTCGCCGCATCACATCATCCAGGTTGTCTCGGTCGATCGACACGATGGGAGTATCGAAACGGAAGGGATCCGCCGACGGATTCAGGTTAGCGATGATCAAGGTCCGGAACTTCGAGCCCGCTGGCTTGCCGATTGATTCGCCAGACCGATTCACAAACCCAAAATTCAACATGATCGTCTCGATGAAAATGGAACAGAAAATGGAACAGAAAATGGGAAATGCGCCTTTTCTTGCGGCGACCGATTTAACCGTTCACGCGCCGGGGATCGGCCGCAGTTTTCGGTTTGCAAGGGCAATCTGCAAGGTACGCCAACTCCGAAAAACGGATCGGACCCCCTCAACGTGAAACATCCTGTTGTTCGCCCCCGTGAACTCGTACGCGACCGAGCCGCCACGTCGCGACGTGGCCCGTTGCCCGATTTCCGCGCAGCTGGTGCTATCATACCGCTTGCCGCAGCGGCTGACTGCCGCACGGTCGCGAGCACACCGAATTGTCGACGTCCGGAGGTTCTGTTTCCAAGACGGTTGATCCCCGCAAATAGCAAGCCTTTTTTGTTTAACGCCAAGCCGGAGGCGCCGGCTTCGCCCCGAGTGGGAGTACGTATGAAACGCATAAGTCACCTAAGATCGATCTCATTCTGCCTGTGGATGGCGATTTGCCTGAGCGGCGTGTTGCCCGTCTGTGGACAAGCCCTTCCACCGGTCGCGACGGTCGATGGCGCGTCCCCCCTCTCGCCCCAACGCATCGCAGCACTCGATGCGGCCATCGAGCAGCAATACGTGGAAAAGCAACTTCCGGCGCTGGTGGTACTGTACGCGGAAGAGGGCCGGCTCTGCTACAAACGACTTTTGGGATATGCGGACCTGGAGGCCAAGACGCCGATCACCGAGTCGCATATCTTTCGGCTCGCCTCGGTCTCCAAACTGGTGGCGGCGGTGGTCGGACTCCGCCTGGCCGAACGACAGATTTTGGATCTCGAAGCGCCCCTGGCGCAGTACCTGCCAGAGATTCCCAGCCACCATACAGCTCGGGTCATCGATCTGCTGGCCTGCCGCGGCGGTGTCCGCCATTACCGCGATCCGTCGGCCCCTCAAAGCCCCAGGTTTTGGGAAGCCCGCACCTACCCCACAGCCCTCGCGGCCGCCCAACAATTCTGGCACGATCCGCTGGCGAAACCGGTCGGCGCCTACCATTACAGCACCCACGGCTACACACTGTTCGCCGCCTGCGTCGAACAGGCGACAGGATTGCCGATCGCTGAAGTCATTCGCCAAGAAATTGCCGAACCCGCGGATCTGCAAACTTTGGCCGCGGAGGATCGAACGCAGTTGCAACCGCTGCGAGTCACTCTCTATCGCCGCAATACCGCCGCCGCGAACGGGCCCGCCAATCGGCCTGTCCGTCCCGATAATCTCAGTTGGAAAGTCTGCGGAGGCGGCTTGGAATGCAGTGCCTGGGAATTGCTCCGGTTCGGCGTGCTCCTCTGCCGCGGCCATTACCTGTCCCCCGAGAGCCTGCAGCGACTTCACACACGATGGGAGCCGGCCGAATCCTACGCGCTGGGTTGCAGCCACCTTGCCGTCCACGGCCACGCGGTCTTCGACAAGAGCGGAGGGCAAACCGGCGTCAACAGTTACATCTGGTGCGCACCTCAACGCCAAGCGGTCATGGTCGTCCTGACCAACCGACAAGAAGACGCCGGGGCGCCTCAGTTGGGCAAGGCCTTGATGCACATCGTCCTGGCGCCCACCGACGAATGACGGAATTTCCACCATGGTCGCCCCGGTTTTTGCATTACTATTACGCATAATAAAAGTATATTTAATGCGTTTTGTGCATGGACAAGGGAAGGCGATCATGGAACTCAGTCAGCTCCGGTACTTTCTCAAGTTGCGTGAAGAGCAGAGCTTTACGCGAGCGGCCGCCGAATTGGGGCTGTCCCAATCGGCCCTCAGCCGCTCGATCGCCAAACTCGAGGACGAGCTCGGACAACCGTTGGTCGAACGAGGGAATCGGAAGATGGTGCTCACCGCCGCCGGGCGCATGTTCGCGGAACGAGCGAGCCATATCGTCGGCCTGGCGGATGATGCGTTGGCCGAATTGACCGATCGCGAGGACCGCGGGCAGATCCGGATCGGAGCGATTCCCACGATCGCACCCTTCTTTTTGCCGACGGTGTTGCGGGCCTACCGCGATCGTTATCCCCAAGTCCAGGTGATTGCCTACGAGGAACCGACCGATAAGCTGCTGCAGCGGTGCCGGCAAGGCGAAGTGGATCTGGCGATTCTGGTGGCGCCGATCGCAGCAAAGTACTTGGAAGTCGAACCGCTGTTCGAAGAAGAACTACTGGCCGTGCTTCCCCGCGCCCATCCATTGTCCAAGAAGTCTTCGATCGCGTTGTCCGACTTGCGGCAATATCCCTTCGTGTTGTTGGACGAGACCCATTGCCTCTCGGAGAACATCGCCTCGTTCTGCCGGCAGCGCTCGTTCCAGCCGATCTCGATTCAACACACCAGTCAATTGGCGACGGTCGAAGAACTGGTGGCGCTCGGTCATGGCGTCTCCCTGATCCCTCAGATGGCGCGGAAATTGGATACCAGTCGCCAACGCGTCTACCGTCCGGTGACCCATCCGCGACCGACGCGGACCGTCGTGATCGTCTGGAATCCGTACCGCTTCCAGTGTCGGCGATTCGTACGGTTTCGCGAGTTCCTTCGGGAGCAGACGCCGCGGAATTCCGCCCGTGCGTGAAGGTCAACGCCGACGAACCGACAAACCGGTGCCGACGAAAGAATCGGCAGCGGCGGAACTGAGACCCAGCCCCGCCCGAATATCCCATTGCACGTCGTTGCTGATCAAATAGGTGAAGCCGCCGTTCAAATAATGCTCTGTCGGCGCCGAATCAGCGCCGCTGGGGAAAAACGCAAACCATTCGGTGTACGAACGCAACCGCTCGCTGAACCCAAAGCCGAGCGTGCCCGACTGGGCCCACTCGGTGTACGCGTCGGCGGTCACGCCATCCACCGCCCGGTTGAATTGCGTGCTCCCCGCCAGCGACCAGCGGTCGCTCAAGTCCCACCCGTAGAGCCAGTTGAGGCCGGGGAGAACTTCCCCCGCAGTGAATTCGTCCACGCCGGTCGGAATCGTCATCTGCGGTACCAGCGCCATTTCCGGCAGCCAGCGCTGCTGCGGCGTCAACCAGAGCTTGCAGCCAACGTACAAGTCCTCCCCTCCCGAATTCGAGATATCCTCGAGTGTGGCGTCGCTATGCGACCAGGCCACCCGCCATTCAAACCACTCGGCGAACATCCCCCACCGCAGCAAGGTTTCCGGATACGAGTGGACTTGCGATCGCACGCCGTTCTCGTCGTCCTCGAACAATGTGTACCCCATTTCCAACTGGATCACGCGCAATCCGACGGTGGAGCTCGCTTCCGTGAAGTCCGGGCGGTCGGTCGCAATCGGCTCGACCTCCGCATTCTCTGATTCCTCGCCCCCTTCCTCCTCACCGCCCGTTCGAGGATTCCAGGAGAACAAGGTCTTGGGGAGTTCGCAAACGATCGGGACCGGCACGGCGTTCTGCAAATCCAGCGCTCCCCGCGCCCCGTGATCCAGCATCGGAACTGGCCCACCGCCATCCTGCCGTTGGTCGGCCAACCGAGCCATCGGTACCTGCGCTCTGGCGGCGGCGGGATTCCATAACCCCCAACTGCTAGCAATTGCGGCCACCAAGAACATCGCCCGGCGACATTGCTTGGACGGTATCATCATTCCCTCGATGCAAAATTCCTTCAGGTACCTACAGGAAATCGGCGCGCACGTCGTTCGGAGCTTGGGAAATATGCTCATGATTTCTCTTCCTCGGGTATGGGACTGCCGTGGGGGTCTCGGGTCGCCGCATGGGTGGCTTGGTGCAGTTGCCCGCGCAGTTCGGCGTCCGTGAAATGCTCGAACTGTTCAGCCTTGTCGTGGATGCGGGCGACGTCGAGTCCGGCCTCGGCCGCCAGGTATTGTTCCCAGAGGCGGTGCGAGCGGATCAAGGTCGCCGCCCGCTCGCGTCCGGTCGCCGTCAACTGCAACCCGGCGTCGGACTCGATCAACGATCCGGCACGCGCCAGCTTGCGAACCGCCG
>JBGSLW010000311.1:0-6690 GCA_041740495.1 Pirellulaceae bacterium
ACGCGGCGACCGACCGCGCCGGTCCCCCCCAAGATCAGGACTCGAATCGTTGGGTCAGCCATATCGAGATGCCGACTGGCCAAGTGAACGGCTGCCACCGCCGTGGTGTTCGCTCCGTTGGGATCGAACAAGACCGAGACGCGGAACGGGCCGAAAAAAGTCTCCTGCACTTTGCGGAGGATCTTTTGAGCCTGCCCGACGTCGCTTCCTCCCACAAAAATCGCGGTGTGTCGCAGGTCCTTCGGGCCCCGCGTGAACAGAGCGCCGTGCACGATCGCCGGCACACTCAACTCGTCGACCTCGCCGTAACGCAACAGACGCCCAGCCCCCGCATCGATCGCCACGATCGAATCGAAGCTACTGGGCCGGTCATCGACGTCCAGCTGGATCAGAACATTTTCTCGCGACATGCGACCGCGATGCTCGAAGGCGACGTTAGAAACCGCGGAACGGGTGGGCCGCCGAGTCCTTGCCGGCCAGCATCTCGTCGGCGGTCGGCTTGCCGCGGATCGCATTCTCAATAGCCATATACGTCGCTTTGTAGTTGTACTCGTAGATCTTCTTGTCGTCGGCGGCGGCGGGATGAATAAACACGCCGCACACGACGACGTAATCCTCGCAATGATTCTTGGGGATCACGCCGTTGCCGACGGCGTCCGCCACCGCCTTGGCCACGGCAGCTTGGGCCGGGCCGAACATCTGAACCGCCTGCTTCATCCCTTCGATCGTGACCTTGGTGACCATGACCGTCGCCGGCTTGACCGCCAGGTTGGGAGTCAACACCGCCAGCAAGTTGGTATGCCCGTGGCTTTGCGTCGCCAGGGCGCTGGCAAACGCGTGGCCCACCGGACCGTCTTTGCTGCCGATCAATAGATCGATATGAGCGATTTCGTTTCCGTCGCCCGCCAGGGCTTCGCCGATAAACATGGACATGCGTATGTTCCTTCCCAATGAACAGTTGTTAATATTCCGGAGCCTTATTGTTGTGGCGACGGCGGCGATCTGCAAGCCGCCTCCGCGAACGCCCCCAGCCGAATCGACAGGATTCTGGAGGAGTTCGCCGATATAATCTAAAGTGCCTCGATCAGCCGAAAGGAACCGTCCTAAAAACTGTCCGGTGTGCTAGGGAATTTTCCGATGATCACGACGGTCGAAATGCGCCAGTCGCCGCCGACCCGAATCCGCCTATTCCGCGGAGGCATGGTTTTGGCCACGTTCGTTTGGCCACAGTTGCTGGGGATGGCGTCCGCCGCGGCGTTCCAGAATCATCTGGCAACTTGGGAAGGGCGAGTCCAAAAGGTAACTCGCGATGGACTGCAGGCAACGCTCGACACCGGCGAAGCCTCGATCCGCCTGAGCCAAGGCGCATCGGGACTCCGCAACGGATTCACCACGTCGGTCCTGGTCACCGGTTCGGATCGAGTGACCGTGCTCAAAACGGGAGTCCACGTTCGATTTGAATGCGATTTGAACGAACAGGGGGAGCCCGTCGGCCCGATTCTTAAGATCGAAGCGCGCGACGAGCCCTTTGCTGAAGAGGGGATCTTTCCTGCTGCGAATTCGGAGGTGCCTGCGCTCGCTGCGGCCCGCGAGTCAGGTAAGGAGCCAACCACCGCCCGCGTGGAGATCGTCGGGGAGTTGCGCCGGGTCGATCTTGGCCGCCGCTCCATCGACGTCTGGTATCCCAAAGACAACATGCCGACCACGCACCGCGGGCCCTTTCCGATCGATCCCGAGGCCACCCGCGTGGACTTCGCGTTTTTGGATTTGGCCCAGGCCAAGCCCAACGACCAGGTGTTTGTCCGCGGATTCATGTCCGACGATGACGCCTCCATCGTCGCCGCCGAGATTCGGATCCGCCGAGTCGATGTGTTTCCGGCGGAAGAAGCGGATGGCGTTCGGCTGGACCCCCTGGCAGCAGTTCCTGGCCTCGGCATGACCGATGACGCACCCATGGCGGAGACGGCAGCGACGGCTGATACCGACCCGGCGAATACTCTCGCCGCTCAAGAGGTCACGCCGCCAGGTGAAATGGCGCAAGAGGACTCGGGGATCCCACCCGAGCTGGCGGCAACTCCCGAGGTCGAGGTCATCGAATTCCCCAAGAATGCTATTCCCAAAACCGCTGAAGAAAAGGCTCGGCGGCACTATAAGATCAACTGAGCCTGTTCCTACCGAAGGGCGTCGCGGGTCGGGTCGACGCGACGATCGACATACCCGCTACAACCCCTGCGGGAGCATCACCGTCGCCGGGTCGGGAATCGCGAAGCATGTCCGAGACTCCGTTCGCATGTTAATCTAGAAAAGCCGCCCTCGTCGCCGCAACCTTTTCGACTTGAGACCTTACCCTATGACCCTTGACGCACTTCGTTCCTCTTGGCAAGCGCTCGTGCACAAACTGACTGCGATGGCGTCGCCGTGGCGCCGTTATCGATTCGCGTGGGCGCCGCAACATCGGCTCGGCTGGCTGCATAGCGAGGCGCTCGAGTCGCGGCAGTTGTTGGCGGGCAACGTCGACGCCATCTTCCACGGCGATCATCTGTGGATCCAGGGGGATGAGCAGGCGAACGAAGTCGAGTTAGGGCTGGATGGCGGCGACCTGGTGTTGGAGGGCCTGAACGGCACGACGATCAACGGCAACGGCAATCGACTGGTGCTGCGCACCGACACCAGCCGCATCGACGGAAATTTAATGGCCTGGCTGCGCGATGGAGACGATTCGTTCACGATCGACGGAGCGCTCGCCATTGGACGGAATTTATTCGTCTGGACGGGAGACGGGAATGACGCCTTGGGTTTACGAGACCTATCGGTGGATCGTGACGCCGGGATTTGGATGGGATCGGGGAACAATCAATGGGCGGTCGACTCGGTTGCGTTCCGCGGTTGGGTCGAGTTCGGATCGAGCCGCGGCGACGACACCGTCGCGTTCCGCAATACGACCGTCGCGCGGGACGTTCGCATCCACTCGGGACAGGGGGAAGACGGGCTCTCGATCGAAGAGAGCGAATTGGGTCGCTCGCTGGTGGGCGTCTTGGGCAGCGGCTCGGATACCGTGGAGATCGTCGATACAACGATTGGCCGCCAGTTGGTGTTGCTGGGCCAATCGGGCGACGACTTGGTGTCCCTGGAGGATACGAGCGCTGCCGGCCACGCGATCCTGGCCATGTCGGGCGGCGACGATGCCGTGCGGTGGATCGGCGACAGCGACATCGGCAAACGACTGCAAGGTTATTTGGGCCCAGGGGACGATCGCTGGCAAATCGACTTGAGCACGACGACTGGGAAGCCACCGATTGTTGCTGGAAGCGACGGCACAACCATCCCTGCGGCGCTGGTGACCCAACGGTTGACCGACCCGGTCACGGGTCTGGCCGGCCGGGTCGATGACGCCTTCGAGATTTTCGGGACAGTGACGCCGATCAGCTTGACGTTGGCCGATGCGGACTCCGCCAATAGCGACTTGCTCGAGTCGCGGCCGGGAGACTTTATCAGTCGCGACGCGACGTTCACGGTTCGCGGCCAAACAGCAGCCAACGCCACGGTTCAGATCGCCCGCGATGGGGACAACGTCTTTGACGACGGCCAGGTGGTCGCCGACGCCGGCGGTAATTTCAGCATCGATATCACGCTGACTCATACGTTGCAAAATAACGGGGCGAACGCGATCGTAGCGCGAGCCACCGGCGACCAAGGTCAAACCGCAACCGACGATGTGAACGTGCACTTCGCGGTCGGCACGGTGATGCGAATGCAAACCGGGCTGGGGTTCTTTGACATCGAGCTACTCGATGCGGCGGCGCCGCTGACCGTTGAAAACTTTTTGAACTACGTCGCCCGCTTTGAATCGACGATCCTCCATCGCTCGGTCGACAGCCCGAACGTGGTCCAGGGAGGCGGCTTTGTCGTCGCAGCGGCGGATGGCGATATCACGCGAGTCGCTCAGGATGCACCGATCGTCAACGAGTTCAGTACGAACCACCCGAATATCCGCGGGACGATTTCGATGGCCCGGACGACGGCGATCAACAGCGCCACGAGTGAATGGTTCATCAACGTCGCCGACAACCCAGCGTTGGACAATGTCTCGGCCAGTAACCAGTACGCCGTGTTCGGTTATGTCATTGGCAAGGGGATGGAAATCGTCGATCAGATCGCCAGCGTAGCGACATTTGACATCGCCGCGTTGACCGGGCAAGGTGCGTTGGTCGATACGCCGCTGCAGGGCTACAGCCCCTTCGCGACTTCTCTGAGCGGCACCGTCACCGTCGCCACCGGTTCGACGTCGGTCACTGGCGTCGGAACATCGTTCACGACCCAGATTCCGGCGGACAATCGGATTCGAATCGCCGGGCGAGAATATCAAGTCGCCTCGATCCTTTCGAACACGCAATTGACGTTGGAAACCGCGGCAACGGCGAGCGCGTCCGGGGTCACCGCGCAGGTCAACGCGGTTCCCCAAGCCACCCAGTATGTGGTGGTCAACCGCGTGAGCGACATCGTGGGTGCTCCGACGATTGCACTGGCCAACACGTTGGGTTCGATCGCCGAAGACGCCGACACGACGGCTTCGACGGCGGTTGCCCAGATCAACGTCACCAACAACGATTCTCCCGGGCCCAACAACTTATCGCTCCGCGGGTCCGACGCCTCCCATTTCGAAATCGTCGGCAACCAATTATTATTGCGGTCTGGCGTTGTCCTGGACTTCGAGTCCAATCCGGTACTCGATGTGTTCATCGATGTCGACGACCCACAAAGCGCTGGCACGCCCGATGCCTCGGTCAGCTACCGGTTGGAAGTGCTCGACGTCGTCGAGCCGTAATCCGCGTCTGGATGGGAGTCGCCGCAGATTGTGAAAGCGCTTGTCACCGGGGCCGCGGGTTTCCTGGGGTCTCACGTCGTTGAAGTTTTGCGGCAGCGCGACTTCGAGCTCCGAGCGTTGGTTCGCCGTCCCCACGCGGGATTGCAGCAGCAAGGGGTTCAGCTGATCGAGGGGGATATCCGTGATCCAGAAGCCGTGGCGGCCGCCTGTGCCGGCGTCGACATCGTCTTTCACATCGCCGCAATTTCCGGGATCTGGGGACCCTGGCGGCAATTTCACTCGATCAATACCAGCGGAACACGCAATGTCGTGTCCGCCTGTCTCCAACAGCGGATCCCGCGACTGGTGTATACCAGCAGCCCCAGCGTCACGTTCACTGGGGAGCACCAGATCCACGTCAATGAATCGGCGCCGTACGCGCGCAAATGGCTCTGCCACTACGCCCATTCCAAAGCGCTAGCGGAACAACTGGTGCTGCAGGCCAACGACCCTCCCCGGTTGATGACCTGCGCGTTGCGCCCCCATCTATTGTGGGGACCCGGTGATCCGCACCTGGTTCCGCAATTGGTCCAACGAGCAAAAACCGGGCGATTGCGGCGAATCGGAGATGGCCGCAATCTGGTCGATCATACGTTCGTAGAAAACGCAGCCTGGGCGCATTGGCAGGCTGGCGAACGATTGCAGCCCGGCTCGCCGGTTTGCGGCCAGGCGTACTTTCTCAGCCAAGATGACCCGGTCCACTGCTGGCAATGGATCAACGAGATTCTGGCATGCGCCGGCTTGCCTCCCGTCCGCCGGTCGATCTCGTACGCCAACGCCCAGCGTTTGGGCTGGATTTTGGAAACGTACCACGAGACATTCGGCATACAGCGCGAACCGGCGATGACGCGTTTTCTGGCGGCGCAGTTGGCCAAGTCCCATTACTTCGATATAGGACGAGCCAAACAAGACTTCGGGTACCGCGTTCGCGTTTCCACCAGTGAGGGGATGGAGCGATTGGCGAAGTCGATGCAGCGGTAGGCGCCCGGCGTCTCAAAGCGGGAGTCGCGATCTCAAATCGAGAATTCCAACGGCCGGCGCCAACAGGGGTCTCAATTCCAAACCCAAAAAAATGGCTGATTTCGCAAGGTGGCCTCGGGCATCAGAACTTTGGCACGGTCGTTGCGTATTCAATAACCTCCGTGAGCGAGCGCGAATCCCCACTCTTCCCTTCTCGGTTTCCGCCATCGTGGGGAGCTCGCTCACCTCGCCAACTACCAAGACCCGACAAGTTGGTCGGGGACGTACGTCGGGTCTTTACTTCCGCGGGCTGCTCGATCTTTACCGGTCGAGCAGCCTTTTTTTTACCGCGGCCAGGCGATCGCCACCCCCAAAACACAGAACGCCAGGGCAAGGCCCAATACAAACCCCCGCGCCGCTCGAGGGCCAAATCTTCGAGCGATGTACTTGACCGCGTGGGATTTCATGGCGCCGACATCGCGCGTCATTCCGACGTAGCCCAGCCATAGCCCGGTCGCCAAGGCCAAAGCCGCCACAAGATAGTCGCGTTCTATCATCAGCATTCTCTCAAGCCCGCGGGGCTGCGGCCAATCGGCGCGGCGCATTGAAAAGCCTCGCCTAGCGAACTAAGCTTACGGTTCGAGCCCGTTCCCGGGAGCCTCGCGGGAACGCCGATTTGCCAAACTGAAAGTGCGTCAAAATACCTGAGGGAAAGCGATATGTCCAATTCCGACCGGTCCCAATCGACTCGGCGCCAATTCGTAGGAGCGTCGCTGGCCGCCACGGCCGCCACGGCCGTTATGGCCTCGACGACGGCGGCACGAGCCCAATCGATGAATGCGTACGCCGGCGGCAGTGACACGCTC
>JBGSLW010000312.1:0-24316 GCA_041740495.1 Pirellulaceae bacterium
GAAATGGAACAACTCGCGCAGCAGCGGGATACTCAACGTCTGGCGGCCGAACGAGCCGAGGCAAAAGCCATGGAGGCCAAGTCAGCCGCTGAGACGGACCGCGCGGCCGCCCTCGCGGCCCAGGCCGCTGCCGAAGCTGCACAAGAGCGGGGCCGCCGCTTGCTCTACGCCACCGATATGCAGTTGGCGCCCATGCTCTGGAAAGATAACGACGCCACGTTGGCACAGCTCCGCAGCCGTCTGGATGCACATAACCCCGACAAAAACCCGGACCTCCAAGGAAAAGAGGATCTGCGCGGTTTTGAATGGTACTACTACCAGCATTTGGTGGAGAGCGGCGACGCCGTCTTTTCCGGGCACGACGGTTCCGTCGCCGACGCAAAACTCACTTCGGACGGCCACCTGGTAACGCTGACCGATCGTGGGCAAGTCCGGCGTTGGGACTTGATTTCGCGTGAGGAACGCGAAGCCAGTCGCCGAAATCTGGTCGGTGGTGAAAGCTCACAGTTTCAGGTCTTGTCGAGCTCCGGACACCTGGCCGCGCTGGGCGCAGGGGAGAAGGTTCTCGTATTCGACGCGACTTCGGGAAACGAGATCTGGCAGGTCGATTCCTCCGCCCGTTACCGCCGACTGATATTCTCGCCGGCAGGTGATCGCCTGGTCATTGTTGATGACCAGATTCGCTGGCTGGACGCGGCCAGCGGCGAAGTTCTGGCCACCGTCGACCAGAAATTCGACCGCGGGACAGCCAATCTCGCTCTGTCGGCGGACGGGCTAACTCTGGCGGTTGCCGGCCACGGTCAACTCGGCGGTCAATTTTCAGTGTTTCGACTGGATACGAAATCGGGCAAGGCTGCGACGTTGGCAGAGAATATCGAACTCGGACCAACGATTGGTGTCGTCGCGTTGAGTGCAGATGGCCGCAGAATTGCTGTCGGCGGCAAGCTGTCGGGAGGCTTGTACATTTTCGATATCGCCAGGGGCCGTTTGCTCGCCAGACACGATTCTGCGCATGCATCACCGATTTCCGCGCTGACTTTCTCCGCCGACGGTGCGAGGCTGGCGACGGCTGAAGACCAGGGAACGATCAAGATCTGGCGCGATGTAGAACAACTGAGTCCCGAAAGCGATCCGCTGATCACGTTGAAGGGGCATACCGCGTCCATCGTCCGCATGGGATTTTCATCCGATGGAGCTCAGCTGGTCAGCGCCGGTGCGGACGCGAGCGCTCGTGTCTGGGATGTGGACAATCCCGGCGTTGCCATCCAAGCGCTAACTCAATCCGGTAAATTCCGCATGGCGGGGTTCTCGCGCGACGGCAGCCTGATTGCCGTTGCCGGTGAACCCGGCGTGCGGCTGTGGGACGCCGCCACCGGGCAACTCGTACGGCAACTCCCTGCGCCTGAACAAGGTAGCGCTGCCAGTGTAGCGTTCTCACCCACGAACAGTCGGTTGCTCGCCGTCGGCTATGGGGGAGCGGCCGACGTTTCGCATGTCTCGCTGTGGGACATCGATACGGGCGCCGAGGTTGCCCGCTTGCCGGGAACGACGGATTTGCTCGACTTCACTGCCGACGAGCACGCCCACGCGGTTGGAGCGTTGGCGTTTTCGCCGGACGGGAAGTATCTGGTGGCTGGGTTTGGCTCTCCCCACGTGTTCACGTCGAGGCCTCAGGCAAGCCCGCTGAAAGTCTGGGACGTTGGCACGCGGCGGCTGATCCGCCGCTTAAATGGACACTCAGGTTACTGCAGTTCGCTGCAGTTTAGCGCGGAAGGAACGTTGTTGGCCAGCGGGAGCCGCGACGGGAGAGCCATCGTTTGGTCCACGGCGACTTGGAAGCCGACGCAGACGCTTATCAATCCGGATCCGCACTCCACCTATGGCCAGGACGGACGGGGAATGGTCGGCGGAGTCGCATTCTCGCCCGATGGATCGAAACTGGCGATGGCCAGTCTCGAACGCAATGTGCATCTGTGGGACGTCCAAAGTGGAAACCGTCTGGAAACGCTGGCCGGGCATTCCGACGCCGTTCATTCGGTAGCGTTTTCTCCGGATGGCCGCACACTGGCGACCGCTGGCACCGACCAGACGGTTCGCCTGTGGAACACGGCGACAGGGCGAGAACTAATGCAGATGGATTCTGGCTCCATCCAGTTGGGTTTGGTGTGGTCCTTGGCGTTCTCCCCGGACGGAAAGCAACTGTTGGCCGGAGGCGGTCGAGCCGCTGTCTGGTCCGCTGCCCCCAACACCTGGCGCGCGCCGGATCGTATGAGCCGGGAACTCGCCCGCCTGTTGGCGTCTACGGCCGACTTTCAGAGCTCCATCCGAATGTTCTCCGAAAACCTCAGGCTGCATGAAGCCCTGGCGAGACTTGATGTCAATGATCCTCGCGTCGCCGCGGCCCTGGCCGCAACGCGCGCCAATTGGCATGCTTCGCAGCGTCGCTGGAGCGACGCGGCCGCAGAGTTCGAGCGCCTTGAGGAACTCAGTCCCCATGCTCCGCAGTCCTGGCTGCAGGCTCCAGGATTGCTCCGCCTGTCCCAAGCACTCCTGCAGCAGGACGAGCCGCTGCGTGGCGGCAAACTGATTGCCGCCGCCGCCCGGCAATTGGAAATGGATGGCAGCAGCCGGGCGAATATGATGGGAGTTCAATACAACAACACATTTCCGCTGCGCTTGACCGAGGTGATAGCGAACACTCCCGCGTCGCGAGCCGGCCTGCAGATCGGTGATGTCATCTCGAAGGTCAACGACGTCGAGTTGACTGAGCAGAACGAGGCTCAATATTCCGAACTGTTCGCGGTCCAACCGGGGGCCACCCTTCGACTCACGGTGCAACGTGTGGGCCATGACGAGCCGGATCAGATCGAACTGACGAAAGAGCTGGTATTCGTCGATGCTTCGCTGAGGGAACAAGTCGACGAACTGCGATCAAACGTCGAACGGCGACTTGCCGAGCATCCCGACGATTGGTCAGCGCTGGAATTCCGGGCGGAGTTGTTCGCCCTGGCCGGCCTCCATCAGAATCAGGCCGTCGACTATTCCTCGGCGATCGAAGCACTTTCCCGGCGGCCGACCGAAGAAGCGGCCGCGGACCTGGCACGCCTCTATCGTCGCCGCGGCGACGCCCACTTGTCGCTCCAGCAATGGCAGCTCGCACTCGATGACTACGCGCGCGTGATGACCGACGCCGTGACCGATGATGTCCTGCTGACCAATGAGGCGAGCGCGCTGGCCAACGTGTTGCTGGAAGGCGTTGAAGCTCCCGAGTCGAATGCGACGGATCCGTGGGTCAGACTCGCCGCCGCTTTTCGGTTGAAGAAGAATCCTCAAGCGATCGACGATCTCGTCGCGCGGCGTCCCCAGGCGGCAGGAAACATCGGCGGACTGTACGCGGACGATGAGGACTGGCAACGCGCGGTTGAAATCTACAGTCGGGGTATCGACGCCGACGCGAACGATATCGATTTGATTGCCCGGCGGGCAAGGGCCTATGAGGAGCTGGGTAATTGGGAGGCAGCCGCCGCGGACTGGTCCCGCGCCACAACCGACGACCCCGAGGGGGCGGCACGACTCGCCGAGTTCGCCACGCGCCTGGCGTACGCCGGACAGCGGCAGCTGGCCACGGAAATGCGTCAACGCGCCCGCCAGCTTCTGGAAACAGCATTCCAGGCCGACGCGGGAAACGACCTCGTCGCCGAGCAACTGGCACAGGTCCTCTTGGACATGAGTGAACCGGAGTGGATCGTCCTCGAGCCAACGGCCATGGAATCGGTAGGCGGCGCCACGCTGACAAAGCTGGACGACGGTTCCATCTTCGCCAGCGGTCCCAATCAGGACCAGGACACTTACCGCGTCACGGCGGTCGTACCGAAGTCCAACGTCGCCGCAGTGAGACTGGAAATCATTCCCGATCCGCGCCTCCCTGGCGGCGGTGGGGGGCGATCTCCAAACTCCGGCAACTTCGTGTTATCGCAATTCTCTTTAAAGTCCTTGTCCCCGGATGATATCGTTCAGGTTCCTTTGGAAATCACCGACGCGTTTGCAACCTACGATGAGAATACATGGACGATTGCCAGGGCTTTTGACCACGCGTCGGACACCGCCTGGGCGACTTCGCCGAAGCACACGATGCGGCAGAGCGCCGTCTTCGTACTCGCCAGGGGATCGGTTACCAATGGCCAGCTATCCATAGAACTCGCATGCCAGCACCCCCGCCATCGCGAGGACGCTGCGGCGAAAGGCTTCAATATTGGTCGATTCCGCCTGTCGGTGCTCACGGATCCGGCTCCGATCGCAATCGAAAGACATCGACTGGCAGCGGTGCAACTGATCGATCCCTGGATAAAGCTGGCAGCCGCGCGCGCGACGCATGGTCAGGTCGATGAGGCGATTCAGCAATTTGACCAATTCCTCGCAGGAACGGTGGGCGTCGCGGCGAGAAACGCGTTGTTCCATCAAATTTCGAGTTTTCACGAGGTTCTCCCGGCAATCGCTCAGCGACATCCGGACGAGCCACAATTGCAGTTGGCGCTGGCCCGCCAAATGAAGCGTGACGGCGAGCGGGCATTGGCTGCGGAAGAACCCGCCGCGGCAATCGCCGACTTGAAACAGGCTCACGAGATCTTTGATCGGCTGCTCGGCGAAACGCAGTGGCACGTGCTGAGGCCGACGGAGCTTACTGCGGCGTCCGGGGCCACTCTGGTAATCCAGCCCGATGGCTCGATCCTCGCCAGCGGCGCCACCCCAGATCAGGAGACGTATACGATCGCGGCTCAGCCAGGCTTGTCCGCTGTGACGGCTTTGCGTCTGGAAACACTGCCGCATGCGAGCCTTCCCAAGGGAGGATCGGGCCGCGATCCCAACGGATCGTTTTTTCTGCACGAGTTGACAGTTAGCGTGAGTCAACCGGAAGAGCTATCGGTGCCAGGTGTGCCGCCATGGAAGCTGCAAAGCGCTGTTGCCAGCTTTCATCGCACGGGCGACGGTGGAGTTCAACACCCAATTCAATTCGCGATCGACGGTGACTCGAAATCGAGGTGGGATGCGTGGCCCGAGGTCTATCGGCGACAAGAGGCCGTCTTCGAAATGAGTTCACCTCCCGGCGACCTGACCGCAGCAACGCTGAAGATTCAACTGCACAGCGACGGCGGAGGCCCGCTGGGCCGGTTCCGGCTCGCCGTCACCAACGAACCTGAAGTCGTGAAACGAGCGGCCACGCGCATGGACCTGAAGCACGACGAAGTCGTGGACCTGATCGTCTCGCTGGCCAAAGCACATGGCCAACAAGGTCTCCTTAGTGAGGCCATGGCCGGGTTCACGAAAGCATTCGATCTTGCCGCCGACACTGCCGCCAAAACCAAGATCATCGTCGAGGCGGCACCGCTGGAAGGCGTGCTGGAGAAGCTGGCCGAGCGCGCAGCAGACGACACGAACTTACAGGTCGCACTGGCGCGACAATTTGCCGAAAGAGGCAATACGAAGTTGGCGGCGGAGGCGCATACGAAAGCCCGCAAGCTGCTGGAACGGCAACTGGCCGCCGCGCCCGAGGATGCGGCCGTGGCTGGAACACTCGCCAATCTGCTGTTGGCTGGTCGTAGCCCGGACTGGACCGTGCTCAAACCGTCGGAAATGAAGTCCGTTGGCGGGACGGCTTTGTCGCTGCAGGAGGACGGGTCCATCCTCACCAGCGAGGAGCCGATAAAGAACGAGAGCTATGTGATTACGGCGCCACTCAAACCGGGGAATGTCAGTGCGCTCTATCTGGAAGCTTTGCCGCACGCTAGCCTTCCCCGCCTGGGTCCGGGTTGGGGTGATTCCAATTTTCATCTGACGCAATTCCGCGCCTGGCTGCAGAAGTCGGGGGAAGCAGCCGTCCCCCTACAATTTCGTCACGCAGCCGCTAGTCACATCCGGACCGTTGCCGACCGAGCGGGGCCCCAAGACGGCCCCTGGGCAGCCATCGACGGCAATCAGGAAACGGTTTGGGATATCTGGCCGAAACCTGGGAAACCGCACTGGTTGGTCTTGAGCCTGACCGACTCGATCGACGCTGCGGAAGGTGACCAATTGATCGTTCACCTGGATTTTCAGGACCAACGCTTCCCTCGGGCAAAACTCGGCTGCTTCCGCCTTTCGATCGGAAACGACGAATCGCTGGTCGATGAAATTCTTCTGAGTGACGCCGTTCGATCGGCCGAGATTCTAGGATTCGACGCCCTGGCCGCAGCTTATCTGGCGACTGGAGACCCGGGCCGCGCCGCTGAAGTGCTCCGGCAGACGTCGGACACCGACGACTCCTTGATCCGGCAGCTGCTGCGAACCATGACACAGCGGGCGCTGGGCGAATCGGCACCTTCTCGCGAGACCGCCGACCGGCTCCTTCGATCGCTGAAGACGGAACATCCGCCACGTTCGCTCCGGGAATTCTGTTTCGAAATCGCCCACGAGGTTGGCAGCCTGGACCGGCTGCAATTCAACCAACTGCTGACGGAGACTCAGGTCATACATCAGGAATTGGTCCGGCTTTCCAAGGAAATTGAAGCGAAACCTGCCGAGCCGGACGGTTTTGTCAGCCGCGGTTCTTATTTCGCGCAGCTGGGCCGATGGCGCCAAAGTGCGAACGACTACTTGCAGGTCGTGAAACTTGATCCCACAAGTGTCCGCCCCTGGGGAAAGGCGGCTTCGGCTCTGCTATTGGCCGGCGATCAGGAGCGGTATCGGCAACACTGCCAGGCCATGCTGAAACAGTTTGAAGGCACGAACGAACCCGGCGTAGCCGATGTCGTCTGCAAGAACAGCTTGCTGCTGGCCGATACCGTGGAAGTTGCGGAATTGCCGACGTCGGTCATGCGCACGAAAGCGGCAGAGCCCGAACTCTCCGATGGGTACCGCATTTGGTACATGGTTTGCAACGCGTTGATCTCGTACCGAGAGGGCCAGCTGGCGGATGCGATCGACTGGACGAAGAAAATGTCCAGCCTGGAACGTCAGCCTGGCGCCCTGGCACTGTTGGTCTGCGCGATGTCAGAGGAGAGACTCGGGCGGCACGACCAGGCGGTCAAGTCCCTGGCCGAAGCCGAAGCCCTGATTCCCAGCGAACTCCGCACTCTCGGCGCTCCAGACTTCGCTGGCCCGCTCCCCGTGTCGGCGAATTCCATCAACCACGACTGGCTGATCGCCGAAATCCTGCGGCGAGAAGCCGAGGCGCTGATCAACAGCAACGCCGACTGAGTCGGGCCGACAACACGCTGACAAGAAGACGCAGGACCAGGACCGGGGCATCAGGACCAGGGGACACACCATATTTTGGATTTTCTTTCTTGGTTGTGACCAAACGAGTCCCTACGTTCAGAAACAAACCAGCGTGCACTCCGCCGCAGCTGCAGCCGATCTTCGAGCGATTGGGGGGCAGCCCCGAGGTCTGGTGTGAGTTGGTGCGGAATTTCGGTCGGCGGTCTACGCCGTAGCCGGCAAGCCGCACGAGATCGACGCGCGTCGCAGCCGGGACGGCAAGCGTCGGTACAAGGCCCGTCGGGCAGCGCGCGAGCTGCTCGCAGCATGAGCTGATTCTTGAAACACACTTGGGTCGCCGAGATCGATCGCGCGATGACTTGAAGTCGATCGATAGCTGGCCAAGTTGCTGGTTCTGGATATGGAATGCGCCAGCGACTCGAGCGGCCGTTGCCGGCGCTTAAACTCTCGTCGGCGGCCTTCATGTTACGAGCGGACAACTCTTTGATCGGGGCGACCGTAGATCCCAGACAATAAAAACGGATGCGGAATTGGTGTGTCGGCCCGCTGGGCCTGATGGCGATCGATCGCTGGCAATCAACCGTTGGTTGCCACCCACGGCAGGGGGCGTGTCGGCCTTGCAAGCCTTGTTCTCAAATATGCAGTGTCCCCGCGGACTTTGTCCCCGCGGACCCGTCCTCCCACCATCATCCTCCCGTGAACTGCGGCCGAGGGCACGAGACGCCATCCGACCGCGGTGGGCCGAGGCCGTTTCGGAGGGTGATCGCCGGGTCGAACCCCAAAGTTGCCAGACTGACGCGTCTCTCCTTTCGGCCGCGAGAGGCCGCCATCCGATGGAGCGTCGCCTTCGCGGCCGAGGAGATGGGTCGGAGCGCCGCGCATCCTTAGGCTGGACGTGAACACTCCTCGGGGATGAACCCCGAGGCATCAGGCCGAACCCGCTAATGCCGCTCGTTTGCCGAGCGGATTGTTACGCTCCTCGCTAACACGGCGAACCCCCGCCCACTCACGACCTCTTCTCGTCGGGCTCATCGGTCGAAAATAACGGCAACCACTAGATCCAAGCGCCCCGAGACCGAAAGGCTTTCGCATTCCGACGAGCTAGTAATGAGCTGCGTCGCCTTTCCTCCCCACTTGCTTGCGCCGCGCGCTTGCATCAAACGAATGAACAAATGGGTCAAGTCGCTTTTCCCGGTCCGGCCCGGCGGGTGCTTCGGATAACAGAGACCTGAGACCCTTGTGGGTAAGCGCGCAAAGATCCGGCCACAATTGACAGGGTGGATCGCGCTGCGACAATGGTTTTGGAGCTCAATACCATGTCCACGATAGAACCTGCAGCGTCGATCACCGCCACTCTGATTCCACCCGGTCGGAACCTGGCAGACTTGCAACATCTGCTTGGCGATATCCCGCCGGAACGGATCCGGATTCATCCGCCGCTCGGCTGCGCAACCGAAGAAGACGTCCTCCGAATCGAGGCCGAAGAAGGGGTGTTTTGCGAGCTGGAATATGGCGTTTTGGTGGAGAAGCCCATGGGGTGGTACGAGTCGCTGTTGGCATCACTAATCATTGGAAAGCTGCTGAACTATCTTGAGACGCATGACCTCGGCCAAGTGCTTGGCGAGAGCGGGTCACTGAAGATTTTGCCAGGTGTGGTTAAAATCCCCGACGTGTCGTTTATCAGTTGGTCGCGCTTTCCGAAGGACAAACTACCTCGCCGTCCGATTCCAGCGCTGATTCCTGATTTGGCGATCGAGATACTTTCCGAAACCAATACTCGCAGCGAGATGGACGCCAAACTAAGACGATATTTTGAAAGCGGCGTCCAGCTGGTTTGGTATATCGACCCCGCGACGCGTTCGGCGACCAGTTACACTGGCGTCGACCAATCTCGCGAGATCAAGCCGGATGGCAACCTCGACGGCGACCAAATTCTGCCGGGCCTCAAAATCTCGCTCGACCAACTCTTCCGGCAAGCCGACCGGCAGCGGCCGACTACCCGCGAGTAACTCGGATGCCCCCGAGTTCATCTCGGGGGAGCTTTCACGTTCAACCTAACCCAGCGCCCATCCACCACCCACGCCGCACTCGGATGCCGCCGAGTTCATCTCGGGGGAGCGTTCACGTTCAACCTAAGGTAGCGGCATCCACCACGCACGCCCACCTCGTTGCCCCCGAGTTCATCTCGGGGGAGTGTTCACGTCCAACCTAACGCAGCGGCGTCCACCATCCACGCCGCACCCCGGATGCCCCCGAGTTCATCTCGGGGGAGCGTTCACGTTCAACCTAACGCAGCTGCATCCACCACCATTCTTCCTCGCACTGCGGCCGAGGGCACGGGACGCCATCGAGCTGACGTGGGCCGAGGCCGCATCGTCGAGGGATCGCCAGGTCGAGCTTCCCGGTCGCTGGCCTGACGCGTAACTCCTTCTCGGCCGCGGGAGGCCGCCATCCGATGGCACGTCGCCTCCGCGGCCGAGGAGATGGGTGAGGGTGCCGCGCGTCCTTAGGTTGAACGTGAACGCTCCTCGGGGATGAACCCCGAGGCATCTGTGGAGGCTGAGCTGGATAGCTGAGCTGTTAGGTTGAACGTGAACACTCCTCGGGGATGAACCCCGAGGCATCTGTGGGGGCTGAACTGGATAGCTGAGCTGCTAGGCTGAACGTGATCACTCCTCGGGGATCAACCCCGAGGCATCTGGCCGAACTCGCCAATGCCGCACGCTTGTCGAGCGGATCGTCGCGCTTCTTGCGACACGAAATGAGCTGGGTCCCCTGTTTCGGTCCCAGTATTGCAGGCACGGCCGGCAAACGAGCGAAAACTCACTCACGGCTTCTGCCGGGACCATGGCTATCGAAACTAGGCTTGGCTGGAACCTGTGAAGCTGGGTTAGTAAAATGTATTGATGTACTTTTGTCAAAGGTAGAGCTTGTGCCCAGGAAACTTCGAGAGCTCATCGCGGAACTAGAGTCTGCTGGCTTCGAGAATCGTGGAGGGAAAGGGAGTCATCGGAATTTTGTCCACCCGAAAGTCTCCAAGCCGGTTACAGTATCCGGCCAACCCGGCGACGACGCGAAAAAATACCAGGAGCGTGCCATAAAAAAGGCAATCGAGGAATCCAAATCATGAATGCTGCCGCCAGATACGTCAAACTTGTCGAATGGTCAAACGAAGACAACTGTTTCGTCGGCAGCTGTCCCGGATTGTTTTACGGCGGATGCCATGGCGACGACGAAAAGGCGGTTTTTGCAGAACTCTGTCAGATCGTGGAAGAGACAATCAGGCTGTACCATGCTGAGAACAAGCCGTTGCCCCCTGTAACCTCTGGGTACGACTGGGCCAATACAATTGCGAACGCAACGACGTCGCGCTGAGTCGTCCATTTTCGGGTCAGACCTCGTCCTTTGTTACCCCGGCCACCCTGACTGGCGCCGACGGCGGCTGCAACATCGCCAGCCAACGTCGCGGAATGAGCCATTGCCATGTCAACCAGGCGATACCGACGGCGACGGCGCAACCGCCGACTGCAAACGTGGGGCCCAACCAGCCTGGCCACATGCTGCGGCTGGGCAGGATTCCCAAATCCCATCGGCGAAAACTGTCTTGCAAGCCGACCGTCGTCAGCGATCCCCAGATCAAGGCGACTCCCACGTTGAGCAGCCAAACAGGCCAACGCGGCATCGGCGGGGCGCTGCTCTGTCGCAGGTCAGATTGGTGCATCCACAGCAACACCGCCAATAGTCCCATCGTGTCGATTCCTAACATGCTGCCCATCGCATGGGAGGCCACGACCAACGTCCCATGAATCAGGCTGTTCAGCGGCGGAATGGAAATCGCGATCGAGGCGACGAGGTTGACCAAGGTCCAGAAACTCGTCGCACAGAGCAACCAGGTGATGGCATCCCACTTGCGATGCTGTTGCAAGCGACGCGACCAACCAAACGTATCCGATACCACTTTGGCCAAGATGATGATTTCCGTCATGCTCACGAGAAAACTGGTCCATTTGACCAGTTCCGTTTGCGGCAAGTGGTATGTGTGGTGACCGAAGTTGGTGAAACTATTGAACACACCGACAAAGAATAAGCCAAACGCCAGCCGCGAATGCGCATAGTTGCTGGCGGGGTTAAGTTGTTGGCCCAAATAGATGAGCGCACCGTAGACCAGCAAGTTGAACGAGCCGACCAGTGTGCCGTACGATTTCCACTCGACCGCCAAGTCGCGAAGCGGGTGCGTTTGAAAATAGGGGAGCAGGAACACGTGGGTTTCCACAAACGCATATACGAACAGCCCCAGACTGGTCAACCACATCCAGCGATAGGCGGGCAACCCTTGCAGTGGTTCCCAGCGATCGCGACAGTAGGCGATTGCGAAAACGACCCAACCAAATAAGGCCAGGAGAGAAACCGGCGTGGCCACAAAGAAATACTCGCGGCCGCCATAGAAGCCAAACAGCAACAGCAAGACGCCGAGCGCTGCCGCCCAGACCCACGTCCATAACAACAGCCGCACGGCCCCGACCGAACGGCCGTCGCGGCGCTGCGAGCGAGTCGACCACTCATGAACGACCACGGCCAAGCCCGCCAGGTAGATCCAGAGGGTCCCCGCACCCAAGTGGATCGGGCGCAACGTCTGCAACGTCAAACCCAGCACATGCATCAACCGGTACTGGGTCGTGTAGAAGACAATCGACAAGAGTCCCGCGCTCATTCCCAACCACAAACTCAGGATCGAAAATCGAACCAGCCAACGCCGCACAGATTCCCATCGCGCCGGCAAGTCAGATGTCGGATTCGGAAACACCTCTTGCGTCATCGGGTTCATTGGCGCTGGTAGTTGAACCAAGGTAAGGGCGGGCGCTGTTCGATCACCGGTTGAAAATGTTGCCGCGTTTGGTGCAGGTGCTTCAGAAATTCCACCAGTTCGTCGAGTTGTGCGTGGCTGAAGCCGTAAAACGGCATATTGCCGCGACCGTGCACCAACGAGGTTTGCATCGATAGCCGAGTTTCGCGAACCCAGGTCAGGGACAGATCGGGCGCAGCCAGTTTGCCCAATCGCAAAGGCTGATGGCATTGGCCGCATTGCCGCGATTCGAAGAGTTCAATGCCAGTGGTTTGCCCCGCGGTGCGCCCCGCGGTGCGCAAGCGGTCAAAGACTTCTGACCACGTGGGATAACGACCGTCGACCGCCAAATGCCCCTGCCCCGATTGATTGATTTCCGTCAAGAACTGAAACAAATGGGCTACATCCGCTTCTGGCAATTCAAAGTGCGGCATCGGCCCGACCCCGCCGCGGAGGATCTGTGCAAAGGACTCGTTGTCGACGCGAGCCGCCAAATGGGTTAGGTCAGGCCCAAGGTAGCCGCCGAAGCCGTAAAGCTGATGGCAAACGTGGCAATTATTCCGCCTCCAAATGCTTAAACCCGCTTGCCCCGATTCGGAGAGTGCATAAAAGGCCGCCTGGTTGCCGCTCGGATTGTCGCGGTAGACCAGGACGCCAAACGCGAAATAACACGAGACGGCGAGCGCGTACAAGCTGGTTCGCCAAGGCCATTCGGTTGGGGTAATCGTTGTCATAAACCAGCGTTGGTAACTACGCGGGAATCAGAGCCCATCCTAATTCCGGTCGTCCCCCTTAAATGGTGTCTAAAGCAAGTGTGTCGCATGGGTTGATGACCGGGGACTCGGCATCCATTCGCTCGCGCAGTTTGTTTGTTTATCAACGGGCTGTTAATTCGGCTTTCCGTTCTGCAGCAATTCGACCATCGCCTGGCCCATCGCCTCGCCGATATTCATGTACGTTTCGGCGTTGCCGTTGTAGTGGCCGTTGGAGGCCCCTCCCAGCGACAACGGAAAACTGTACACCGTGGCGACGTTCCCCTGGAACTGCGGGTACTTTCCGGTTTTGCCGTCGACCGCCAGTTGTGCGTCGAGAATCAACCTGTCGTTGCCGCTGGCGACGTCTTTCTCGGATTGACCGAGCGTGGCACAGACGAACTTGGCATGCGGCGCCATAAAATCCTTGCGGAGCGATTCGATCAGGGCGACCAAATTCTGCTCGTAATGGGCCGCGTGGGCTTCGTTGTAACGGTCCTTATCGCCTTGCCAGAAGAAGAACCCCGCCACCTCGTAACCTTGCGCGTTCGGGTAGTACTTATCGAGCTCGGCCAGCACCGCCTGAGCGCGGGCGATATCGCCGTCGTATTGCATTCCCGCATACCATTCGATCGGTTGGGGTTTTTCCCCCTTGAGCCATTTGTCGGGGGACTGTTTGTAGCCCGCGATGACATAGGTCTGGGTTTGCCCCGATTTATCTTTCAGGTCGTACTCGTAACCTGAACTCCCCGGGGGAAGCAGGTCCCAGCCCAACGAACGGTTGCCGATGCAGCTCTTGAGGATCATGACCGGGGCATCAATCGCGTTGCCCAAGTGATGGCCGATTCCGTACTCGGGTCCCAGCGTGCCCCCCTGGATCGTTATGAACTCATTGTTGAACTGCTTCGTGGCGCCGGTGCCGCTTCCCATGACTCGCACGTTGCGGACATCTTGCCGCACGGTCCAGTTACCTTCGTCGTCGATCAAGTAGGGGTACTTGCCCTTGGTCTTGACTGCGTATCCGAGTGTACCGTCCTTGGTGTCGGGGCCGACTTTCCCCGCCCCGACCATATTGGACTGTCCCAGCAAGATAAATACCTGCACGGGTTTGCTCAGGTCGGCAGGTTGGCCGTCCGGGTCGGGCAGGATGGGCACTTGGGCCGGCAGGACGGCCGCCATGGCCAACAGGGTCACGAAGGCAACGGTCAACCGAGCCCAAGTACGAACGACCAGTCTGGTCACGTGAATTTGCTCCGAAATTGCGAGGTCATCCAGCCGCATGTGCGTAGTTTTATCAATCGGCCTGGCGCACGACAACCGCCGGACGCTCGAAAGTACCAGCTGATTCTGGGGTTTGGTTACGACGATGCGCAATTGCAAGAGCAGCGTCATCCGACGCGTGAGGATCTCGATGCGGTCTCGCAAGAATGGCCGGTCCTCGCAATCCATCAGTCGGGGCATATGTGCGCGATGAACACCAAGGCCCTCGAACTGGGCGGCATTACCGCCGAAACGGCGAATCCGCCTGGAGGCGTGATCCGGCGGGAGGCGGATGGCAAGACGCCCAACGGCGTTCTGGAAGAAACAGCGTACATGATGGCCGCCCTCAAGGTGCTGCCGGAATTGGGCGAGGCCGAGCTCGATTCGATCGCCCTGGCGGGACAGCGGCTGTACGCCTCGTTCGGCTATACCTTTGCCCAAGAAGGCAGGTCGATGGCGACCACCGACAAATGCTGGATGCGATTGGCGGACGCGGACAAGTTATTGATCGATCTGGCTTCGTATCCGGATGTGACCTTCTCCGACACCCCCTTCGGCCTCGATACACCCTGGTACAGCCGGACGATGAAAAACGGGTACCGAATTGCCGGCGTCAAGCTGAGTTTTGACGGTTCGCCACAAGGAAAAACCGCGTTTCTTTCGCAGCCTTATTTTGTGCCGCCGCATGGCCTACCTTCGAACTACCGCGGCTACCCGGCGATTCCCGCTGAGGAGGTCAACCGGAAAATCGCACTTTGTTACGAGAAGGACTGGCAGTTTTTGGTCCATTGCAATGGCGACGCCGCCGGCGACATGATGCTGGGGGCAGTCAAGGATGCTCGGGCCAAATTCGGCGCCGGAAACGACCGCCGCGATGTGATGATCCATTGCCAGACTATTCGCGAAGACCAGTTGGATCTGATGCAAGAATTCGGCGTTATCCCTTCGATGTTTGGCATGCACTGTTTCTATTGGGGGGATTGGCACCGGGATTCGGTTTTGGGACCAGAGCGGGCGGAACGGATCAGTCCTGCCAGGTCGGCTTTGCGTCGGGGAATGATCTTCTCCCAACATCATGACGCTCCGGTTGCGATGCCGAGCGCTATCCGGATTCTCTCGTCGGTCGTTACGCGCCGGACCCGCAGCGGCGATATCTTGGGAGCGGGGCAGACGATCCCGGTCGATGCGGCGCTTAAGTCGCTCACGTTGTGGTCCGCGTTCCAACATTACGAAGAGGCTCAACGCGGGTCGATCGAGGTCGGCAAGCTGGCTGATTTCGTGGTGCTCGATAAAAATCCCCACGCGATCGACATCCGGGATTTGGACAAACTACAGGTCCTGCAGACGATCAAGGAAGGAATCGTCGTCCACGACGCTCCGCGTTGAGCCACGGGTGCTATTCTTTCTCGAATACGTTGCGGTACACGAGTCCTGCCAGGGCGGCGCCCACGATCGGTGCGATCCAGAACAACCACAGTTGGGACAATGCCCAACCCCCAACAAACGCGGCCGGACCGGTCGAGCGAGCAGGGTTGACCGAGAGGTTCGTCACCGGAATGCCGATCAAGTGGATGAGCGTCAGCCCCAAGCCAATGGCGAGCGGCGCAAAACCTTGCGGAGCACGCTTATCTGTGGCTCCCAGGATGATCATGAGAAACATGAAAGTCAGCACGATTTCGGCTATCAGGCAGGCGAACAACGAATATCCGCCCGGCGAATGCTCGGCATAACCATTGGCGGCGAATCCGTCAGCGAGTGTGAATTCTGGGTTGCCGGAAGCAATCGCATACAAGATGGCCGCACCGGCAAGGCCCCCGAACACCTGTGCGAGGACATAGGGGACCAGTTCACTTCCTTTGAAGCGTCCTCCCATGACCAGTCCGACGGAAACCGCCGGGTTGAGGTGGCATCCTGAAATGTGGCCAATGGCGTAGGCCATGGTCAACACCGTCAATCCAAAGGCGAACGAAACGCCGACAAGTCCAATGCCCAAGTTGAACGGCGTCCCCTCGAGTTGAGCGGCGACAATCGCTGCCAAAACGGCGCTGCCACAGCCGCCGAAAACCAACCAAAACGTACCAATGAACTCCGCCACCGCCCGTTTCCAGATCGCCATAAGAACCTCCTTAAATGTTGTTCGATGATTAAGAGAATATCCCGTTGCCTGCTCGGCCGCCATGAGGGAAACAGCTTTTTGAGCGGCCGAAGCGATGGATCGTGGGCGCTGCGCGTGCATTTAGGTTGATTTCAAAGTCACAGCGCAGCCGGTAGACTAAGCCGGGAAGAAGACTTAACTTTTACTTCATGAGGAGCAATTCATGCCCGCACCCGTCGTCCACTTTGAAATCGGCTGCAAGGATCTCGATACGACTTGCAAGTTCTACAAGGAGTTGCTCGGCTGGGAATTCGCGCCGCCGATGCCGGATATGCCTCCGATGGGGATGATCGCCAACTTGGGACCGTATTGTGAGAACAAGACCGATGGGATCGGCGGGCATATCAACGCCTTGGGACATCCACCGCACCAATACGTCACGGTGTATGCTCAAGTCGACGACATCGAGGCCACGCTGGCCAAGGCCGAAAAGCTAGGCGGCAGTACGTTGATTCCCAAACAAGAAGTGCCGCAGATGGGCTGGTTTGCCTGGTTCAAAGATCCCGAAGGAAACTGCATCGGTTTGTGGAAGGTCTGGACGGCTTAAGGACGAGATCATGGGTGGGTCCTGGGCGAATCATGATCGGAGTCGATGAAGGGGACGAGACCATGCGAACGAATTTTGTGCGGCCGCTCAGCACCCTGGTTTGGATATTTTTCGCCGGCGGGTTCGCTGTTGCGTTTCAGGACGCGCAGCCGACGGTGGACGATATTCGTGCGCGGCTGGAATCGGCAGCGATTATCGATCAGAAGGTCATGGTGCCGATGCGGGACGGCGTGCGGTTGTGCACCGATATCTATCGGCCCAAGACCGATGCGCCGGTTCCGATCATCTTTTCCAAGACGCCGTATAACGCCAACAGTTGGCGCGACGGCAAGGAAACCGACGGCTCGTATCGCCGCGCCCTGGAAGCGGTTCAGCGCGGCTACGCCTACGTGGTTCAGAATGAGCGCGGCCGATATTTCTCTGAGGGGGAGTGGGACATTCTGGGTCCGCCGACAACCGATGGCTACGACGCGATGGAGTGGATGTCGCAGCAGCCCTGGTGCAACGGCAAAATTGGGACGATCGGATGTTCATCGACGGCCGAGTGGCAAATGGCGGTCGCCGCCCATGATCACCCGGCCCACGCCGCGATGGTCCCTCAGGGTTTCGGTGCGGGTGTGGGCCGCGTCGGACGGTTCTTTGAGCAAGGGAATTGGTATCGGGGGGGCGCGGAACAGATGCTGTTTTTCGTCTGGCTGTACGGCGTGCAAAACGACCGGATCCGCCCCACATTTCCTCCCGACGCGACGCAAGAAGAGCTGATTCGCAATGCCAGGTATTTTGATCTGGCGCCCGAGCGCCCCGACGTCGATTGGGCGCAGGCCCTCAAACATCTGCCGGTGCAGGACCTGATGAAAAGCGTCAACGGCCCGATCGGGATTTACGAGCAGATGATCCGCCGCAAGCCGAACGATCCCGCCTGGTATCGCGGTGGACTCTATCACGACGACATGCCGTTCGGTGTACCGAGCTTCTGGTTCGTCTCGTGGTTTGACGTGGCGAGCAGTCCGAATCTGGCGCTGTTCAACCATGTTCGCCAAACCGCTGCGGATCCGCTGGTGGCGTCGAATCAATACCTGATCATCTCGCCGACGACGCATTGCGGCTTCCAGCGGGCCAGTGAGCGGACGATGGTGGGCGATCTGGAGGTGGGCGACGCGCGGATCCAGGACTACGACGATTTGGTGTACGGGTGGTTCGATTATTGGCTCAAGGGGGACGAGAGCGCGCATCCCAACAATATGCCGGTCGTGCGTTACTACACGATGGGGGACAATCAATGGAAGACCGCCGCCGAATGGCCCCCGGCGGTCGCGAAAATGACCACGTATTATCTCGACAGCGGGGGGAACGCCAACACGCTCAGCGGCGATGGCACGCTGGCGACGACGGCGCCCGGGACGTCCGAGCGCGCTGATTCGTTCAGCTACGACCCGCAGAATCCCGTACCGAGCCATGGCGGCAACGTCTGCTGCACCGGAAACGCGATCCAAGCCGGCTCGTTCGACCAAAGCGAAGTCGAAAAACGGAATGATGTACTGGTGTACACTAGTGCGCCGCTGGAACGCGGCCTGGAAGTCACCGGCTTCATCGAAACAACGCTGTATGTCTCTTCCGACGCCAAGGATACCGATTTCACGATCAAGCTGATCGACGTGCATCCGGACGGACGAGCCTTCAATCTGGACGAGACAATCCAGCGCGCCCGGTATCGCGAAGGCTACGACAAGGAAGTCTTCATGGAACCGGGGCAAGTCTACAAGCTGGAGCTGTCGCCGCTCGCCACGAGCAATTGTTTTGGGCCCGGGCATCGGATTCGGATCGAGGTCTCCAGCAGCAACTTCCCGCGTTTCGTGCGCAATTTGAATACCGGCGGTAACAACTACGACGAAGCACAGGGAGTGGTGGCGCGGAATTCGATCCACCACTCGGCCGATTACCCCTCGCAAATCCGGTTGCCAATCGTGCCGAGGTAGTTCGCAACGCGGGAGTCCCTGAAGTCAGTGTAACGTCGTAGGCTGGAACAAGTCTTCGTTGTTCCGGCGGTGTGGGGTCACTTGCTTGCGCTGCGGGCTTGTACTTCGGGACAAAGAACAGGCGCCTAATGGGCGGTCAACACTTCATGGAAGAAATCGGTCACATACCTCTGCAAAGCGCGGCGGTCGTGACCAATACCCTCCACCAACAAGAATTGGGTGCTCGGCCCGACCGCACGATAGAGCTCTTGTGACTTGCTCCAACGTGCTTGTGGATCGGCGCCGAAGTGCTGATCGACCAGGGCCGCAGGTTCTTTATCCCAGCCGTCGCCGAAATCGAGCGAATCGTTGTCGTCGAGCGAGCCCATATAGACTAGCTGCGGGACCTGAGCGAAGGCGGCGGCGTCGAAAGGCCTTCCGACGAGCGCTGCCAGATCGGCTATTCCTGCTGGATACGGCAGCGGCTCCCCAGCGAACTCGGCAAGCGGAGCGATCGGCCAGCCGCCTGGCGAGCCAGAAGCCGCGGCCAGAACTCTTTTCGGATGGAGCGCGGTGAAGCGATTGGCGAACATGCCGCTGGCCGAAAATCCCTGGATCAAGAACTTTTCCTGAGTCGCGATTCCGCGTGCCGCCAGCCGTTTCCGCGCATCGTCGATCATCGCGATCAACTGCAGATCGAGCCGTGCAAGATCCTGTCGGGGTGTCGTCAGGGTGTCCCGATCCAGGGCGTGGGTGTAGATGTGCCAATCCTCGCCCGGACGCACAAACGCCGGGACCATCAAGATCACTCCCAGTTCATCGGCAACCGGTTTGCGGCCGAATGTCGTCCACCAGGCATCGGACTGGTGGACGGCAGGATCGTCCGAGTTCGTACCGGAGTTATTCGGCTGGACCAGAATGGTTACGGGGCTTGCTTGTTTTGCGGTCCGCGCGGCGGCGGGCGAAATATACAGAAAATAGTCGGCGTAGAATCCCCGGTCCGATGCGGCGGAAATACGCTCCAGGCGGCTGCCAAAAGGCAAGAAGACGACGGCGGCTGCGATGCCCGCGAGAGCCAAGACGCCGACCGCCAGCCATAACATGCGGCGAATCCACTGCATTGCAACCTCCGGACTATCGTTCAGCGCGGCCCCCGCCGCGATGGTTACCTACCAAGTTGACCGAGAAATGACTGAGGGCGATCGGGAGGCAATACACGATCTGCTCGCCTGGCACGATCCAGCCAGATCAGACCCTGACGCCGGCGGCTGGGACCGGAAAGGAATCACAGAGGGACTCGACCTCACGCCGGATCCCGGTTGCCAATTGAAGATCGTCGGGCCGCCGGAGCACTTCGCAAATCCACGCTCCGACGCGCTGCATTTCGTCACGACCCATTCCCCGCGAGGTCAAGGCAGGCGTGCCGACTCGGATTCCGCTGGGATCGAGTGGTTTGCGGGCGTCGAACGGGATCATGTTCTTATTGACCGTGATGCCGCACCGATCGAGCGATTCCTCGGCTTGTTTCCCACCGAGCCCCAACGGGGTGACGTCCGCCAAGACCAGGTGGTTATCGGTCCCACCGCTCATGATCCGCAAACCCCCTTCCGCCAGCGATTCGGCCAATTGGCGGGCATTGTCGATGACGTTTTGCGAATACGCGCGAAACTCGGGACGCGTTGCCTCCAAAAAACAGACTGCTTTGCCCGCAATGACATGTTCCAGCGGCCCTCCTTGAATCCCGGGGAACACGCTGCTGTTGATCTGTTTGGCGTACGCCTTTCGGCAAAGGACCAGTCCGCCCCGGGGGCCGCGCAACGTCTTGTGCGTGGTGGTGGTTACGTAGTCCGCAACTGGAACCGGGTTGTCGTGCAGACCGGCGGCGACCAACCCGGCGTAGTGGGCCATATCGACGAACAGGATCGCCCCGACCTCGTCGGCGATCTCGCGGAACTTGCCGTGCGGAATCTCACGCGGATAAGCGCTGGCACCCGCCACGATCATCTTCGGTTTGTGCTCGCGCGCCATCCGCGCCACCTGGTCGAAGTCGATCCGGTGCGTGTCGGCCGTGACGCCGTAGTGGAAAAAGCGATAGAGCTTCCCCGACACGTTCAATCGCATCCCGTGCGTCAAATGGCCGCCGTGCGCCAGATCCAGCCCCAAGACGGTATCTCCCGGCTCGATCGCCGCAAAATACACCGCCTGGTTCGCTTGCGAACCGCTGTGCGGCTGGACATTGGCGAACTCCGCGCCAAATAGTTGCGTCGCGCGATCGCGAGCCAAGTTCTCGATCTGATCGACGAACTCGCAGCCGCCGTAATAGCGCCGGCCCGGAACGCCCTCGGCATATTTGTTGGTAAGAATGCTCCCCACCGCCTCCATCACCGCCGGACTGGTGTAATTCTCGCTGGCGATCAACTCCAGGCCGTCTTGCTGTCGATTCGCTTCATCACAAATCAGCCGCCAGATAGCGCGGTCAACGTTTTCCAGATGGGACATAGCGCAAGGAGAGCGAGGAATAAGGGATTGTTTTAATGGACGACAGCTCCTGTTATACAAGAGCGACGTCTCCGTCGGAATCGACCTCGTCGGCCGCCCGTTCAGTTTAACGCCGAGCCGAAGGCGACGGCTAGCGGCGACGGCGACGGTGAAGGCTAGCGGTGACGGTGACGGCTAGCTGCGACGGCGACGGCTTTGAACCCCATGTCCATCGCAAACCCAGCCGTCGCCTTCGGCTCGGCGTTAAACGAAGGAAAAGTTATGCGGCGGCGCGGCGGCGTCGCACCGAATCGAGCACTTCGGCGACTTGCCGGGCCAGCTTTTCCGGCGCGAATCGTTCGGCCACCGTCCGGCGGCCGTTGGCGACCAGTTCCGCAGCCAAATCCGAATCGCTCAACAGGCGGATCACGCCGGCAGCGATCGCGCCCACATCGCGGACCGGCACGACCAGTCCGTTCTGCTGATGGGTCACGATTTCGGTCAGGCCGCCTGTATCGGAGACGACGACCGGCGTCCCGGCGGCTTGGGCTTCCATCGCCACCAAGCCGAGCGGTTCCTCCAGGGAAGGAACGACGCAGACGTCCATCGCGGCCATGAAGTCCTGCACATTATTGCGGCGGCCGATCCAGATGATTTTGCGATACAGTTTTTGTTCCGCCAGGAAATCTCGCAACTCTTGCGTCTCCCGCTCCCGCCGTTTGAAGCGGCCGACCAGCGCGATCTGCGCATCGGGGAATGCCCGCACGATTTCAGGTAAGGCGCGGACCAAATAGATATGCCCTTTCCGCTTGACCACTTCGCCGATAATCCCGATCAGCGGCCGCTGGTCGTTGACGCCCAACTCCCGGCGCGTCTGACGGCGCGTCTCGTGGTCCACCGCTTGAAACCGACCCAAATCCGAAGCGCAATAGATGGTGCGAATTCGCTGGGCGGGAACCCGATTGACGCGAATCTGGAATTCGCGGGTCGCATCGGAGTTGGCGATCACGAAGTCGTTCCACCGCCAATGCAATTGGAAATGTCGATTGTGTGCGGTCGCGACGCAGGGAACGGACGTCGCCATCCGCAGCAAGAGGCCGAACATGTGGGCCCGGCTCATGTGGGTATGGATCACATCGACTTGCCGGCGGCGGACGAACCTCGCAATCCGCCAGACTTCCCAGGGCCGACGGACCATCTGGGACGGGACTCGCTCGATCCCGGTTCCCTCCAGATGCTTCCACAACCAATAGCCGGGCCGGCAGACCACCGACACCTCATGACCCAGGTCGCGCAACTGCCGAGACAGCAGGTACGTGTGCATGATCGCCCCGTTGATCTCGGTCCCGGAGTTGAGTTGCAAAATCCGCACGCGTGGGCTTCCTGAGTAGATTCGAGTTCAAACCGCGATCAGCCCTGCCCTGTTGGCGGCGGCAGGAGAGAGGGCAATCGGATGGCTGTACGGGCGCACCCCGGGTCCGGGAGACCGTTCCGCGCTAGAAAAGTCTAATTTGTCGAGGTTTTTGTCAATCCCGATTTCCTTTACGAAAATCCACGCCGAATCCAAGAATGCTACTGACCGGCGATTTTGGGCGGGGGCTGTCGTAGTTTCCGGTTTGGCGGTGACAATGATGGAACGGTGGCGAACAAGACAATTGCAAATTGGCGAGGAGGCGTAGGTTATGCGCAACATGGGATTGTGCGGTATGTTCGGGATTGGCGTACTCTTGGTATCGGCCTTGGCGCAGGGCGATTGGCCCCAATGGCAAGGACCGACGCGCGACGGCCGCTGGCACGAGACTGGAATCCTTTCCAGCTTTCCGGCAGACGGACCTCGTGTCGTGTGGCGGGCGGAAGTTGCGCATGGATACTCGGGTCCCGCGGTCGCCGATGGCAAAGTCTTCCTCAGTGACTTCGTCAAGTCCGAAGGGGATGACCGCCCCAATCCCGGGAAGAAAAGTGAATTGTCCGGCACCGAACGGGTCCACTGTATCGACGCGAACACCGGGACGGCGCTGTGGAAACATGAGTACCCTTGCAAATACAAATTGTCCTATCCCAACGGGCCGCGGGCGACCCCTGCAGTCGACGGCGACCACGTCTACGTCCTGGGGGCCGAAGGGCATCTGTGCTGCCTGTCGACCGCCGACGGCAAAGTCGTTTGGGAAAAGGAGTTGAAAAAGGAATACGGTCTGGAGCTGGCGCCTCACTGGGGATTTGCCGCCCATCCGCTGGTCCACGGCGACCGCCTGTTCTGCGTCGTCGGGGGCGAAGGGAGCGTGGCCGTTGCATTCGACAAGACAACCGGGAAGGAACTCTGGCGAGCCCTCTCGGCGACCGAGCAAGGCTATTGCCCGCCGACGATCATCCGGGCCGGCGGAGTCGAGCAGCTGTTGATCTGGCACAGCGACTCTCTCAATAGCCTCAATCCGGCGACAGGCGAAGTCTACTGGTCGTTCCCCTTGAAGCCGGCCTACGCCATGTCGATCATCGCCCCGATCCATATAGGTGAACACCTGTACACTACTGCCTTGCAAGGGACGTCGCTGCTCTTGAAGCTGGATCCGGACAAGCCCGCCGCAACCGAAGTCTGGCGCGAACATGGTGTCCATCCCGACCACAACCCGCCGCTGGTCGTCGATGGCCATATTTACGGCGTCGATGAGGCGGGCCAGTTGCGTTGCTTTTCCTTAGAATCCGGGGAACGCTTGTGGGAGGATTTAGCGACCGCGACCGACGGCCGCCCGGCCAACTCGACCACCGGGTTTATGGTCGAAAACAACGGCCGCTTCTTCATCTTCACCGAACAGGGGCTGCTGCTGCTGGCCAAGCTTTCTCCGCAAGGGTACGAAGAGTTGGGCCGCGCCAAGATTCTGGAGCCGACCGCACGGACCGGCAACCGACAAGTTGTCTGGAGTCACCCCGCGTTCGCCCAGAAGTGCATGTTCGCACGCAACGACAAGGAACTCGTGTGCGTTTCGCTCGCGGAGTAACCAAACGATACCTCGTTACCTTCGCTTTGTGGCAAACCCAATTCGTTTACCGCCAAGCCCAATTCGTTTAACGCCAAGC
>JBGSLW010000313.1:0-4858 GCA_041740495.1 Pirellulaceae bacterium
TTCGGGGGAGAGGGCAGGGTGAGGGGGCCCTCCGGACTTGGGACAATCTCTCCTCCGGATAACCCGACCCCGACCTTTTCCTTTGCAACTTGGACGGCTTTATCCATCAGCTATATGTTGCAAGGAATTCTGCTGTCGCAACTCTCCCCCAGTTCCGGTTGGCTATGGACCGGAGCCGCCGTCATTGCCTTGGGCGGCTGGCCGCGTTCCAACGGATCGCAGCCCTGGTATCGAAAAATTCTTCCTACCGGAATCGCCCTCGGCCTGTTGGCGTTTGCCGTCGTCCTAGCCGCCCGCCAATTCTGGCTCGACACCCACTCAACTTACTTGGTTCCTTTCCCCCCCGAATTTGCTATCTTGGAATGGCTTGGTCCCTGCGCCGACGCCAGGTACTCTTCAACGAGGTGAAACATGTCATCGATTTTGGTCGTGGACGATACCGCGGTCGATCGCCGTTTGGCGGGTGGTTTGCTGGAGAAGGCGACGAACCTGGACGTGCGGTACGCCGAGAACGGCTCGGCGGCCTTGAGTGAAATCGATCGCGAACCTCCCGATGTGGTGCTGACCGATCTGCAGATGCCCGAGATGGATGGCCTGCAACTGGTCACGAGGATCTCGTCCGAGTATCCCGAAATTCCCGTCGTGCTGATGACCGCCCACGGCAGCGAAACGATCGCAGCCCAAGCCCTGGCCAACGGTGCCGCCTCGTTCGTCGCCAAAGCCGATCTAGCCGACTCGCTGGTCGATACCGTCCTGCAGATTCTGGCGATGAACGAAACCGATCAGCGCTACCGCCGCCTGATCCAATGCTCGACGAAAACCGAATTCGAATTTGAGCTCAAGAACGATCCGCAGCTGATCGAGCCGCTGGTCGACCTGGTGCAACAAATTATCGGCAGCATGAACGTCTGCGACTCGACGACTCGAGTCCGCTTGGGGGTCGCCCTGGAGAATGCACTCAGCAACGCCATGATCCGCGGGAACTTGGAGATCGCCCCCAGCGCCAATCACATCATCGACCGCGATCTGGTCGCCCAGCGGATGGAACAAACCCCCTATCGCGATCGGCATGTCTACGTTTCGACCAGTATCGGCCGGGACAAGGTCGAGTTCGTGGTGCGCGATGAAGGACCCGGGTTTGATACCAAGAGCATCCCGCAATCGGGCGACCCCAACGCCTTCCGCGACGGCTGCGGCCGCGGCCTGGTGCTCATCAAAACCTTCATGGACGACGTCAGTTTCGACGCCAAAGGGAACCAGATCCGTTTGGTCAAGCGGTTCTGATTAGCGTTCCACATCCTCCTTTCGTTTGACGCCCAGTCGCAGGCGCCGGCCTATCTTCGTTTAACGCCCAGCCGCAGGCGCCGACCAATCTTCGTTTAACGCCCAGCCGCGGGCGCCGGCCTATCTTCGTTTACCGCCCAGCCGCAGGCGCCGGCCTATCTTCGTTTAACGCCCAGCCGAAGCAGGTCCGCCCCCAAAGGCGGAGCTGCGCAGGCGCCGGCCTATCTTCGTTTAACGCCCAGCCGCAGCAGGTCCGCCCCCAAAGGCGGAGCTGCGCAGGCGCCGGCCGGCAGACACTGCACGAACCCCAACAACCGATCGTGCATACTTCCAGCCGTCGCCTCCGAAGACTCCGGCTCGGCGTTAAACGAGGCGTGCCCACCCTCTTCGTTTAACGCCCAGCCGCAGGCGCCGGCCTATCTTCGTTTAACGCCCAGTCGCAGGACGCTGCCGGAGAGGGTTCGTTTGCCGCGTTCTAACAGGACAACGAGACTCCCCTCCGGCAAGGATCCAGACCGCGAATACAACTTCAGTTCCCGCGGCGAATGCCTGGCGTGCTACCCACCACCACCGACCAAGCCACGAACAAGATCCCCAGCACCGCGAACGCTAGAAAGTGCAGTCCGAATCCGCGGTAGATGCAGCCGCCGGTCCCAAACAGCAGGTATCCGACTCCGATCAACAAAGTCATGCGGGCCGGAGTCCGCCGCGATTGTCCGTTCTCGATCCCCTGCGTCGCCGCCACAAACATCGCGGCGAACGCGAACATGCAGATCGAGCCGAAAAGCCAGCCCGCCGCGGCCGCACCGAGCGCCGGCGAATCCGCCCGCAAGCCGTCCGCCACCAGTTCCGCTTGCAGGCCAGGCCACCCGGCCAGGGCATGCGCCACCCCGCTGGCCGCCAGCAGCACGGCGAACAGGTAACCGACTCGCACCAGCCATTTACTGTACATGTGTACACTCATCGACCATCCGCTGCGGGAGATGATTCGGCTTGTCCTAAGGCAAACAGCACCACGTTCACACCAATCCGGGACGCATCGTCGCGCGAGTAACCCTTGCACTGGCTCCCCGCTGCGTTCTCGAGAGCACAGCTCAAATCATACGGAGAGAATACGACGGCGATCCGACCGTTCGCCAAGGTCAAGGCTTCCAGCACGGGCGCCGTCGGCTGTTCGACAAAGCCCGCAACGCCTTGCGGGTTCTCGTCCGGCAGCCGCAAGGTGACTCGGCGGATGTCGTAGCCGAAATATTGTTCGGTCAGCAGCGGATGGTCGGCGGGGAGCGGCTCCAGCCGGCTGCCGGGGAACATTTCGCCGATCTGCCCCCGAAACGCGTCGGCAAACGCCGACGATGCGCAAATGCTGTCGGCGAATAGAAAGCCTCCGTTCTCCAGATATTGCTTGATCGCGACTCGTTGTTCGCCCGACCATTCATACCGCTGTCGGCCGTGCAGAAACAGCATCGCGAACTTGGACAACTCGTCCCGCTGCGGATCGATCACCCGAGTCCGCTCGACGACCTCCATTCCCATATCGAACCGCAACCGAGTCATCACGTTCCGCCAGGCGTTGGGGGCGTCGTCGGCCCCGCCCCCGTGGCCCAATTTGGGGATCTCGAGCGTACGACCCGCCAGCCCACTCGCGCCACCCGACAGCAGCGGCGGCTTGTCCCCCTTGTCATGCACTTGCCGGCCTGTGGCGTAAGCAACGATATTGATCCCCAGCCGCGTGGCGTATTCGATCTGCCGTCGAGCCCGCTCGGGATACGCCTGCATCGCTGCAGGTTGGTTCAGCTCCCACAAACAGGAGAGATTCCTGGAACAGTAGATCACACTCGTTCGGCAACTCGCCTGCAACCCGTACAACGGTCGTTCGTTGTTGGGATCGTCGCGCACCGGATTGAGAGGAAAGTGCGAGTTCCAGACAGGGTGCAACGGCTCCAGCGGCGTGAGTCGACTCCCCGGAAACAGCTCCTCCACAAGTTGGCGGAACGAGCGATCAAAACCGCGATCGTCGCCGCAACCGTCCCCCGCAGCGGCCTCGGCCAACAGCAGCTTGCCACTCTCGATATACACCTTGAGCGCCTGTTTTTGCGGGCCGCTCAAATTCAAAGCGTCTCGCCCCGTGAGTATTAGCACCTCGGCTTCGTTCAAGTCATCCGCGTTGGCCTGCGCCGCATCGATCGTCTGCCAATTGAGCTTCAGTTTCCATGCCTGCTCCAACTGCCGCGTCAAATAATGCACTCCGTTGCGATGCGGATCCCACTGGGCGGGATCGTCGTTGTACTTGTATTTCCCTACCACGATCGGACGCTTCCCCTTGGAGAGGAACAACAGCGCGAACGCGGTCGTCACCAGCTTGTCCGACTCGCCCAACCCCCCCACGCCGACCCATTCGCCGGAGAGACTCTGTTGCTTCAACAGGGCACTCGCCCCCAGCCGATACCAATCGTACTTGCCGAAGAAGCGAATACCCGCCAGCCGCCCCGCGCGCTCCAGGCCGTAGAGGTAGTAGTACCGCGTCATGTTCGAAACTTCGCGGTTGCCCGGGTTGATGTGCACCGCCATGTTCTGCTCCATCCAGGCGATCGCCCGCTGCAACCGATCGTTGGGGACCTGCTGCCCGCAGCACTTGACCGATTCATCGAAGGCGATCGATGCGGCGGCGTCCTTCAAATTCTCGTCGATGATGATCAACGACGAGATCCCGGCACAGGTCATGCTGCCGTACGGCTGGGAGCGATGTTCGGGATGGTAGCCGAAACCGCCGCTCCGCGGATCAAATCGTTCGTCCCAATATTGCCGCGCCGCCCGCCAGACCTGCGCGGGAATTTCGATCCCCAGCTGGCGGGCTTCGTGCAAAGCCAACAACGCGAATTGCGTGTTCGAGGCATCGGTCCAATTCCCCCGCGGGTAGCCCCAACCCCCATCCTCCATCTGTTGCGCCAGCAGCCAATCGACGTCGCTCTTGACTTGGGCCCGGTACAGCGTCGGATCCGCCTCGGCCAAGGCCATCAACCGCAGCGAGACCGTGTAGGTCATCAGCTGATTCGCGGGAATCGAACTGAGACGTTCCAGACCCTGTTTGATCCGCGGATTCTTGGCATCGGCGCCACAATTCAACAGCCCCAACAGACAGAGCGCCGTCGAGCCTCCCGGGTACGTCGGATATTCGATCCAGCCCCCGTTGGATTGCTGCTCGCTCAGCAAAAACTGCTTGCCGCGTTCGATCGCCCCCCGGACCTCGTCAGCCTTGACCTCTTGGCCCGCGGCCGGTTTCGCTTGGAGTGCCGCCACAGCCAGGCAGCTCGCAACGATCGCTGCACCCGTCCATCGCCTTGCGTCCGCCATCGCCATCGCCATCCTCCTTGGCCGAAACTGCGCGCCCCGCATCCAAACCACCCATCATCAAATCAGCCGCCTGGCGCTAGCCCTTAGGTTTACCCACATCTTTGGATTTTTTTTGCGATGCGTGCACCGGTTAGCATGGCCTGAAGTTCGAACCAACCCTTCCATAACTTTTGCCATCCTGGCGGATGGTCGCCTCGCCGATTTTGGTGACCGCTGAGGCGAG
>JBGSLW010000314.1:0-3229 GCA_041740495.1 Pirellulaceae bacterium
GCAGCCAGCTAAGTGGCGAGGCTGCGCGAGTCGCGGTCGCTGTCGCAGCCCGAGCCGCAGAACTCGCCGCACGTCCGGTATCGCGGACCGTATCGCGAACGGCGTCCGATGCGCCTCGAGCAAATCCAGCCAGATCGCCCAACCCCTGTGCACCTGACAAAGAATTCAACAACCCCGCGGGCATGGCGCTGGCGATGTTGTTCCGCTGTCCGGTCAACATCTTGGTCAGCCCAGCCAGATCGAGTCCTCCCGATTTGACCTGTTTGAAAATCGACCCCATGATCAGCGGGGCGAGCATCGATAGCAGCTTGGTGATCATCGCCGATTTGCCGCCCATAAACGACGCCAAGACGTTGATCAGCGAGCCGAGATTGACTTTGCCCAAGAGCCCTTCGAGCAACCCAGTTCCGGTTTTCACCAAGGAATCTTGCTTGCCGCCGACCAGCATATTGGCGAAGTTCCCCACGACGTTGTCGTCGACCCCCTGCAACGCGGACCACAGTTTATTGGCTCCCTCCGGTTTGGAAGCCATGCCGCCCAAGCTCGCCAGCAATGCCGGCACCGCTGCCTGCACAGCGCGGCTTGTCTCTTGTTCGTCGGCGCCCAGGGCATCCGCCAAACTCCGCCCTGTGTTTCCGCCCAACGACTTCATAACGGTTTCAACCAAGTTCATGTTCATTCTCCAAGTAAGAGTTGCTTAATTGACAAAACACGATTCCGCCAAACGAGCTGGCGGTGCGCTACATTCGCGCTATTTCCACAGGCTCCTGATTAACTCGACCCGTCCCCAGCCGGAGACCATGCCGCGCAAATAGGTTCCAATGATCACGACAACCTTTGAAAGACTCGCCGTCCAGAATAGAAACGAAACGTCGATCGCCTCCAAATTCTGGATCGCGGAAATGCCGATCGCCGCCAGAGCATTCGGCGAAGGACACCGATCCGCAACAGGTACCGTCAGTCCGCACCGAAAAAACTACGCTTCGGACGCATGCCAACGAATCCTGGCCGATCGACGAGTCCTTCGCCCAGATGCAGTCCACGGGCGCTGACAACGCGAATCGTTAGTTCAATCGCTTGAAACTCAAACCGGGATCCGACGCCGGGGCGCCGCTGATGGCGAATTGCCACGCGTCGTTCCCCAGGGACTTCACCGTTCCAGCCATGGTTCCTTGGTCGGTCGTCTCCAGGGCGATTCCGTCGTTCGATGCGGAGAGCGTCCCTGCGAGTTTTACGTCCGGCTGGCCTTGTGACTTCGCCGTCCAGGTGAATTGCGAGTCCTCGGCAATCGCCAACTCGATCGACGTATTTCCGGCTGCCGCCGTCCAGGTTCCGACCAAGTCGGTCTCGGGTGCGTCGGACGGAACATCACCTGGCGCGGGGGCCGGCGCTGCGGCCTGAGCCGCGGGTGCTTCCGGAGGCGCCATCGCATCCAGCATCCGCTTGGCGGTCACGTCCTTCGGCTGGTTTTCCACCACCACGCGTAACGCATTGATCGCGTTGTCCTTCGAGTCGGTTACCAGATAGTGGTACGCCAGCACAAAATGGGCCGGCGCATCGGTCGGGTGCGACGAGCAATATTGCTCCAGCGCCCGAAACTGATCCGTGTAGTCGTCGACATTTCCATATAGTCCGCTCATCGTCGTCCAGTCCATCCCGGGCGCTGCCGAGAGGAGCGAATTCAATCCTGCCGCGGCGGCCTTGTAATCGCCGACTGCGAACAACGCCAGACAGCGGACTTCGTGCACAACCGGATCCCCGGGCAACTGCTGGAGCGCGGCGTTCATGTCGCTCAAGGCCCCGCGATAATCCGCCGATTTGAACTTGGCCAAACCGGCATCAAAGCTGGCCAATCCCTTCTCCGTGGCCGGATCGGTCTGCGCAGCCTGAACCTCGCCTCCCGTCGCGTCCCCACCTTCCGAATCTGCCGTCACATAGTTGTTGACGACCACCGGTTGTGAGTAGTCATACGGCATCGCTTGGGCGACCACCGGCTCGACGTAATACGGGTTGTAGTACGCGCTGCCGTAGCCCCAACCAGACGTCATCGTCCCCAGCCCCCAACCCACAGCGCCCCAGGCGACCGGTGCGTACCAACTGCTGCCCCAGTTGCCTTGCCAGCAGCCGTTGTACCAGTTGTGGTGGTTGTTGATGCAGTTGTTATGCCAGTGGTTGTGCCAGTCGTTCCCCCATCCGTTGTTTATTCCCCAACCCGGCCTGGAAAACCCGGGGTCGACATCCCAACCAGGGCGATTGGACCATCGATTGCCGAACTGATTCCCAGCGGCGATTCGATTGCCCGCGTTGACCTGGTTTCCAATGTTAACGTTACCGATATTGATGTTGTCGTTTCCGAAACCGGGCCGGTTGCCTCCCCCAATGATGGGTCGATTTCCGCCAGGTCGATTTCCGCCGCCACCGATACCGGGGCGATTGCCAGGACGGTTTCCATCACCGCCGATGCCGGGACGATTGCCACCACCGGGACGATCAACTCCGCCGCCGATTCCCGGTCGATTACCTCCGCCAGGTCGATCACCTCCACCGCCGATACCTGGGCGATTGCCACCGCCGCCACCTGGTCGGCCAATTTCGCCGGGCAGTGTCGTTGGCCTTTCAAGATTTCCAAACGAAGGACGATTGCTCCCTGGGCGATTGCCACCGGTCCCAGGACGGTTGCCTCCACCGCCTATACCAGGGCGATTGCCGTCACCGCCGCCCAGACCTGGACGATTAGCTCCGCCGCCAACACCTGGGCGGTTTCCTCCGCCGACGCCCGGACGATTTCCGTCACCGCCGCCGGGGCGAGTGCCCCCCGTCCCAGGCCGGGTCGAGGGACGCGGCGGTCGAGGGTTGTTGACATTCGGTCGATTTTGATTCGGCAGCGCTGGTCGTGTCTGTGGCCGTGTCGACGGACGTTGCATATTGGGATTGCCACCCGCGCCCCCTAAGCCAGGCCGCGCGCCGCCGATCGGCTGGCGTCCACCGGTCGTCGGTCGATTGCCGACGTTGGCCGGCCGAGACGGGGAAGGGCGATTGGTTGGCCGATTGGCTTGAGGTCTTCCAGTGGAAGGACGCGCATTTCCGCCAGCGTTCCCAAACGATGGCCTCGATGCACCTGGCCGCGAGGCGTTCGGCCGTGCGGGACTGGGCCGAGACGCGTTCGGTCGAGAAGCGTTCGGTCGAGAAGCGTTGGCCCGACCCGGATTGGGGCGTGCCGCGGGCCGCG
>JBGSLW010000315.1:0-33406 GCA_041740495.1 Pirellulaceae bacterium
GGGCATCGCGCCAACGGCGGCTGCGGATCGCGCGTTGGGCTGCGGCCGGCTTTGCCGGGCTTGCCGTGCTGGCGATGGGCGCCGCCGCCGTGATCCAGAAGGACACGATCGCCGAGTACTTGGAATACAGCAAGACGCAAAACTTGTTGGCCCAAGCCCAAAACGAGTTGGACCAACGGCAACACGTCCTCGACCAGAAAAACAACGAAATCGCCGACGCCGAACGCGCCCGGTCGGAAGCCGAACGCTTGCAGTCGGCGGCGCAGGCGAAAGAAAAGGAATCGTCCCAGCAACTGGCGCGAATTGAACAGCAGAAGGTTGAATTGCAAAAGGCATCGGAAGTGCAACAGGCACGCGTCGCAGAGCTCGACCGCTCCATTGCAGATAAAGAAAAGTTGCTGTCCCAGAAGGAGCTCGAAGTCGAAGACCTCAGCCAAAAGAACCTCGGCCTCAACGAGGAGCTGGTGGTAAAAAACGAGGCGTTGGAGAAACAAATCGGCATCGCCACGGCCCGCAAGAACGCCGCCCAATTGGGACAATATCAATCCGACATCCTTCTCTCCAAGGCGATGATTGAAGAGGGGCAAATCAGTCGAGCGCTGAATCGATTGCAGACAACGTTTACCAACGACCAGATCCCGCCGCATATCAAGGGATGGGAGCTCCACCGACTCTACCAGATGTGCCACCAATCGGGCGCCTTCTGGGCGCCCGACGGGGAAACCGTTTTGCAGCTCTTGGACGATGCGACGAACGAAGCGACTTGGGCAATCACCTCCGCGGGCCGAGTCTACCGCAGCCGAGATCTCAGTGCCGCGGACTTGGGGTTCGAGCGCGTGACGTCGATTGAAATCGTTGGTGCGGTACAACACGCTGCACTCTCCCCGAACGGACGCTGGCTGGCGGTCGGCCTGCGGCAGGCCAACGCACCCAACCTGCAGATTTGGGATTTGATCAACGGGGCACTCGTCAGTTCCCTCCCGGCCCATCTGGCCGATGTGCGATTCGTACATTTTCCGGACGATGAACACTTGTACACTATCGGGAATCACACCAAGTTCTTCCAGGCCACGAAGTGGTCCTGGGATGGGACTCGCTGCACGCAGCAATCCGCGTATTTCGGGTTCGAACCTGTCGAAGTGGCTGCGATTTCCCCGAGCGGAAAGCGCTTGGCCATCGGCTGCGACGTCCAACAAGTCTACTTGTTCGACGTCGAACCTTGGACAGCCGAAGGCAACCAAAATTTCGGCCAACCCTTTCAAGGATTGGATGGATTCGAGTTTCGCAGCCTCTGCTTCGATCCCAGCGATCCGGCAGAGAATTCATTGATCTGCGGACTGTCGTCGGGCGAGGTCGTTCGCGTGCGGACGGCCAACGAAGGCAAATTCGAATCGCTGTACTCGCATCGTGAGGCGGTCACGACACTCCAGCCAGTGACCGAGCCGATCGCGGCGATCTTTTCCAGTTCGGAAGATGAAACCATCAAGCGGTTTGACATGCCTGCGGCCCGGGTGCACAACACCGTCACCGGCCAGCTGGGGAAGATCCGAGCCAACTTGATTCTCCCCGCGCAAGGCATCATGATCGCGGCCGACGATTCCCCGCTGGTCCGAACCTGGCCTTTGGCTGGAATCCAAGACGAACAACCGCTGGCGATCGCCGAGGGGGCGAGTGCACTCGCGGCACTGCTTATGAAGCCGGATCCGGCTTCGCCGAACTACGTCTTGGCCGGATGCGATGAACGAAATGTTGTGCGATTGGCCTCCAGCCCGCAATTCGCGGAGACCGACGCCTGGCAGGTGCCGGGGCATCGAACGACCTCGCGCTTCCACGCCCAGATCGATCGGGCAGGCCGGCGGATCGCCACGGCGGCCGCCGACGGGCAACTGCTCTGTTATGAAATCGCCAGCGGCTGCGTGATCGGTCGCCATCCCATCCATACCTCGGCGACGTTTGCCCTGGCGCCGAACGGTGAAATCCTGGTCGCGGTCGATCCCACCGACGACAACGTGCTCGTATGGGGCTCGCCGGACGCCCCTTCCTGGTCGCATTCGTTGGGGGTGGGTTTGCCGATCGATGGCCTGTTGATCGACAGCCAGAATCGACTGGCGGCGGTCCGTTGCCAGGCGGGTGCAAAATCCAAGATCCTGTTCGTCGACCTGTCCACTGCTGCGACGGTGGGCGACGCTTTGGAACGCATTGACTTCCACAGCTGGGCCGCCGACGGCAACGACGGAATTTTGGTGGCAAGTTCATTCGAGACCGGCGCGGTCTCGGAACGCCGCCTCTTCCGCTATCGGCAGGGCAAACGAGATCCGCGGATGAACCAGGCGTTCGAGCACGACCTGGCCAGCGTCCACGACATCGACGGCCAAGAGAAAATCTTGACGCATCGCTTCGTCGGCGATCAGAACCTGACGAAACTCGCGATCTGGGGGAGTGAAATTTGGGAGGCGGGCGCTCGACCCCAACAAGAAACGTCCGTCGCAGGGCGAATCTCCGCCGTGAGCCTCGATCCGCTGGAGCAACAGGTCTTGGTGACGTTGCCCGACGGCAACGTGCAACGTTGGAAACCGGATCAAGGGGACGCGTTGCAACCCTTGGCGATCACCGCGGCGGTCGAGAACGACTGGTTTTCGCAACGCAAGCCGTTCGATGCGCGCGACGAACGCTGGATGGAAAATCCGGTGGCACGCACCAGTGCACTGGTCGGAGAGGTTCAGGCCGTTGGCTCGCAGTATCTGGTCGTGGGACAAGGAAACGTTTGTCTTTTGGACCGTCTGCTTGATCCGCGAAGTTTGAACACCCGTTTTCGAATTTTCCCGACGTCGGCGCCGCGAAAGTTCGAATCACTCGACGCGACGCGTGCCGTCGTCAGCATGACGGATGGCCGCGTGTGGGTGGTCTCTCTTTCCGCCGACTCCGGTACGCCGCAATTCGGCGAGCACGGAGAATGGCAGGTTCCCGGTTGGTACCGCGACGCCGCGATCGGCGGCGAAGATCAGGTCTGGCTGGTCGGCGAGGACGGGAGACTCGTACGCCTCAACGTGACCGAGCGTACGGTGGCGGCGATCGAACTCCCGGCCTTGCCGAGCTCCATTCGTGGGGTCCCCGTGACACTTGCCGTCACGCCGGCGATGGACGATGTCCCGGTCCGAATTGCACTCGGGATGTCCGATGGCAGTCTCATCGTGTTGGAGGGGGCCGAGCTTCAGACGATCCACGAGTTTGGCTCGCCGCGCGAACTGATCCCACGATACCAGCAGCTGGTGTTCTCGAAGGATGGTCGCTTTCTGTGCGGCGTGGGTGTCGATGGATCCGCCGTCCTGTGGAACACCCACCGCGGCGAACCGGTCGAGTTGGCGGACGCCTCCCGCGACGTACCGGTAACCCAGATCGCCTTCAACCAGGCGAGTTCGCGGCTGGCGCTCGGGCGAGCCGATGGAAGCGTCTCGATCTTGTTGACCAGCGAAGACATCGCGTTGTCCGCCACGGCCGACAAACGATTGGGCGGAGGCGTTCCCGAGTTGTATTCGTTCCCGGCCACGCCCGCTGCAACACCCCGGCCCGTCACCGTGTTGGAGTTTACGCCCGAGGACCGCGAGTTATGGACCGCAGTTCAAGGGGATGGCAAACTGATCCGCTGGTTCACCGCCGGTTGGGATTTGGAAAAGCCGTTCCGTTCGGACGAGCAAGAGATCGAATCCGCGAGCAGCGAAACGGCGAGTCTTCATGAGTGACACGCTACTATATCTGGTGTGTTCGGCCTGCGGCAGCGTGAACCGAATTCCCTCCGCAAAGCGGGGGGACCAGCCCAAGTGCGGCAATTGCAAGGAATTGCTATTGCCCGGCCGACCGGTCGAATTGACCGCCGATACATTTTCCAAGTTCATTCAGCGCACGGACTTGCTGGTCGTCGTCGACTTCTGGGCGCCGTGGTGTGGTCCCTGCCGAATGATGGCGCCCCAGTTTGCCAAGGCTGCAGGCCAGCTGACCCCCGATGTGGTCTTGGCCAAACTGAACACGGATGAAGCTCCGGCGATCGCGAATCGCTTCGACATCAGTGGAATCCCCTGCCTGATCGCGTTTCGGCATGGGCGTGAAGTGGCCCGCCATTCCGGCGTCATGGACGCGGGGCAGATCGCGAATTGGGCTCGAGAAATCTGATTGGCGGGGGCCAGTCAAGAAAAGTCGTGAAGCGGCCTCAAGATTCCTGGTCTTTCCAATCACCCCTCCCTCCGCGTCGGCCGTCTTGTTCGATGTATATTGCATGTGCTTCGTTTAACGCCAAGCCGCAGGCGCCGGCTTGACCGCATTACGGATGGTGCCGGCGCCTCTGGCTTGGCGTAAAACGAGGATGACGCCATCCGTGGTGGGGTTCATGCTGAGCCGGAGCCTCTGGCTCGGCGTCAAACGGGGCATAGGGTCAGGCATAGGGTCAGGCCTTGTTTTTTGTATTTAGGCAGTGCAATCTCCTGGCCTGACCAGCCCGGAGAGCGTGAGTCAACTCACTCGTCGCATGGAACGGGTGCTGTCGCGCGACCCCAAGCTAAAACGCGACCTTACCAGACTTGAGTTTGAACTGGCTCAAAGAACAAAAACAAAGCCTGACCCTATGACCCGTGACCCGGCCGGCCTCGGGATGCCGCTCTGTGTTGGCACGTTGGCGGCTCGGCCGAAGAAGAGTCAAGGGCGGGCCGCGTCCGTAGGTTGAAACTGAACACTCCCCGGGGATCAACCCCGAGGCATCTGCGGTTGCCGGTGCATCTTCGGCGGACCCCGAGGCATTTGGGTTCGCAGGTGCATCCTCGCCGGACCGGGCAAATGCCGCTCGCTTGCCGAGCGGTTCGTTACGCTTCCAGCTAAAAAAGAGACGCCTTCCATTCTTCATTCACCCTCCCCGCGGCATGCAAAGTATTCCATGAACTCGCGGGGAGGGTCGGACGCACGATGCGGCCGGGGAGGGGAGATGGGCTGGCCTAGGGCCTTCTGCGCTGCTGTGGCTTCGCGGCGAGAGAAAACAGAACACTCATCAGCACTAATCGGCGCTAATTTAGAGTTTCTGATAGGTTCGAAAGCGAGCGGCTAACGAGCCCCCTCACCCTGTCCCTCTCCCCCAAGTCGCCAAGGAAGGGTGTTCAGAAGCCTGACCTTGAGGTACATGGACTTGGAGGAGAGGGGAATCATGGTACGAGTCGCGGCTGGGTAGCAGGAAACGCAACGATCCGCTCGGCAAGCGAGCGGCATTGGGGGCGCCCCAGAAAATCCGAACGCCAGGAAGCGTCAAGGAGAATCGAACATATAGCGGGCATTCCCGACAGAGTCCCGCAAAAATCCGGTAACCATTCGCGGAATCTTCATCGGGAGAAAACGATGCCGTGTTTGGCACAATCACTCGCACGATCGACGGACATGGCGATGCGGATTCTTGGTCCTTGTCGAAATCGCAGCGTAGCCAGGTCATGGGGAGTGAGCGCTGGGACATCGAGCAGGAAATGACGATCAACCAGCATGAAGACTTTGACGGGTCGATGGTTTACACCAAGTCGCCGAAAGTCGAGCTGGTCGAAGGTCTGCCGGCACTGAAATATGATGAAGGGCTTGCGACCGATATCGACGTCTCCGGCTGGCAGAGTCCCAGCGACCATGTGAAGGTCAAGCACAATGGCGCGGTGATTTACGATGCGGTCCAAGGCACGCCAGTCCCGTACAGTTACGCGACGGATGCTTTTGCCTTCGAGGACAATTTCGACACGGTCGGCAACATCGCTCCACGCGTGGGCCCGTCGCATGGCCCCGGGGGTGAGGCGGCCCAGATCTTTGCGGGGGCGACGGTGTTTCCTGGAGACAATCCGGGGACCACGACGTCGAGTTGGCCAGAGTTTCCTGGAACGACTCCGGAGCCGCCGCCGGAAACAGAGCAGCCATTCCGGGCATGGAAAACGCTGTATCCGACTTACGACATCGAAGGGAATAGCCTGGTGCGGAAAGGCGGAGCATTGCTCGCGCCCGGGGAAGAGCCGGTCGCGGGGGCTTGGTGGGAAAGTGCACCGGAAGTGCCCGACCCGCCTAGAGACTCGTCCGTCGTCGGCTACTCAATCAACGGAAAAATGTTTGATACCGCGATCGGTGCTTATGGAGCGTTGATTGGCCAAGTGGCCGCGAACACGGCTTACAACTTACAAGAGGCAGGTCGCGCGACAATCAACGTCCTTCCGTACGCGGCGATGGGGCCGGCGGGAATTGCGTATTATGCGATGTTTGGTGGCGAGCTGATTTCAGCCGGTCCCAATTGGGCACGCGATCTTAACTATCCCGAAGACGATTTCACGCATGCCGCGACGGGATTCCTTGGCGCGGCAGCGGTGGAGATTGTCACGGGAACGTTGCTTGCAAAGGCCGGGCAAGTGTCTAGGATAACACGGGCGGGAGTGCCAAAGGGCACTGAGCTTCCCATCCTGAATCCCCATTTTACCCCTAAGCCGACGGCACTTGGCAAAGTTGGGGAAACGCTTGCTGGACTGACCGGCAACAAAACAAAAATTCTTGTTAATGGGCGTGGTCGCATTCCAGATGGATTGGATGAAGCAGCTAAAAGGCTGATAGAAGTCAAGAATGTCAAGCATCTGAGTTTTACGCGCCAGCTTCGTGATTACGTGGACTTCGCAAACCAAGAGAAATACACTTTCGAACTATTCGTACCCGAAAATACGGCTAAATTTGGTCTTTCCGGGCCATTGCGGGCGGCGATCGAACGTGGCGATATTATTCTCAAGATTATTCCAGGACTATAGGGGGAACGGGCGAACAAATGATGGCCGATGACTTTCTAGCAAAACTCGCAAACAATGCAGAGTATCAAAGAAAAGTGCAGGAAAAGGAGCGCGCGCGGGCTTCAGCGGAGGCTCAGTTTCGTTTCGAAGAGGCCGCATTGGTCCAGGATCTGCAGACAACCGGACTCCATGTTGTCGTGAATCGGATTCCAGGAGAATCATACTTGGGGCCGCCAAGGTCGATCACCGACTTGGTTAACACCAGCAGCCCATATCCGGACGCAATTCCAATCTTGGTCAAGCATTTGCAAATCGAATACAGTCGTCCGATTAGAGAGTCGATTATTCGAGCTCTCACGACGCCCGAGTCAAAAGGTCATGCAGATGTATTAATAAAGGCATTCGAAGCCGAACAAGATTCCGAATCGCAAACGAAATGGTTGCTTGGTGCGGCGATCGCGGAGGCGGCAACGGCGGATGACACCGAAAAGATCATCAGTTTGGCTAATGATATTCGTCATGGACAAGGACGGGCGTTCCTGCCTCTCGGTCTTGTCGTAGCTCCAAAATCCCGTGCAATTCCGATATTGGAACATTGGCAAAGCGATTCAACACTAAGAGACTGTGCCAAAAAGGCAATTCGAATAGTACGAACGCAGTCATGACATTAGGTTAAACCTCGCCGCCGCGGATACGCTGTCAATGGCGACACAAGCGATGCTTGCGTGGTCGAAATGGGTGGTGCTTGTTGGCTTGCGCCAGTCAAAATTTGCAACTTGAGATTTGTTGCCCGAGATAGAAAGAGCGGATTGTGATGACCTGAACAGCATTTTGATTTGGCCAGATCGACGACACTGAAGTTTCAGCCTATTCAGGGCATTTTCACAATCAACAAATGTCAGCCTAGGAAAGCCAGCCAACCCTTCCCCCTCCGCAGGACGAGGGTTTTTGTCTCACTGCCAGTAGGCCAAGATGGGTAAAACTTCATTTTTTGCGATTTTCCATAAGTCGTTGTCTGACAAGCACTTACGTCCACAGGACGAGTTGGAGGCTCGTCCCATGGAATTGAGCCTTTGGTGCGGTCTGAGCCTTTTTTGGGTCAAAATCGCGGAGACCTCGTCCTGCGGATTTGGGGCGGACGGATTTTGCCAAATGAGAAATAAACGGCGTTTGCCGCGTAGAAATGTAAACGACCCGCCGAGGGGACTCGGCGGGCCACAATAAGAGGAAGCCAGGTTGCGGTTGAGGGGTTAAAGGAGGCGGCGGAGAACGAACCCGCGTCCTGGGGCAGGCCGGACGCGGGAGACGGGAAGCCTTGGGGGAAGTGACCGTCGAAAACTGGCGTGCGAAAGGCAACTTTCTCCACAGCGGCAACTCTCCCGATACCGGGAGCCCCGGAAGCGATGTTCCAGAATTGGAAATGTCGAAGCGTTCCATGAAGGGGTGACGATCTTCCTCCGTTTTCTCCGGTGCCTCCTGTTCAAGAAAAGGAGATTGGAACAGGAGCAATCGGAGGGAACAGAGAGAGAAGAAAAGTCAGAAGATGAACTGCGGTCTCCTTGCTTCTCACGACCAGCAGTAAGTATACACCTGTACACTCATCTGCGGGCTTCGAGTAATCTGCGCGAATCTGGGCGATCTGCGGTTAATACGGGTCGACTGTCGGTCGAACGGACGCGTTGCTGCACGGACGCTCCACTTGTTTCGGCCTCGGGATGACGCCTTGAAGTGGAGCGTCGGCGGCTCGGCCGATGGATACATTGCAAGGTGGGCCGCTCGGTAGGTTAAACGTGACCGCTCCTCGGGGATCAACCCCGAGGCATCCGTTTGGATTAAGTGCAGATGGTTGCTGCGAACTTGGGTAGGGTTGAACGTGACCGCTCCTCGGGGATGAACTCCGAGGCATCTGGGTTCGCGGGTGCATCCTCGCCGGACCGGGCAAATGCCGCTCGCTTGCCGAGCGGATGGTTACGCTTCCAGCCAAAAAAGAGACGCCTTCCATTCTTCATTCACCCTCCCCGCGGCATGCAAAGTATTCCATGAACCCGCGGGGAGGGTCGGACGCACGATGCGGCCGGGGAGGGTGAGGGGGCGGCGCGGGTGCCACTTCATTCCTCTGCAATCAGCTTTTGGTAGTTGGGGTGTTCCGTCTTGCCCATCATCTCATAGAGGAAGCGGCTGGGCTGGCTCTCGCGCGGCTTGCCCCACTTCAGGCGAGTCAAGGCCAACGACAACGTCAGTTCCTCCTGGGCTCGCGTCACGCCGACGTAACAGAGCCGTCGTTCTTCATCGATCCCTCGCCCGCTGGGGTCCTCCAGACTGCGGTGGTGGGGTAGGATCCCCTCCTCCAGGCCGACCATGAACACGTAGGGAAACTCCAGTCCCTTGGCACTGTGCAACGTCATCAGGACCACGGCGTTTCGCCCCAAGGCGCCTTCCTTGTCGTCGCCGGCGAAGTCCCGATCGGCCAACGCCATTTGGTCGAGGAACTCGCCCAAGTTCGCGTCAGCTCCGCGTTCACGGCTGTAGCCGCCCAAGGCACTCACCAACTGCTCCAGCGAAGCCCAGCGCGCCTCGCGGTCTTCCGATTCGGTGTAATCCGCATCGATCGCCGAGCGATAGCGCGTATCGGCCAGCAAACCGGTAGCGATATCGACCAGGTTTTTGCCGGAGGCCAGACCTTGACGAGCTCGCTCGATGGCCTGCGTCAATTGTTCCACACCGCGGCGTGCTGCGGTCGGCAGCTCCCCCTGCCGTCGCTGCATCTCTTGGTAGATCGAACCCTGAGCCTGTAACGCCTGATCGGCCAAGCGCTGGAAAGTCGTTCGGCCGATCCCGCGGGCTGGCGTGTTCACGATCCGCCGCAACGCCAAATCGTCGTCGGCGGAGACCACCAACCGCAAGTACGCCAATACGTCCTTGATCTCCTTGCGGTCGAAAAACGATTGACTGCCGATCAAAGCGTACGGCACTTGTTTTCGCCGCAGTTCACTCTCGAAAGCCCGCGGCTGTTCGTTGGTGCGGCAGAGAATCGCGCAGTCGGACCAGGAAACGCCGGGCCGCCGTTGCAACTCCGCGATCGCCCGCACCACTTCGGTCGCCTCCTGTTGCTCGTCCGCCAACTGCAGCAGCTTGGGGGTCAGGCCGCCTGTTCGACTGGCACGCAGTTGTTTGGGGTGACGCTCCCGGTTGCAGGCGATCAACCGGTTGGCGAACGCCAGGATCGCCGCCGTGGATCGGTAGTTTTCCTCCAGCCGCACCACGGTGGCATCCGACCAGTCCTTGCCAAAATTTAAAATGTGGCGGACTTCGGCGCCGCGCCACGCATAAATCGCCTGGTCGTCGTCGCCCACCACGCACAAGTTGCCATGATCCCGCGCCAGATGCTTGACGATTTGATACTGAATGCCGTTGGTGTCCTGGTATTCGTCTACCAACACGTGATCCCAGCGACCAGCCTCGTCCTTGCGGCACTCGGGATACTCCTGGAACAATTGTTCGACGAGCGATAAAAGATCGTCGAAATCGACGCCGCCGCTCTGCTTGAGGGCCGTTTGGTAGCGACGATAAGCGGCCGCGGCCAGGTGTTCTTTGTCGGTCTGAGCCACTCGCCCTGCCCGCGCGGGGGACACTGAGGTCGACTTCCATCGGCTGATCTGGAACAGCAGATCGCTGGGACGCAGAATGCTGTCGCTGATGCGCACCTCGCGCAGGGCGGTGCGGGCTAACGATTCCTGATCGTCCCGCGCCGCGATGAAGAACTGCCGTGGGTACCCCAGCCGCTCGATATGCCGCCGCAGGATCCGCACGCACAGCGAATGAAAGGTCGCGATCAAGGGGCTGGTGGTACGGCGGCGCCCCAGCAACCCTCCGATCCGCTGTTGCATTTCGCGAGCCGCCTTGTTCGTGAACGTGACCGCTAAGATCCGATCCGCAGCGATTCCCCGCCGGATCAACCGCGCGATCCGAAAGGTCACAACCCGCGTCTTGCCGGTCCCCGCCCCCGCCAAGACCAACAGCGGGCCGGACGACGTCTCCACGGCGCGGCGCTGGGCTGTGTTGAGCCCCAGGTTCTGTTTGGACGAATTGCGCAACGGCATTGGGCTCTCACTCAGATCGCTGACCCGCCGAGATTTCCAATGCACCAGCCCGTAACTGCCGATCAACTTCATACCCGGCCACTGCCACACTGCACGACAAATTCAGGCTGCGAACATGGGGCGTGGTCGGAATTCGCAGCGTGGCGGCGGAATCGTCTGTCAGGAAACTCGGCGGCAGTCCTGTCGTTTCGCTGCCGAAAACCAAAACGTCTTGGGGAGCGAATGCGGGTTGGCAATACAACCGCGAGGCGGTCTTCGAGAAGTACCAGAATCGCCGGTTCGGTAGTTCCGCCAACAGGTCCCCCCAATGGTCGACCACCTGCCACTCCAAATACTTCCAATAATCCAAGCCGGCGCGTTTCCGCGTCGCTTCGTCGATTCGAAAACCAAGAGGGCGCACCAACCATAATTTGGCCGCCAGGGCCACACAGGTCCGACCCACCGCCCCCGTATTGCCCGGGATTTCAGGCTGGTGCAACACGACATGAAATCGTGGCGGGTAAACTTGCGAGGGATTCATCGAGTTGACAACCGAGCGGAGTGTTGGGCAGGTCGGCCTAGCAAACTGCGGAAAAATCAGCTGCCTGGCGATTGCCTGCGGTTTCTGGAGGTCGATCGCGTTCCGAAATCGGAACGAGCGGGGGGTTTGCCATTGTCCGGAAATCCCTTGGCGCTGACAATGAGATGAACGAACAGGAGCCTTCGATTGATCGAGATTCCACGAAACCCCACCCGTCCGGTTCGCATCGGTTCGATTACGATTGGTCACGGCCACCCGATCGCGGTCCAATCGATGACCGCCACGCCGACGTCGGACGTCGAAGCGACCGTTGCCTTAGTGCATTTACTGGAACGAGCTGGCGCCGATGTGATTCGGATCGCGGTGGACAGCAAGAAGGACGCGGAAGCTCTCGCCGAGATACGCGCCCAGACATCCGGCAATCTGGCGGTGGATCTGCAGGAGAGCTATTTGTTGGCGGCCGCCGTCGCACCCCACGTCGACAAGATCCGCTACAACCCTGGTCACCTGTATCACCACGAACGCCAGAAGAGCTGGCAGGAAAAGGTAGCCTTTATCGTCGCCGCGGCTCGCGATCATGAGTGTGCCATTCGCATCGGCGTCAACTGTGGGAGCGTCGATCCGCACAAACAGGGCCAATATGCCGCGGACGACTCGCTTTCCCCCATGGTCGACAGCGCGCTGGAGCATTGCCGGCTGCTGGATGAATTGGGCTTCGAACCATATTGCGTTTCGCTGAAAGACTCCGACCCGCGAAAAGTCGTCGAATTGTATCGCCGGTTTGCCGAACAGCGTCCCGACGTCCCGCTCCATCTGGGGGTCACGGAGGCCGGCTTACCGCCCGACGGCGTGATCAAGACGCGGATCGCGTTCGAGCAACTCTTGTCGCGCGGAATCGGCGATACCGTCCGCGTCAGCCTCACGGTGCCCAACGAGCAGAAAGGGGAGGAGATCGCCGCCGCTCGCGAGATCATCGACGATATCTACCATGGCCGAGTCCGATCTGTGGTCGACTACGGCTTGCAGAAGCTGAACATCATTTCCTGTCCCAGCTGTTCGCGCGTGGAGAATCAGGCCTTCGTCGAGTTGGCTCAGCAGGTGCGCGAGATGTCCCGTTTTGCCGCCGACCATGCGATCACCATCGCCGTGATGGGCTGCCGCGTCAACGGCCCGGGTGAAACCGACGATGCCGATCTGGGACTGTGGTGCGGTCCCAATTACGTCAATCTCAAGCGGGGCACAACGACGATCGGCGCGTTCCCCTACCAGGAGGTCCTCCAACCGCTCCGCGCTGAATTGGAGCAGCTCATCGCCCAGCGGACGGCGGCCCACGCGGCTACCCACCCATCGCCTCAATCCACTCCAGGTCGGATATGATCGCCCACACGATGTGCGTTCCGGCGGATGCGGTGCAGCGCCCCTGCCGGACGATGCTCCGCCGCGCGGCGCGTCTCGCGGTCGGTCTCTGGTGGGCTTTTTCGGCGATGACCGCACTCACCGAGGCCCAAGACCAATCGCGAATTGTCGAGCTGGAAGTTGCCGTGCCGAACATGCAATCGGGGGAGCATCAAGCTTGGGCGGAACTCTTGAGCGAAATCGGCGCGGATAGCGTACGGTTGAAAGGCGCGGGCCGCACCGCGCAACCTGGCGTCTCCGAGGAGTCCTTCGGGGGGCGGACCCATGTGCTGCTCCGGGGTGTGCTGCGCGGGGACAATCGCTTGGAGTTGCCCGGTGGGGCTTTTCGCCAGAGCGATCTGGCCGGCCTGCGGGAGCTCGTGAGCCGCTACCGAGCGGACGGCGCGCAGACTACGATTACTGAGAAAGTCGCATTTGGCTTGACCCCCGAACAACTGGTCGGCCTAAGCGAGCAATTGGCAACTGCGGTCGACTTTTCCACATCCCAACAACCGATCGCCGAGGTGGCGCCCAAGATTGCAGCCGCGGCCCGATTGGAATTGGAAATCGGTCGCGACCTGCGTTCACCGCTGGCGGAAGCCGGAATCGTTTTGGACGAGTTAAAAGGACTGTCGGCTGGCACCGCCTTGGCGGCTGCGCTTCGGCCTGCGGGTTTCGTCCTTGTGCCGACGCGCCCGACCGGCGGACAGGTCAAATTGCAATTGCAACGCAGCGACGCCGCCCAGGAATTCTGGCCGGTTGGCTGGCCACCCGAGACATCCCCGCTGGAAGCGGCCCCCGCGATGTATGAACGGTTGGCCGTGCAAATCAACAACACCCCGCTGCTGGACGCCCTGGCCGCGATCAAAGGCCGCACCGGCATCCCGATGCTCTTCGATCATAACTCGCTGGCCCTCAAGCAGATTGACCTCGCCCAACGCCAGGTGTCCCTGAACCAAGGGAAAGACACCTACTACTCGATCGTCCGCGAACTGTTGCGGCAAGGAAAGCCAAAAATGCGATTGGAGATTCGCCAGGACGAAGCCCTGCAGCCCTTCGTCTGGATTTCGCCTCAGTAGGGCGAGGGCCTCGGCGAAAAAGCCTATCCGAGTAACCTCGCCCCCCAAAGTCGGGTTCTCTCAAAGGCACGTTGTCTCCCACATTTCGTTGTCTCCCACATTTCGTTGTCTCCCACATTTCGTTGTGTCCCACATTTCGTTGTGTCCCACATTTCGTTTAACGCCCAGCCGAAGGCGCCGGCTTTTCGTATTACCATTTACGGCAAAGCCGGCGCCTTCGGCTGGGCGTTAAACGAAGAACTCAATTAACATCGTGAAATAGCACCGCTCCATGGTCTGGCGACCGGAGTTACGGGCCCGGGCTTTTACCCAACGAACGGCGGAGGATCGCGAGTGCCGCCAGGCCCTTTCCTTGACCCAACAGGCCCTCGACTTCTTCGATCATTGCGACCTGCCACGGGTCGGTCGGAAAGGGCGCGAACTGCCGCGACGGGTCGATCAGACGAAGGGCCACGGCGGTCAGGATTTCCGCGACCGAGTCGGCTTGTTCGAGCGAGACCTCCAGCCCCAGCCCTTGAGGGCGGGGGTGCCCCGCCGGCAAGTCAGACTTGTTGTGCAACAAGACCACCGACGGGTTCGATTCGATCAACGCTTGTTCGTCGGCATGCCACGGTTGCGACCGATCGGAAACCAGCAACACCAGGTCGGCTTGACCAAGCGCCCTTTCGGCGCGAACCACTCCTTGATGCTCGATGGAATCGAGGGTTTCGCGAAGTCCTGCAGTATCCGACAGCCAGACTGGCCATCCGGCGACCGCAGTGCACTCGCTGACCACATCGCGCGTCGACCCTGGCTGGTCAAACACGATCGCCCGATCGAACCCCAAGATCCGGTTGAAGAGAGTACTCTTGCCGACGTTGGGCCTGCCAGCGATCACAACCGAGAATCCGTCGCGAATCTGCCGCGCCCATGACTTGCGGCGCAACCACTGCCGGAGTTCCTCCAAGACCGCGGCGGTCTCCCCTCGTTGCAGACGACTTTCGATCGCGCTGATCCAATTCGGCAACGCCTCTGCATTGCGGATCAGCCAATCGGCGGCCTGAATGGTCTTGCCGTCCAGCACCGCCAATTCCGCCGCCAGTCGCCAACGATTCGGATCGACGGCCGCCGCGGCCTCTGCCCAGCCCACTCGGTCAAATCCGGAATCCGCCAGCTGTTCACAAACCAACTCGGCGGCCCACACGCCCCCGTGCGTACAGATTTCGAACTCGTCGCTTCCCCGCGTTACCACGACGACATCTTCGCTGCCGGCGGCATGCTGCCAGCGGGCAAACCGGTGTCGGCGAGTTGCACCAGGGATTGGATCAGTGGTCGCCATCGCCGCCGGCGCGATCTCGGTTGCGCCCGCGCGCATCGCCCCCGTCAACCAGTTAACCGGCTTCCCGGCGCCGTTCCGCAAATGAACGCTCAACGCCGCCGCGGCGTCTGGTCCGCGTACATTTACCACCGCCAGGGCCCCTCGACCCAAGGGTGTCAACAAACACACCGTGTTGCGATCAGCCATAGCTACCTAACTCGGTTGCGAGCCAGGGCAATCCCGATTCCAGGACGCCTCGCAGAACCAAATCGTCCACACGCAGGTGCTGAAAGCGAAGCCATCGCTGCAGGAAGTCGGCGTCGCCGCCGGTCAAAAAGACTCGGGGCTCACCGGTTTCGACGCCGCCGAGAATTCGGGACATCTGTCCAACGATCTCCGTGATCCCACCGGCTGTAGACAACACGACGCCGGCCAAGATCGCTTGCTCCGTCGACTTGCCGATTGGACCAACGACCTGACCGCGGTCTGGAAGTTCCAGCGAAGGGAGGGCACTGCCGACGCGTGCCAGGCAGTCCAATTCCCCCTGCAGGCCAAGAAAAATCGTCCCCCCTAAAAAGTCACCGCCGGCGGAGGCCGCGTCGACGGTCACCGCGGAACCGGCGTCGATCACGATCAGCGGGTGCCGGTCGGCCAAAGTTCTAGCCCCCGCGACCGCGCACAAACGATCCACGCCGACTCGGTGCGGCTGTTCAACGTCGATCTGCAACGGCACATCACCGCTGGCGAGCCGCAGCCACCGGTCGCCCGTCGGCCTTGCCGCAATCCAACGTTCGAATGCGTCCGCCCGAGCCTGCTGCACGGAGCAGATCAACCACCAGGCGGTTCGACCCACCAATTCTGATTCCAGCTCCTGGAAGGGGGCCGAGTGCAGAAATGCTCGCATCCGTCCCAACGCCCAGGATTCCGCGCCCTCGCCCGGCGGCCGAATCGGAGCGATCTTGATACGGTGATTGCCGATATCGACGGCAAAGATCAAGGGTTGGGACATGCCAATCTCGGCAACTCGCTGGTCCGCGCCGTCCGCAACAGATCAACGATGCGGCTGACGAGTTGGGGTAGTCCCTTACCGGTCACCGCCGAAATCACCAAGGGCGGCTGCCCAAATCGCTCGCGAAACCGCTCGGCGACTTCGGCTGCTTCCGGGAGTTCCACCTTCGAGATCGCTGCGATCTCTGGCCGTTCTCCCAAAGCCTGCTCGAACGTGGTCAACTCATTTCGCACCAAAACATAATTCTCGATTGGATCGGTCTGATCGCTCGGCGACGGTTCGATCAGATGCACCAGAATCCCGGCTCGCTGCACATGCTTCAAGAAATCGTGCCCCAGGCCGACACCCACACTGGCGCCTTCGATCAGTCCCGGAATATCCGCCAGGACAAACGCGAAGTCCCGATCGACTTCGACCATTCCCAGGTTGGGGTACTTGGTGGTAAACGGATAGTCGGCGATTTCCGGGCGAGCATTGCTCAGGCGACTCAACAGGGTGCTTTTGCCCGCATTGGGCCGGCCGATCAATCCTACATCGGCGATCACCTTCAATTCCAGAATCAAACGGCGTTGCTCACCGGCCTCTCCTTCGGTCACCTGCCGGGGCGCTCGGTTCGTGGAGCTCTTGAAATGTGCATTCCCTTTTCCACCGCGTCCGCCGCGGGCCGCTATGACCTCCGTGTGGTCTTCCGACAGATCTTTCATCACAAAGCCATTCAAGCGATCGATCACGATCGTGCCGGGAGGGACTTCGATCCAAACCGATTCGCCGTTGCGGCCGTGTTTGAGCGCCCCTTGGCCGTTCCCCCCGGACTTGGCTCGCCATTGTTTGCGTTGAGAAAGTCCCACCAGGCTGTCGACGCCGGCGCGGGCCCTGATCACGACATCGCCGCCGTCCCCCCCGTCCCCCCCGTCGGGACCACCCAAAGGAACATATTTTTCACGGCGGAAGCTCAAGCAACCGTTGCCGCCGCGCCCCGCAACGGCTTCGATTTCAACTCGGTCGACAAACATGGCTGGCCCGGATCAGAAGATCCACTGGAAACCCGCTCTCGCCACAAGGCCTGGCACGGATCCGCGATCAGAGCGGCCGACGAGAGCGGACGGATCCACCGAGTTTCGATTCAAACGTGTATCAATTATTTTGGGCGATGACGTGGATGCGACGACCTTCCTGGTCGAAACTTACCACCCCGTCCACCAAGGCAAACAGGGTGTAATCACGCCCCTGGCCCACCCCTTTACCGGCGCGGAAACGCGTCCCGCATTGCCGAACCAAGATACTTCCGATGCGGGCTTGCTGACCGCCAAACAACTTGACCCCTCGCCGTTGCGCATTGGAATCGCGACCATTGCGACTGGAGCCTTGACCTTTTTTGTGTGCCATTGCGGATGCCTACCCACTACCGACCCAGATATGAATGCAGACCCTGGTGCTGAACCACCGAAGGGCGCAATTTTATCGGTAAATCCAGGCGTAATCAAGCCGCTTGATCAGGCGAATTCCATCGCCGAACCGCTCCCAGAATTCGGGACGCATCGAGATGATAAAGACTCGATCACCGATCGTCGCCGACCATTTTCCCCCAGGAACCAACGTTTCCACACCCAAATCCTGGGGAACAGAGACCCCCAGATCGGCCAGACCCTTCGCCAGCGATTCGGGCAGCCGCCCCTCGTTCAACGTCACCGCCAGTGGAGAAATGAAGGTGTCGACGTCGACCTGCGAGTCCGCTTCCAATCGCATCTCAAGCTCGGTTCCGTTCACTTCCTCGTAGATCCGGAAGAGCGGACCGGGCAGCTCGTACCTGCGGGCGATGACCGCCTGCTCCTTCGGAGAGTCGACCAGCTGAATCCCTGGGAAGATTCGGTCCTTGTCCTGATTGACCGTGTCTCCGGGTCGATAGAAGTTCAATTGCAATTCGCGGGTCTGAAAGCTTTTGTCCCCGTCGAAATGGTTGACGATGCGATATGCATTGGTCAGCCCCTTGATCCGCACGGAAATGTAATCAGCCCGAGGATCGACGCCGGTCCAAATGGCGACCCCCCACACCCCGTCCGCATGCTCGCCTTGCGCCAACGGGAGCTGAATTCGCGACATTTGCACCGAGTCCAACAAGTCGCGATTCGCATCCTCTTCCAATTGAATCTGGGTCGTCACCGTCGGGAACAGCTCATCGGCCTGTTCCCGCCGATCGTATTCCCTGGTCTCCGGATTCTGGACCCATGACACCAACTCAAAAACCGGCAGGAACCGGCCGTACATCGTGGTTTGGTCGATTGCTTCACCGTCGTAGACGATTCGTTGCTCGTCGATTTTCACCACTTCGTCAACGACTGTCTCATACGAAATCGTCTTACCGACATTGCGGACTCGGTAAATCAAATACCAGACGTTCGTCCGCGCTACCGTCCCATCCGGTCGGGGGACATCGAACTCCCCTTGTCGCAGCCCGATGTGACTGAACTCGTAGGCCCAAACATCGCGGTACAGGACAATTTCGCGGGTGCTGCCAAACAGCGTTTTGGCTTTGTTGAAAGTATTCGGCGCATAGTCCGCCGCGTTGAGGTCGGGCAGCGGAATGCGAATCGTGTTGGTATCGCTCGCGCTCAATTCCAGCGGTACCGTCTTCAACACACCGGGGGCCAAATCCCGTGACTGGTTGAATCGTTGCCCGAACGCTTGCTCTCCGATGAACAAAATCAGCGCAGCAATAAGTATCAATCGGCGCATAGCTTCTCGTTCCGAGCTTCCTAGATTCCCCAGACTTCCCCGTCGACCCCGCAAATCGCTTCCAGGCCAGTATAGTTACCGGTTTTCCCACCGGTCAAGTTTTCCGCGTTTTCCCCGACAAAACAGGACATTTTCGACTCGTGGGGGGATGCGCCGGCGAAAATCCGAACGGTTCGCAACCGTCGGCGCGCGACGTGTTTACCATCGACCAAATCGTACACAACCCCCCCGAAAAATCGGAGAAATCGGATGGTAGGGGCTGATTTCAGTCGATTCAAGCAGGGCAAAATACTTCGGCAGCCTTGGCCAAAAAAGGATTCCCGACCGATTCGGTGAACAGCACAAAGCGGACGTCCTGTGGTTGCGGATGGGACTCCACCCAGGACTTGGTGGTTCGAAACGCAATCTCCGCCGCCAGGTCGATGGGAAAACCAAAAGCGCCGCAACTGATTGCTGGGAAGGCGATGCTGGTGCATTCGTTTTCGGTTGCGACTTCGAAGCACGATTCATACGCTCGTCGCAACAACTCGGATTCGCGTTTGGAGTCCCCCTGCCAAATCGGTCCGACAGCGTGAATAACGATCCTGCTAGGCAAATCTCCGGCGATCGAAGCCACGGCGCTTCCCGTCCGGCAGCCCATCGGATACCGCTGCCGAGTATCTTGAAGAATCTTGGGGCCGCCGTGCTTGTGGATGGACGCGTCGACGCCGCCTCCGACGCGCAGCTGTGAATTGGCGGCGTTGACGATGGCATCGACCTGTTGATCGGTGATATCGCCGTAGATCAAGCTGATTTGGGCGTTTCCGACAGGATAGACCATCGAGGCACCCCTTCCGCTAGCTGTCAATTTACAACGATTGTAGCGGATTTTCCAGCAAATACGAGAATTTGTTTCGGAATTCGAACGGGCAATTAAGATAAAGGACTGTAGTACTGTTGTTTGCAAACACGCAGTCGAGTCGTTCATGCGCCCACGATCGCTGGCTCTTATCTTTCTGCTGCTGCCGGTTAGCTGCATCGCTCTGCGCGCCGAGGATTGGTACGTCGACAATGTCGGCGGGGTCGATAGTCTGGCGAGTTACCGTTTGGGCCAGAATCTCAGGACGATTCAGTTCGCACTCAGTCTGGCCAGTCCGGGGGACCGCATCATCCTCAAGAAAAACCAGATTCCCTACCGCGAGGAAATCTCCGTGAGCGGCGCGGCGACCTTCGGACTCAGTCGGCTGCCGATCGAGCTCCTGGGGAATGGGGCCGTTTTGGAAGGCGCCGAGAAAATCCCGGATACCCAATGGGAATATGTCGGCGACGGAGTCTTCCGCTACCTTCCGCGATTGGTCAGCTACCAAGTCCTGTTCTTGGATGGCAAGCCGGCGCGAAAGCAGATTTCCACGGGAGCGGGGCCCGCATCTCTCCAGCCGTTGGAGTGGACCCAATACGAAGGCTGGATCTACTTTCGAACCGAGCCGGGTAAAGCGCCCTTCCAATACCCAACTCTCTCCTGTTGCGCCCGTGCCGTCGGCATCACGTTGTACCAGACGCGCAACGTGCGGATCAGCGACCTGGTCGTGCAGGGCTTTCAGTTGGACGGAATCAACGCAGCCGATCTGGCGGAGAATGTCCAGGTCGTGGGCTGCACCTTTCGAGGAAATGGCCGAAGCGGCGTCTGCGCCGGCGGCGTATCACAACTCGGATTACAGGGGTGCCTGATCGGAGACAATGGTCACAGCCAGGTCCGCTGCGAGGGTTTGGCACAACTGGGCATCGAAAGCTGCGATGTGATCGAACAAGAGGGGACGCGTTCGATCGACCACCAAGGGGGACGGATCGTCCGCGACGGACAGTCGTTTCGTCAATAGTCCGCCGCCTCGCGGATCGCTTGATCGATCAGCAGCAACAGCGTATTGGGATCGAAGGGCTTCCTGAGGAAGAACCGGCATCCCGCCGCACGAGCTTTCCGGACGACGTCGTTGTCACACGAGCCGCTGAGGATAATCACCGGGATGCTGCAAGTCGCCGGGTGGTCGACCAGCCGGCCGCACAATTCCAAACCGCAGCCGCTGGGGAAGCAAAGATCCAGGATGATCGCCTGCGGTTGATGGGCGCAGCTCCAGGCAAACACCTCTTCGGGTGATCCATTGCCGAACGGCTCAAAACCCTGTTCGCGAAGACTTCCTTCCAGGAACTCGCGCTGGAGCGGATCGTCTTCGACAATCAAGATGACGCCGCGAGATCCCGTCTGCCGAGCTGATTCGGGTTTCAATTCCGTGTCCATCGTGCACTTTCCCCCAAGGAATCAAACGGTCCAATTATGCCTCACGGTCCGCGGCAAGAGGCACAATGGGGCATTGGAAACCGGTCCGGCCCTCGGAATCACGACCAGCCGTACGAACTAGGCAATTTGTATGGGCCCGAAATAATCCCGGGTCGCCGTGCGTCCGCCATGCGTCCGCAAGAGGCGTAGCCTCTCTGCCGGGGAGCGAGTCATGGGGAAAGGCTCGAAATGGCACGCGATGGGTCGCAGACGACCTGAACGGACACGCTAGCAATGGCATGCTCGTTCGCCGCAGGCTGTTTATCTAATGAGAACGCGCTCGCCGCATAAAACGACCTTGACCCCAGATCGCAATTCCAGAAGACTTCGCACGTGCGGTCATGCGAATTCTCGCAAATACGCCTCGTGCGTCGTCCGCCTGGTCCCCCTCGCGTTCGATCGTCCCTGGAGATCTCCCATGCGTTCAGCACTGTTCGGAATCGTGGTTTACTCCGTCCTGGGAATCTGCGGTTGTTCGAATACCACGACGACGCAAACCGGCTCCTCGGAGAGCGCGACAGAATCTCCCACGACCGACTCGACGTCCGGGACCTCCGCCGCGGCTACTGAGGTCAAGATCACCGTCGACGCCTTGCCCGAGACAGTTTGCGAGCACTTCATCAACTTGTTGCGGGCCGGGGATACCGATGAAGCCGAGCGGTTCATGACCCAAAAAGCCTTGGCACAAATCCGGTCCTGTGAGTTGGAGCTCTCCGCGCCGGGGGGCCCGAAGGCAACCTATCGCTACCAACCGGCCGAATTCGCTTCGGCCAAACAAGAAATCGCCTTTGTACCCTGTGTCGTCGTGGACGGCGGAGAGACCGAACAGTTCTCGATGATGTTGCGGCGAGGCGACGTTGGTTGGAAGATCGCCGGCATGCTGTTGCAAACGGACGAAGCCGGCGCCGATCTGGTCAGCTTTGAGAATCCCAACGACGTGGTGCGGATCAAGTCGATGTTGGGGCTCGATTCGCCTGCGGATCAGCAAGCCGCCGCTGCCGCCGCGACGCTGCGTTGACAGCCCTAGGGACGAAGTGACGCGACGCTGGGCTTCGTGCTTCTTTGCGTCCAACGGGAATGCTTGGCTGGAGAAGCGTGGGTGCGTGCGCGACGCGGAGCGTCGCACTGCTCTGTTTTCAACCGGGGTGGTTACAGTCCGAAGTCATCGAATTCGCTGTGCCGTTCGGCGGCGCGGTTCTCGAACCGGGTGAAGTCCTTCAGCCAGCTGAGGTGGACCGTATCGGTCGGCCCGTTTCGCTGCTTGGCGACGATGATCTGGGCTTCCCCTTCCACTGATGCCTTTTCTTCACCGTGCAGAAAATACTCCTCCCGGTGGACGAACATCACGACGTCCGCGTCCTGCTCGATCGCGCCCGATTCGCGGAGGTGACTCAGTTTGGGGATGTGGTCGCGAGAATCCTCGGCTTGTCGATTGAGCTGGGAGAGGCAGAGCACGGGAATGCGGAGCTCACGGGCGAGCCCCTTGAGTCGCCGCGCAATCCGGGCGACTTGCTCTTGCCGGGGGTCGCTGGCGTTATCCGGTTGAATCAGTTGGAGATAGTCGATCACCAAGAGGCCCAGGTCTTCGTGTTTCCGCTTGATCCGCCGGGCTGTCCCGGAGATTTCGGCCACGGTGCGGCTGGGTGAGTCGTCGATAAAGAGCGGCGCTGTGCTGATCTCGCCCGCTCGGCTGACCAGCCGTTTGCGATCGTCGGCGGACAGCGTCCCGTTCCGCAGCCGATGCCCGTTAACCCGCGCCACCGAACAAAGCAGTCGCTCGACTACCTCGATCGCCGCCATTTCCAAACTGACGAACAGCACGGGCTTGCGTAGTTGGATCGCCACGTGTTCCGCGATATTCATGGCACAGGCCGTCTTACCCATACTGGGTCGCGCGGCCAGAATCGCCAATTCCGACGCGTGCAGTCCCCCCGTCAGACGGTCCAAATCGACAAAGCCGGACTCGACGGTTCCCGTCAGCGACTCCCCTCGCATCCGGGCGTCCAACCGGTCCATGGCCTGATGCAACACCGTTTCCAGGGGGCTCAGCTGGCCTCCGCTGTGCGCGTCATTGATCGAGAAAATCTTTTCTTCGGCCGCGTTGATCGCACGCTGCGGGTCGTCCTGTCCCTCGTACGCCGATTCCAAGATCTCCGTGCAGGCGCCGATCAGCGTCCGCAGCGTCGCCTTCTCTCGAATGATCGCAGCGTAGTAGACGGCGTGCGCCGCATTCGGAACCGCGTTAAAAACCTGGGCCAGGTACGACGCACCGCCGATCGCCTCGTACACACCGCGCGCGATCAACGACTCGCGCACCAACGCCACGTCGATTTTTTTCGAGTCGTTGTACATCCCCAACAACAACTCGAACAGAATCCGGTTGGCTTCATCGTAGAAGTCGTCCGCCCGGACTTTGCTGACGATTTCATCGCAGACCGAAGGGAGCATGACCATGCTGCCCAACAATCCCATTTCGGCTTCCAAATTGACCGGCAGCGACCGGCTCAACAAAGCCCCAGTTTCCGTCGGCCCGTTCCGTTTGCGCTTGCGAGGAGCGTCCGTGCGATTTGCCATGGCCATGGCTCAATCCGAGGTTCCCGCAGTCGGGACGACCCAGACTTTCAGTTCCGACTCGACCGATTGATGCAGCCGGACTTTGACGGTGTACAAGCCCAATTCCTTGAGCACACCCTCCAGCCGGACCTGGTCGGCCGTGAGATGGATCCCGGCTTGCTTGAGCGCCGAAACGATTTCCGCGGCGCCCACGCTGCCGTACAGGTGCCCTTCGTCGTTGGCGTTCGCCTCGATCGTGATGCTTTGACGCTCGACCGCTGCGGCCAGATCCTGGATTTCTTTCAAACGTGCCCGTTCGATTTCCAGCAACTTGGCGCGGTGCTTTTCCACCATCCGCTTGTGATGGGGGGTCGCCAACGTGGCCAGACCTTGAGGGAGCAGGAAATTGCGGGCGTACCCTTGCTTCACTTCGACGACCTCACCTTGTTTTCCCAGGTGATCGACGTTCTGGATCAGCAGCAATTCGATGCCGCGATTCTCGCCGCGCGGCAGGCGCCCATGGGTCAGCCGGTTGCGTTGTGATTTTTGCTTGGTCATGTTCATATCACTACCAGTTAAAAGGGAATATCGTCGCCTGGCGGCGGCTCAAAGCTCTCGGCCGCTGCGACCGATTGTTGTTCGGTTGACGGGCGAGGTGTACCTCCACCTTTACCGCCGCCGAGCATCTGCATTCGCTCGCCGACCACCCGCAATTTATGTCGTTTCTGACCTTCGGTTTCCCACGAATCGAGCTTCAATCGACCCTCGATCAACACGGAGCTCCCCTTGCTGAGGTATTGTCCCGCCACTTCGGCGGTACGCCCCCACAACGTGATATCGACGAACGTGGTTTCATCGACCCATTCATCGTTCCGTTTGACTCGATCGTTGACCGCCAAGCCAATCTCGGTGACCGCGGTACCCCCCTTGGTGTACTTGACATCGACATCTCGGGTCAAATTTCCCACGAGAATCACGCGATTGAAACTGGCCATAGTTCACCTGCAGGCTGAACAACCCAGGAATCAGTTTTCCACCACCGCCGCGGACACATCGACCTCTTCCGAAGCGACTTTGCCGGCCGTCGGGGGACGCGTCTCTTCCATCTTGGCGGCCCGCGACACAACCGGGACTTCACCCCGCGCCGCCGCCACCATCGGCTCGACCAACCGCGGGTCCAAGCGCAAGGTCAGGTGGCGGATCACCGCATCGGTCAGTTTCACCGCCCGAGTAAACTTCGGCAGGTGCTCGCCATCGAGCTCGAAATACGTAAGCCAATAGACCCCTTTGCGATGCCCTTCGATCGGGTACGCCAGCCGTTGTTCGTTCCACAAGCGGCTCGCCAGGATCTTCCCCCCGGCGTTTTCGATCACATCTTTGATTCGATTTGCCATGCCGCCCGGATCGCGCCCGTAGGCATTGGATTCCAGGATGAACATACACTCATACGCTGTCGTAGCCAAAGTTTATCTCCCGTTCGTTATCGCTTGGTCCGTCGTTTGTCTCGTTCGCCGTCGTTTGTCTCGTTTGCCGTCGTTGGGTATCACCGTTTGTCTATCACGCCATTGCTCGGAATCGCTGTCGATTGCTCGGAATCGCTGTCGGTTGCTCGGATTCGCCGTCGGTTGGTTCCGTCGGCTGGACTCGCACCCGCCGCCGGCTGGTTCATTCCGCCGGCTTTGCGTTGAAGCGGGCCATCGCCGCGAGCAGGCCGTCCTGCAACCAGGCTTCGCCGGCGTCCGCTCCCCGCTGAACCATCCGCTCCGCTTCGTCGCGTTCGCTGGCCGCAAACCGGGAGAGGACAAAATTCGGGGCCGTCCAACCTTCCGGCACAGGGCCAATCCCCAGCCGCAATCGAGGGACCTGATCGGTCCCCAATCGCCGCAATATATCATCCAATCCGTTTTGACCACCCGACGAACCACTTGCTCGCAGGCGGATCCTCCCCAACGGCAAATTGAAATCGTCGCAGACGACCAGCAATTGATCGAACCCGACCCGATAAAAGTCGGCGATCTGCCGGACGCTTTTTCCGCTTTCGTTCATAAACGTCAGCGGACAAACCAACAAAACATCGTCTCCAAACATTCTACCGGCAACGATGTCCGCAAAAAACTTCGAGCGTGATCGCTCGGCAGAAAAATGCCGTCGCGACAGCTCTTGTATCACCATAAACCCGACGTTATGCCGCGTCCCCTGGTACTGCTTGCCCGGATTCCCCAAGCCAACAATCAGTTTCATCTGGCGGCCAGTCCACTATTCGCCAGCCTCGGACGCTCCCTCCTCGTCGGCCTTGCGACCAATGACCTCCGGCTCCGCGGCGAAATCGGCCGGCGTCGCCTCGTCCTCGCTGCGAGGCAGTTGGCATTCCACCACCAGTTCGCCCGGCGGCGTCACCAGCTCCACCCCCTCGGGCAACCGAATTTGGCCCGTCAGGATCTCTCGCCCTAATTCCAATTCGCCAATCCGCACTTCGATCTTATCGGGCAGTTTGTTCGCCGGACCGCGGACCGTAACCTCGTGCAAGACGAAATTCAGGACGCCGCCCGCTTTGGTCCCAGGCGCCTCTCCTTTCAGCTCCAACGGCAAATCGATTTCCACCGATTCGTTGATGTTGACCCGCAGGAAATCCAAGTGCAAGACTTCTTTACCCAAACCATCCCAACGGACGTCCGCCACCATGGCGTGCTCGTTGACCGCACCCTGCAGTTCGACAAAATGGGATCCATGGCGGATCAGCAAATCGATCTCGCGGGCGGGAATCGACAAATTGACGTTCGCCTCGCCGTGCCCGTACAACACCGCCGGGATTTGACCGCCCGCTCGCAAGCGGCGCATGCGCAGCTTCCCCGTCTCCGGCCGAATCGCCACGCTCAATACTTCACTCACAACTCTGCCTCAGTAGGATATGCTCAGTAGGATTTGAGTAGCGCTCTACGAAACGCGATATTTTGCCAGAAAAATAGTCGCTTACAAGTCCAAGTTCACTTGTGACCACTGTTTTCCCGCGTTAAGTTGCAACCAGTCCAGTTTTTGCCGAGAATCTCCACGTTTTTGCAGCGTCCTCCCCCAATCCAACATGGCGAATAAAAGCAACTCCACCAAGTCCTCCTTCGAATACGTCGAACCGATCGGGTTCCGCGTGCTCGTCCGCAAGGACGAACCGAAACGACAAACCAAAGGTGGAATCGCCCTCCCCGACGCCGCGGAAATCCCCACCATCACCGGACGGATCGTCACGATTTCCACCCAAGTCGAACACGACGAGGACGTCCCCCTCCGCCAATACGACAAAGTCCTGTTCCACCCCAAGAACGCGATCCCCGTCGATTTCGAATCCGACAACCAACTGTACGTCGTCCCCGTCGAGGACATCGTGGCCGTTTTCCGCCGGAAAGAGGCAGAAGGGGATCGACGGTAACTGCAGACCATAAACCGGATCAAATCTTCGCCGTACCAGCGGCGGTGGGCGGCAGGCCATAGGAATTCCTGGCAGAGAAAACAGGGGCACCCCATTCCAATCTTGGAAATGTCGAAGCGTTCCATGAAGGGGTGACGATCTTGGTCGGTTGCCTCCTGTTCAAGAAAAGAAAAGAAGATTGAAACAGGAGCAAATGGAGGGAACAGAGAGAGTAGGAGAGTCAGAAGATGATCTGCGGCCTCCTTGCTTCTCGCGACCAGCAGTAAGTATACACCTGTACACTAACGTGCGGGCTTCGAGTAAACTGCGCGAATCTGGACGATCTGCGGTTGGTACGGGTCGGTTGCCGGTCGAGCGGACGCGTTGCTGTACCGACGCACCTCTCGTTTCGGCCTCGGGATGCCGCTCTGAAGTGGCACGTCGTTGGCTCGGCCGAAGATGAGTGAAGGGTGGGCCGTGTCTGTAGGTTGAACGTGAACCTCCTCGGGGATCAACCCCGAGGCATCACCACGGGCGGATGGAATTGTTGAGGGCCCGTCTGTAGGTTGAACGTGAAACCTCCTCGGGGATAAACCCCGAGGCATCTGCGGCCGCCGGTGCATCCTCGGCGGACCGGGAGAATGCCGCTCGCGTGCCGAGCGGATGGTTACGCTTGCGGCTACACCTCGCGCCGTCATCTACCGCACAATCCTGGTCGTATTTCACCCTCCCGCGGATCGTTGGGGGCGCTCATGAGCCCGCGGGAGCCACATGCCAACATACAAGGGTCGGACGCACGACGTGGCCGGGGAGGGGTGGTGCGCCGACTCGGGCCTTTCTCGTTACCCTCCCGCTAGCAGGCCGATCTCGCTTGGCCCGTCGTGCCGCATTTGCTACGGTTTCCGCGCGATGAGAACTGCCGACAATCCGGCAACCGACTTTCATCGCGAAACATCGCGCCCAACTCGACACCCTCCTCCGATATGCCTCTTGCGATTGCCATCTATCGTCCCTTGTGGGGAATCATGATCTTGGTGCTGTTGCTGGTCGCGTGTGCGCGAGCCCGTACGTCGAACACGGCACGCACCGGAATCGAGCAGGTCTTGGTTTCCAGTGCGATCGATCATGCCTTGGACCGTACGCCCTTCCCTCCTGTGGCGGGGAAAAAGGTATACCTTGAGGAAAAGTACCTGGACTGCGTCGACAAAGGCTATTTGGTCGGTTCGCTCCGGCATCGCCTTTTACAGGAAGGGGCTCAACTGACGCCGACGGCGGATGGGTCGGAGATCACCGTCGAAGTCCGCTCGGGAGGGGTCGGCACCGACGACAACGATCGCTTCATCGGGATGCCGGGGCTCACGGTGCCAGGGCTGTTGCCGATCGAAATCCCCGAGGTTCGGATTTACGAACAATTCAATCAATACGGCACCGCCAAATTGGGCCTGGTGGCGTACGAAACCGCCACCGGCCAATTGGTGTTCGACAGCGGCCGCCACGTCGCTCGCAGCGACGACTCGCGCTGGTCCGTGCTCGGGGTCGGGCCGTTTCAATCGGGCACCGCCCGCCAGGAAATCATCTCGGCCGAAACCGATCAATCGCTCCGCACGGCCGCACAAGATCGCAGCGTCCGGTAGGGAAAATAGTTTTCCGCGAGCATACAGCGGACGCTCCCCCCGCCGCAGCGCTCGATCGTCGAAACGTCGATCGCGACAATCTCGCTGTGCTTCGCCAGTCGATTCAATTGATCCGGACGAAGCGCCCCTCGGGCCGCCGCGGACATGGCGATCACAAATTGGTCCGAGTCGCCGGAGCGAAGCTGCAGGATGTTCCCCGCAAACTGCGCCATCTGTCCCGGATCGATCGCGATGACGTCGCGGCCGGTGTCGGTGAGTGTTTGTGTCACGAGTCGCCGTTCCGCCGCATCGGGGACTGCTTCCAGGCACAAGACCGCCCAGCCCTCACCGAGACTCAGAAGGACGTTGGTGTGGTAGATCGGCGCCGTCGTCCCGGCCTGGGTATGGACGGCGCGAAACAGGCACGGTCGAAAGCCGAACAGCCGGCACCACCGGGCAACTCCTTCGCTACTCGTCCGCGGGGACAGCGACGCGAAGGCGATTTGTGCTGTTCGATCGAGCACCAGCGACCCGGTCCCTTCCAGAAAAACACCTTCGTTCTCCCAGGAACTCAAGTCGACGCGACGTGAAATCGGATACCCGGCTGAGGACAATTCGTCGAACAGGTCGGCGCGGCGTTCGGCGCGGCGGTTCGCCGCCGCCATCGGATATATCACCACCGTGCCGTCGGCATGCGTCGAGAACCAATTGTTGGGAAAGACCGCATCGGGAATCCCTTCGCCCCGGGGCGGGTCGGCGACGAAGACTTCGATTCCGGATCGTCGCAAGCCTTCAGCCAAAGCGTCGAATTCGCGCAGCGCCGCCTGGCGCAACTCGGTTCGACCGATAGACTGCCGCGACTGGAAGGTATTGTCCCGAGCAGTCTCGAGGTTGAACTCGATGCCGCTCGGGCGAATCATGATGACGGCGTTGGTCCACACAGCATTGTTCCACAGGGCACCCTATAATGTAATGGCTGCCGGTGAGTGGCCGGATACATACACTTGGAGTTTGACTGGAAATATGGCTTCGAAGCGGTTGTACCGAATTCTAGTCCTCTGCGTTCTTTGGGCAGGTTGGGATTCCGTGACGTCGAGGGGAACCGCCGGCTGGTCCCAAGAGACCCCCCCCCCTCCGACCGCGGAAACGCAAGACCTTTCGCCAGATTCGGGTGCGTCCGAGCCCCCCGCCGGACAAGACTTGAGTCCACGTCCCGGACACCTGGTGCAAGTCGAACTGCCGATCACCGCCGCGGTGCAAGAGCAAGTCGAAGCCACGATCCGCCGGATCGCCGAAAACGCACCGCCGGCTCAAACCGCCAATGAGCGGACGGTCGTGGTCTTGGAGTTCGACACCAGCAACGGGCGCGACGGCCGCGGAAGCCGGCTGGGGAGTTCCGCCGACCTGGCCCGATTCCTCCTCAGCAACGAAGTCTCCCAGCTGGAATTCGTCGCCTACGTACCGGCGCCCAAGACGTTTGCCGACGTTCCCGGCGGCGCAGCCCAGCCCGAGAGCGAGTTGGTGGGACACGCCGTCCTGGTGGCGCTCGCTTGCAATCATATAGCGCTCCACGAGAACGCTGCCCTGGGTCGGGCGGGGTTGGACGAACCCGCCATCGACGAAGGCCTCCGCTCAACCTATCGCCAGATCGCCTCCAAACGGCTGGTTTTCCCTGTCGAATTCGCGATCAGCATGCTGGACCCCGACGCTTCGTTGTATCGAGCCGATCTGGGGGAGGGCAAATTCCTGTTTGTCGATCGCCAACAATTGCGGGAACTGGAAACGCAGGGGAAAGTCCTGCAAAGCGATACTCTGACCGAACAAGGCTCGTTGCCGCTGTACAACAGCCAGTTACTTGCCAAGTATCAGCTGCTGCGTCATCGCATCCGCTCGCGCCGTGATCTGGCCGATCGATTTCGCTTGACGCCGGACGCTCTGGAAGGAGATCCGACGCTGGGCGGGGACTGGCACGCGGTCGAACTCCCGATCGCAGGCCGGATCGATCAACGCAGCGTCAACTGGATCGCCGGTTCGCTGCGACAACTTCCTCCCGAAACCAATCTGATTCTGGTCACGCTGGACACCGAAGGGGGTGACCCGGCCCAATGCATCCGACTGGCATCCATGTTGGCGGATTTTGATTCGAATCGAGTCCGGACCGTGGCGTACATTCCGTCGCGGGCCGCGGGTATCTCCGCGATCGTCCCGTTGGCCTGCGATCACCTGGTGATGGGGCCGGCGGCAATCCTGGGAGGCCCGGACACGCGCGTCCCTTCAGTCGACCTGGCCTCGTTTCGCGAAATCGCCTCGCGGATCGCCGAAAAAACAGGAAGGGACTGGTCGCTCCCCCTGGCCGTGCTGGATCCGCAATTCGCTGCGGCGCTGTATAGCCATCGCACGACCGGGCAAGTCCGAATCCTCAGCGAACAACAATTGGGGGAACTGGGAGACGAGGCGGTCGAGTGGACTCTGGTGCGCCCGCTCGAAACGCGTCAGGGAATCAGCGGGACCACGGCAGAAAGCTTGTTCGTCGCCCGCTACCTGGCGGACGACCTGGCTCAGCTCAAATCGCTCTATCAAATCAAATCGGAACCGCGTGTGCTCGAGCCGACCGCGGCCGATCGCTGGGTCGAGTCGCTGGCGCGGCACCTCGGCACGCCGTGGGTCGCCGCCTGGCTCCTGTTCGGGGCGATGTTCTTTCTTTCGACCGAAATGTCCTCGCCCGGCGTCGGCGTCCCCGGCTTCATCGGGTCGCTCTGCCTGGTCCTCTATTTCTGGAGCCAATACTGCAACGGAAACGCCAACTGGTTGGAGATTCTCCTGTTCGTCGTCGGCGTCGCCTTCCTGGCGCTGGAATTGTTCGTGCTCCCTGGGTTCGGGATCTTCGGCATCGGGGGCGTGCTGATGATCTTCAGTTCGCTGGTTCTGGCGAGCCAGACGTTCGTCATCCCGCGGACCAGCGAAGATTTCGATCGACTCCCCGTCTCGCTCTCGATGGTAGTCGCCGCCGGCAGCGGTTTTCTGATCGCGATCTTTTTTCTCCGCAGATACCTGGCTCAACTCCCGTTTTTCAAACGCTTGATGCTGGAACCTCCCGCGGAACGGGACGAGTTGCTCTCCGCCGATCAGCGCGAGGCGTTGGTGAACTACCAACACCTGTTAAAGCAAACCGGAACCACGATCACCCGACTCGCCCCGTCTGGTCGAGCCCGCTTCGGAAATCAGTTCGTCGATGTGATATCCGACGGCGACTTGGTCGAATCAGGCCAGAAAGTCGTGGTGATCGAAGTCGCCGGCAACCGAGTCGTCGTGCGTGCGAAATAGTGTAGAACAGTTGTCCTCAACTGTTCGGTGAAGACAAGCAATTGAGGACAATTGCTCTACGCTGGACAGTAGAACAGTTGTCCTCAACTGTTCCCCCCCGTTAACGAATCGAGCCCGGCTTTCCGTAGACCGATCGCGATGCTCCGGCCGAACCGCCGGCGCCTTGCCCGTTCCCCATGTTCCCAGGCGTCAGACTGGTCGACTGAATCGTTACGGCTGGAGCGGATTCCGCCCCGGACGAGTTCTTGCCGGCAAACCCCACCTTTTCCGCCGGGCCATACGACACGGTCGCGGACGACCCGTCGCTATTGTTGACCGTCATTTCACTGCCGGCGGCTACCGGGACCTGATGACCTTGCATCCGAGCCGCCATCGTGCGCGGCAGATCGAAGGTGGTTGTTCGCGGCTTGCCGGTCTCTGTGTTTTCCGCCGGTTGAAAATGGGCGACTTGTTGAACGCTGCTGGTGTCCGGGACCATCGCGGCCACGCCATTCGTACCCACGGCGCTCCCACCGCTGACCACGGCGGGGCTGGATCCGGCGACGTAATACGAAATGCGCTTCTTTTGCTCGTCCTGCGCCGTCGCCTTACCGGGGAGCGTATTGAGCGATTGATCGCCGCTCACCACCTTTCCCTCCTTCGATTTGAATACCGGCACCAGGGCGATGCTCCTCCGTTCCCCGCCGACCTGGTCCCAGGGGATCCAGAAGCTGTACGACGGCCCGATCCCCGAGGGGCTGAAATGACTTTGCAGTTCCTCCTCGCGGAATTTGTAGACGCGGTCGGCGGTCGTCTTGGTTCCCGCAGACGTGTCGTCGTAGGCGTATACCGTCAACTCGCCCTCGACTCGTGCCGGCTTGTTCTTGGCGTTGTTGAAGTAGACTCGGCCGGAAAATCCCCGGATCGGGCTGCCGTCCTGTCCGACGACCGCCGAGTCCGACCAGATCACCGCCAATTGGTGCGGCTCTTCGAATACGATTTTCTCATCCTTCTTGAGGGTCATCCCCCCCCACATATCCTTGGCGGAACCGGACCAAGTCGCCTCGCGATGGATGAGCGACTGGCAACCGGTTTGCAGGGCCAACACCAGACAACCCAGCGCCCATCCCCCTCGGCAGACGAATCGAATTCGCGGTTGCATCGTCGACATCCTTGTCCCAAACCCAGATTTTATTTATGTGTACAAATGTATACTATTGCGTTTGCTCGCGGCAGACGGTGCGGCTTACTTGCGGCGGAGCGGCGCGGAATAGTCGGCGCTCCAAACGGGCTGCAGGGCCGGCGGTGCGGCGTTCGACG
>JBGSLW010000316.1:0-9151 GCA_041740495.1 Pirellulaceae bacterium
GCGCCGCCCGCGCCGCGGCCCTGGCCGGCTGCGGGGCGGATGACGCTGTTGTCGATGAAGCAGAGCGGGCGCTCTGGCGCCAGCACGCCCGCGACTGGCTACGCCTTGATATCGCAGCCTGGACGAAACGACTTGACGGCGCGGAGCTGGCCGATCGCGCCGAGATCCGGGAGACGGTGGCCCGATGGCAGCAGGACCCCGATTTGTCCGGTTTACGAGACGCGGAAATGCTAGAGAAACTTCCGCCGACCGAACGGCACGAATGCTTGGCTCTTTGGGAAGAGGTTGCCGACCTCCTCGGCCGCGCCCAAACGGCTGCGCGAGCATCAAGACTCGAGTCGGGAGATACGAAGCTTCTTCATTTTCTTGTACAGCGTTGACCGCTTCATTCCAAGGCGAGCCGCAGCTCCATCCGGACCCCCCAGCACTCCGCCCGTTTCGCGGAGTGCCTCCAGGATGTGTTGCCGTTCAGCGTCGGCCAGACTAACCGCAGAAACCGGCGCCGCGGCTCGCGTGTCCGACGGCAGCAGGTCACTGAGCGGAACCTGGAGCGACGCGCCCGGCGAGAGGATGACCGCGCGCTCGATCACGTTCTGTAGCTCGCGGACGTTGCCCGGCCACGAATAGCGCACCAGAGCGTCCATAGCCTCCGAGGGGATGGTCTCGATTCGCCGACCCATCCGTCGAGCGTACTGCAGGGTGAAATGGCGGACCAACTGCGGAATGTCCTCGGTTCGGTCGCGGAGAGAGGGGAGCGTCAGCGGAAACACGTTCAACCGATAGTAGAGATCGCTGCGAAAACATCCGTCGGCGACCATCGCAGCCAGATCGCGGTTCGTGGCCGCCACTAGCCGCACACTCACTTTGATTGTCTTCGTACCGCCAAGCCGCTCGAACTCCTGTTCCTGGAGCACGCGGAGCAACTTGGGTTGGAGTTCCAACGCGATGTCGCCGACCTCGTCCAGGAACAGCGTGCCTTGGTTTGCCACCCCAAAGCGGCCAACCTTTTGCGTGATCGCTCCGGTGAAGGCGCCCTTCTCGTGGCCGAACAGCTCGCTCTCAAGTAAGCCGGTAGGAATGGCCGCACAATTGAGCTTGACGAAGGTCCGGCCCTTGCATGGGCTCAAATCGTGCAGCGCCCGGGCGATGAGTTCCTTGCCCGTGCCCGTTTCGCCACGAATGAGCACCGTGGAACCGGTGGGGGCGACGGTCTCGACTTGCTGAAGAACCCGGCGCAGGGCAGCGCTCCCGCCGACGATGTCGCCGAAGTTGTACTCGGTGCGGGCCTCCTCCTCCAAGTAGGTCTTCTCCTGGGAGAGCTGTTCCTTCAACGCGAGTATCTCCTGGAAGGCCAGCGCGTTCTCGACAGCAATGGCCACTTGGTTGGCGACTCGCTGCAGGAAGCCCAGATCCGCCGAGTCGTAGGTCCCAGTCTGCTTGGATGTGAAGTTGAGTGTGCCGAGCCGGCGTCGGGCAGTCGTCAACGGCAGCCAGCAGTAGCTTTGGATATCATACGGCCGAGCAATCTCCTGTAACCGCGGCCAAGGTTTCAGCTCAGCCATACAAGAAATGACAAGCGGCTGTTGGGTCTGCCAAACCTGCCCAGCGGGATCGTCTTCACATCGAAGGACTATCTCGACCGGTTCGGGAGGGTCCACAACGTGCATTCGCATCGTGCCGGTGGCTGCCTGATGAAGGACGACGGTCAGGTAGTCAAAACAGACGATTTGACGTAGCCGGCTAGTCAATTCATGAAGCAGCGAGGGTAGGTCGCGGTGGGCGACGATCGCTTCCGAAACGGCCAACAGGGCCTGATACTGTTCCCCATTAGGCGCAGCCAGTCTATCGCGAGGAACGCTAGTCATAATGAGTAACCTGGTCGGTCCCCGAATCGGAACCATCAAGGGGCCCGCAGCGCCCTCGATGTTCTTTGTCGCATGTGCGACGCCATTTTACCATTCTTTTCTAGCGTCATGTCGGACCCTTGGGTTGCGACCCGTGCGTGTCGGTCCGACACACAGATGCTACTTGGGTCGCCTTTTCAACCGCCTCGTGGCTTCTAACGAGTTACCGATAGACCAGATCAACTAGAGTGCAATTCTACGAATCCTGTCTCCACGGTAATCCAAGGATTGCTTACCACGTCCTTAGCTCCCATCGCGAGCCGCCCGGACGCATCCACGCCACCTCTCGGCGGCTGGTGTCTTTGCGACGACGGTTTCGCGCGCGGCCGATATCCGCCACTGCGGAGCAGTCGGAAATCGCCAGCAAGAATTTGTCAAAGTCCAAGCAGCCCAAGACATTACCATCAGCGGAGGGCATGGGACTCGAACCCACAACCGGTTACCCGGCACTTCATTTCCAATGAAGCCGCTAGCCATTCGCTTACCCTCCGGCTCATGAAGACTCTATTCTAGCTTCACGGTACGGTTTGGAAAATCGGCGGTCGGAGGGGACTCGGGATCCCGCGAGTTGGTGGCTCCGCGAGTTGGTGGCCCCACGCGCCCCTTCTCGCGGTGGGGGTACGGCGTGTGGGCCAGGTGACGAAGACGCGACGCGGAGCGTCGCGCCACTCTCAGCGGGCCAGATTCCAGCTGGCGCAGTTGTAGCGGTGCTTGACCAGGTACTGCAGGCGATGCTGCGGCCAGTGGCAGAGTGGCTGATCCGCCGACCAGGTCTCGCGCAAAGCGCGTTTCAAGTCGCGACTGGAGGACTCCAGCCCCCCCACGAAATCCCGATGGTCGCGGCCGGCTCGGTAGTCGGGTTGTCGCGGCGCGAACTCTAAACAGCGCTGGATCATCTCGCCCGGCAATCCGTAGAGCAGCGTGCCGTGGTAGAGCAGCCACCGCCGCTTGCGCCGCAGGCTATTCCCTGAAACCTTTCTCCCCGCCACCGCCAGATCGCTGGTCCCACACGGCGTGGCATCGACTCCCAACGTACGCAGGGCGGCGGCGACCTGCCCCAGCACGAACTGATGTGCGGTATCGATCAAAGCCAACTCGTCGCGCCGCTGGCCATCGAGCACCACGGCATACATCAAGCAACCCGGGCCGGTGACGATCGCGGCTCCACCGCTGCAGCGGCGGATCACCGGGATGCGATGTTCTCGGCAGAAGTCCTGGGCGACTTCGCGCGCGACCTCGGAACTCCGTCCCACGACCACGACATTCTGGTACGGCTCCCAGACGCGGAGAATCTCTTCGTGGAATTCGTCCGCCTCACACCACTCGAGCAACGCCTCGTCGAGGGCCACGTTGGCGGCCGGATCGTCGAGCGTCAGGTCGAGGAAATGCATAGGAAGGATCGAGCAACGAGAATTGGCGGCAAAAAAGTGTCCCGCCGGCAGTGACTTTACCGTCTGCGAAGGCTGGCGAGACTTCGAAGAATCCGCGGTCTAGTTAATTTCTCCGCGCAAACCCTTGCGCGTCAACCACTAACGCGGTCCCGGTGCACATTCGGCACGATCGCCATATCCCGCATCCGCCCGTGCATTGGCTCCGGCAACCCGGCCTGACTAAGATAGAAGAGCCGTTCCAATGGCTGGTTTCCTGGAAATCCGTTTGCAAAATGCGCGAGATTCCGGCAAACTCAATTGGAGGAATTTCCGCCGATCTGGGGGGCGATTGCAATCGCCGCACCGGTTTGGCGTCGTGCGGTGGAGCGGGGCACGGATCCGCCAACGCCAGGTCGAAAGGGCGTTGTCATCGAAACTTAGGGTCGTCTTCAATGTCATGGTTGGTGCAATGAAAACGCTGCTTTGTTTGCTGTCGGTAGCTCTCCTGGCCGCGACTGCCGCGAACGCTCAGGACGCCTGCACCTGTTACCAGGTGGTCCCGCAGGTGCAATATCGGCCGCAGCCGGTAACGGAATACAAGCTGGTGGAGGAAACGGTTTACGAAAAGCAACAGCAGACCAGCTACAAGCCGGTTTGGAAGACCGAACGGCGCGAGCGCCGCACCATCGTGCGGAAACCGGTCTACGAGACCAGCGAGCGCGTCGAAGAAGAGACGGTGATGAAGAAAATCGTCGAGACCGTTTACGAAGAAAAGCGGTTCGAAGAAACGCTTTTGGAAAACGTGACGGAAATACAGGATCGCGAGGTCGTCGTCGAGACTCCCGTCACGGAGACGTCGTATCGTGAACAAGCGACGAAGGTTCTCAAGCCGGTGACCGAAACGGTGAATCAGTCCGAGAACGTCACGGTGTATCGCCCGCAAACCGTCGCCGAACAGGCCTACGCCACGACGCTGATCCCCAATTCGCAGTGGGTTTTGCAAGATGGAGGCTACGGTCGCTCGCGACTGCAGTACGTCCCCAGCGGCTACTACCCCGACCCGGCCACCGGCGTCGTATCGTACTACCGCGGCGGCTTCCGCTGGGTGCCGACGCAACGACCGGACTCGTATCAGCTCCAAACGACGCAGACCCCGGTGGTGACTCCGTACACCGTGGAACGTACAACCTTGATTCCGGAAACTGTCACCGTGCAGCGGCCGGTGCAGACGACGCGTTACGTGGAAGAGGTGGTGACCGAACGAATCCCCGTGACCACGCAGACAACGCGTCGCGAAGTGGTCACGCAAAAAGTCCCCGTCGTTGTCCAACGCCCTTCCAAGCGGATTGTGACGGAAAAGGTCCCGGTCGAGAAAGTCCGCTACGTACCGTATGTGGTCACCAAGAAAACTCCGATCACCAAAGTCACCTACATCGACGAGGAACAGGTCGAACCGTACGACGTCCAAGTTCTCACGTACGTGGCCGAAACGTCCGAAGTCCAGGTCCCCAAGCGGGTTCGGCGATGGGTTCCGATCACCACCACACACCTGGTCCCCGAAACGCAATTCGTGCCGCGCGTGATCGCCGAATCGACGACCGGACCCGCCGCGGTACCGCGCGTCGAATCCGGCGCGACCATGACGGAAGCGGCGCGGGTTCCCAGCACTCCCGAGCCGCAGGTTTTCTACGGCACCCCCGTGGTGACCGAAAGGCCTGCCGAGTCGGTTTTGGTAGGTGAGACGTCGGTCGCCAAGCCGGCCACCGAACTGACCGACGTCGACTCGCCTTCTCCGCCGGCTGTCGAGGACAACCGCTCGGGCAGCGATGATGTGGGCGACCCGAGCAAGTCGGAGACAGCGCCGAAGACTCCCGAAAAACCTCAAGAAGCCGATAAAGTGCCGGAATTATCGCAGGGCTAAGAACCTATCCCAGCCGTTCCGCTACTTTTCGTGTTGTGCTGATCGGTTGCCTGAACGCCAGGTAGATGCCGGTTCAGGATCGGCCCTTGTTTTTCCGACTTGGTCGGTACAATGGTCGCGTCGGTCCCATAAGTCCCTGGGCGGCTGATTTCTTCGAATGTGCTGAGTCCTCGTGGAAATAATTGGAGCCAGTCTCGATAACGACATGACGGCGGTCGCGGATCTGGAGACGGATGCGCTCGCCGGGCGGAAAATCGCCGTTGTCGGCAAATTGGAGGCGCTCAACCGGCGAGACCTGCGAGAATTCTTGCGGGACCGAGGGGCCATCCCGGTCGAGGACCTTCTGGAAGCCGAACTGATCGTGGTCGGCGGCGAAAGCGCCGTGTTGGAGGATCTGGAGGCATTCGTCCCACCGCAGGTGCTGGAGCGCGCCGGGTTGGGGCGAGTTCAAATGCTGACCGAGCCCGCCTTCTGGCAGCTCGCCGGACTGGTCGAGGACCCGCCGCAAGTCCGCCGACTGTACACTGCCGCGATGCTGTCCGACCTCTTGGGTGTCACCACCAGCACCATCCGCCGCTGGCATCGCCGCGGCCTGATCGTGCCGGTTCAGCAAGTCCATCGCCTGGCGTATTACGACTTCCAAGAAGTTGCCACCGCGCGGCGCTTGGCCCAGTTGATCCAGTCCGGCGCGTCGCCCGCCGCCATCGAAGCCAAACTGTCCGCCCTGACCGAGTGGTTCCCCGATATCGGTCGCCCGCTGACGCAATTGTCGATCATCGTGGAGGGAAGGGACGTTCTGCTCCGGCGTGGCGAGGGATTGATCGAGCCGAACGGACAGCGGCGCATCGATTTCGCGGCGATCGATGCAGCGACCGAGTCGGCTGCGCCCTCAACGCCCGCGCTGCGAGTGGTTTCGGGGATCGACTTCAGCCAACCCCCCCAGCCTGTCACCGCCGAGGACCACCTCAAGCTGGCGGCAGCCCTGGAAGATGAAGGTCAATTGGGCGAAGCCGTTCAGGTTTATCGCGGGCTGTTGCTGGGCTACGGGGCGCGGGCCGACGTGTGCTTTGCGTTGGCCGAACTGCTCTACCAAATGGGAGAACTCGCCGCCGCACGCGAACGCTATTTCGTCGCCGTCGAGCTCGATCCCGCCCTGGTGGAGGCCCGCGCCAGCCTCGGTTGCCTGCTGGTCGAAATGCATGAGATCGAGTTGGCGGCGAATGTCTTCGCGGGGGCGTTGGAGTTGTACCCCGACTACGCGGACGTGCATTTTCACTTGGGACGGTGCCTGGACTTGTTGCTTCGCCCGGACGAGGCGCTCCCGCACTGGCGACGCTTTCTCCAACTTTCCCCGGAGAGCCCCTGGGCGGACGAAGCGCGGCAACGACTGGCCAGTGGGCTGGCCGATTGACCCGATCCTGTCCGCCACGTGCACTATGCGAGATAGTGTACGCACGTACAGTATTGGCAGAGCCGTCGGCTGCAGCTGGGCAGGGCGCCTGTAATCCGTTCATAGATCGATCGGTGGGGCGCCGATTCCACGCGGTGGCGGCGCTCTTGAAACTCCGGATCTTCCGTCCATGGCGCGAACGCCGAATGATCCAGCCTGGATGGATCGAGATCGCCCAGCGCCCACGCGCGGTCGATGCAGTCCAGGACCGCTCGGCGCACATCTTCCTGCTCTAGGGCGGCCAATTCCGGGTTGGGTCGTCGTCGCGCCAATCGCGGCGGGCAGCCAAGAGCCAGCCCCGCATGCGGAAAGCCTCCGCCAGAAGCTAAGGGAAGTACTTGATTTGAGGCTCGTCCGCCACGAAGGCCTCCAGCCGTGGCTGAATCGCATCCAGGTGCGCCTGAGCGTCGTTCGGTTGCCCCTGTCAGCCTTAAGCACGCTGCAGAAGTTCTTAGGACCAAGGCGGGCGATCCGCTGGACGTGGCATTCCACAAAATCGACGCGGCCCGCGCCGCCGGGGATAGTCGCCCGCGGGAAAAGACGTCCCGTGTTACTTGTCGGTGGTGGCCTTGGACTTGGCCGCGGTGTCCGCGGCTTTGCCCTTTTCCTCAGTTTTTGCTTCGAGTCCCGCCAGGAGCTCCCGAAACGCACTCTCTTCACGCAAGTTGTTCAAGTCGGGGTCGTTCTGGTAGGCATCCAAGCGAACAAACCCGCTCTTGACGGCGTCCTTGAGCTTGGCGATCGCCGAATCCTTCTTACCTTGTAAGCTCAAGGCACAGCCCCAGTTGTAGGCAGCGATCCCCCGTATCCCGGGGAATTTCGTAGCCCGTTCATGGTACTTGATGGCTTCGTCTAATTTACCGGCAGCGTGCAAGGCATACCCGAGTCGATAACATGCGAAGGCGTTTTCCGAGTCCTCGCTCAGGATCTCTCGATAGACCTTGGCGGCGTCTTCGTAATTTTCCTCGTCGATCGCCCGCTGTGCTTCGTCCAGTTTCTCGATGAGCGCTGACTTCTCTTCGACGCTCGCCAACAGTTTGGCGAATTCGGTGGTGGGCTGGATCGCAAACAAGTCGGGATCGGTCCGGAATTGATCGGCGTCGCGGTAGCCGAGCTCCACGGCTTGGCGCAAGGCATCCATCGCTTCGGCTGGCCGGCCAAGCAAGGTCAACGCGCAGCCCACGTTGTACGTGGCGACCGCTTTGGTCGAGCCATCGAACTCCGCTGCTTTCTTGTGCGCGTCGAGCGCCGCTTCCAACTGCTTATCCATATGGAGGGCGTACCCCAAGAGGAACCAGGCGTTGGCGTTGTGCTCGTCCATGTCGACCGCCTGCTTCAGAACGGCGGCTGCTTCGTTGAAATCTTGAGAACCGACCAACTCCTGACCTTGGGCCAACAGCTGGGCGGCCTGGGCCTCGGGTTTTTCTGGTTCGGAACGCTCCTGTGCCTCCTGCGCGTATCCAGGTAGGCAGACTATTGCCAAAACCAACACCCATCCAACGCGGCCACCGATTTTTGTATGCGTTCGCATCTGCCAGCTCCTGAATTCCACGAAGAACCTGACTTCGACCCATGCAAGTCCGCCAACGCGGTCCGTGCAACCCCGTAGCAAGATAGTATCCCAACCATCTCCGCTCTTGTCTGCCGATGCTCAGGCTTTCTCTAAAAACTCATGGGGCACTCGCCGTCGCGGCCATCTGAAGGCAGATTCCGGCGATCACAGCGAGCGCGGTGACGAGTTTTGGGCGGGCGACGGGACGCGGGAAAGAAAAAATGGCCAACCAGCAATGGCCGAGCTTCTAGGGAGTTTGTCAGCGAGATTGCCAGGACGATCGGCGTTACCAGTTGGCGGTTTGCCAACGAGAATTGGTTTTGGCCGGAGCGGCCGCGCCAGGGAGCGATTCGACTTCCCGAGGTACGGGCACGACTGCGACCTGGCCGTGGAATTCGCTACTGGTCGCCGCGTTGGCCGCGGAGGGCTCGACTTCCGTCTGGTAACTTGCCAGTCGGACCGGTTGGTAGTCAAAACGCTCGCGGATCGGCAGGCTGGCGGTTTGATCGATCAGTCCGCCCGGGGCGGCTTGCTGATTTTCCCAACGCATCGATGGATTCGGATCCTGAATGGGACGAATCGCCGGAGCAGTCTGCGGCATCGCCGGGCTAGCGGTCCCCGATTGGAAAGACGTCGGATCGGAGGGGAGCTCGCGCCGATCGATGATAATTGGCTTCTGGCTCTGGATTTGGTCGGCTGGCGTCGGCTGACCGCTGGTCGCAGGGAGCACGCTGCTGGCGCCTGTCTGGGTGGTGCTGGCTTCGGTGCTCACATAGCCGGGAACGGTCGTATACGATCCGTAGGGACTGGCGTAATTGCCAGGAACGACCGACGACGAGAGGACGCTGGGCGGCATTTGGCTGATCGTCGGAATCGTATTGGCGGGGATGTTAGCCGGCGCGGCAACGGTGCCGGGAACATTGCACGTCGAGCAGGCGGGCGCGGCATACGCCG
>JBGSLW010000317.1:0-9062 GCA_041740495.1 Pirellulaceae bacterium
GAAGGCTCGCGCACCTCCCGCGGCACACGTCCCGCGGGGGCGGCCAACCTATTATAGCCTGAGTCCCACCGAATGCCGAATCAGCTCCACAGCGGAAGCAACTCGAACCTCCCCCCCAAAATGGGCTCGCTAGGTACACCCAACCACTTCTCCAACAGCGTGGCGTAGACGCTGCGGAAGTCGACCGAATGGACCAGATCCCCTTGATCCAGCTCGACCAGACTTGGGTATCGTCCCAGCAAGGGCGGGAGCCCTTCCGGCCCGACGATCAGCAACGGCGCGGCGGTGCCGTGATCGGTCCCACCACTGCCGTTCTCGCGGACGCGCCGGCCGAACTCGCTGAAACAAACGGTCAGGACTTGATCCGCCCGGCCTTGCGCTTTTAGATCGTCGTAGAAACCAGCCAACGACCGGCTGACCTCGGTGAGCAAAGCGGCGTGGGCCCCCGCCTGCTGGCTGTGTGTGTCAAACCCGGCAATCTCGACGTAGTACACCCGCGGCCCGAAATCGGCGGCGATCAGCTGCGCGACGCTTGCCAGTTTCCGTCCCAGGTCGGAGCCTCCGTAGGCCTTTCCCGGTTGAAGGTCGATCGCCTCCAATCGCTGGGAGGCCTCCAACGCGGTGGACCGGGCCGCCTCCAAAAACTCCAATAGCTCGTGCGGCCTGCTTTCGTTGGATTCCGAAACGACTTCGTCCGTTCCCAACTGCCGTAACGCTTCGCGAACCGACCGATCGGAAGTCACCCGCAGACTCTCGATCGACTGCAGACTGGGGACCATCACGTTGAGGCCGGTCAGCGCCAGCGGCAGGGGCTCGTCCCCCAAGTGCAACGCGCGGATCGATCGGACGGTTTGCCCCTCCGCGCCGTTCTGGCTGGCTGCGTTCGCACCCGCCCTGGCGGACGTGGAATCAAGCCACCGCCCCAACCACCCGCTGTGATGTGGCGTCTCCATTTGAGCGCTATGCCAGATATCCATCGACTCGAAATGCGACCGGTTCGGTTGGGGATACCCTACCCCCTGCACGATCGCCAAGCGCGATTGCTGCTGAAGGTCCGCCAAGCCCGACATCGCCGGATGCCAGCCCAGATAATTGTCTATTTTCAAGACAGCGTTCGATTCGATCCGAGTCGCGAAGCGATTGCGGTGGTAGGCGTCGTCGCCGTAGGGAACAACCGTATTCAATCCATCGTTTCCGCCGCTTAGTTGGAGCACCACCAGCGTTTTTTCCCCTAACGACTGCGCTGCCTGCCGACCCGTCCGAGCCCAAATTTGGGGAACCCAGGCGGTCGATGCGACCACGGCCGCCGACGCCGACCCGAGCAAGAAATCTCTGCGCGCCCAACTCATCGATATGTCTCCGTCAAGCGACTAAAAATAGTACCGCAATGCATGACCGTACGCAAAAAAACTCTCGATTCCCGCCGGAGAAGTGCTTGGCATCGGGTTACCCTAGTTGAAACTCGGGGAGGGTCGAAAGTGCTTTGATCGCGGCCACCAGGCGCTGACCGACCGACGCCTGTTCGACGATCGCAACCAGACTTGCCTTGCGACGATCGCTCAAGGGAACCGCCAGGAGCCGTTCACACCCCCACGCCACGGCATTCTCCGCCGATTGGATTCCCTCGCGGCGATCCAAATTTTCCGATCCCGGCAGCGCTTGGGATAATTCGTCGGTCAGCCGCGCGACCGCGTTGACCCGTCCCATCCAAGTGGCGGAGTTGATCCACTGCTCACCCCCGTCCCAGCCTTTGACATTGGGCGGAAAGAAGAGCGCCATCCCCAACTCGCGCATTTGACCCGCCAGCACCGTAGCACTGGCGGTGGCGCCGAGGGCCCGCAGCAGTCCGACCGCCATGTCGACCGGGGACCTGATTTTTTGCCCGAGTGCCTGGCGGCTGTAGAACAAGCGACTGGTGCACAACTTGCGCATTGCGGCCCGAGTCTCAAAGTCGTTATCGCGCAGGCATTGTGCCAGCGGCTCGATTGTCTCGCCCTGCGTCGGGTTGCCGTCCGCCACGTAATATCGGTACAGCTTGATCGCGATGAAGCGGGCTGCAGCGGGCTGGGAGAGAACTCGGGCAATCGCTTCTTCGCCGGATTCAACCCCCCCCTCGCCAAAGAGAACTTTCTCACCCGGGTCGTGCTGGAAGCGGTTGAACTCGAAGCGGTCCCCCCGCAACTCCCAGCCCGTGAAGGCCCGGGCCAATTCGCGAATATCGTGCTCCGTATAATTCCCTAATCCCAGGCAAAACAGTTCTAGAAGTTCCCGCGCGTAATTCTCATTCGGTCGGTTGCGTTTGTTGCTGACGCTGTCCAAGTAGATCAACATCGCCGGGTCGCGACTGATCTCCAGGACCAATTGAGAAAAAGGACCCAGGGCGTTCCGCCGCAGCAGGTCGTTTTGCTGGAGCATCAATCGAGGGGACTGGACTTTTTGCGCACTGGTTGCGAAGTGGCCGTGCCAAAAGATCGTCAACCTTTCCAGCGCCGGGTTGCGTGTATGGATCAAGCGAAACAGCCACCAGGCCGGCAACTGGACGGCCGGGTTACCACTCGCAGCGATTCGGCGCAACTGATCGAATTCGGATTCCGTGCGGACGAAATCCGCGTCGGTCGTTGAGGGAGCAAGCAATCGCTCGACCACCTCGCCGCATGTCTGGCCGACGGCAGACTGCAAATCGGATGCGTTGGCGCCCAACCCCAACCGGCGGAAGAGATGGGTCGCTTGGTGGGCATCCAGCGGAACGTCCGCCACGGAATCCCACATCGAGTCGCGCGGGTACATGGCATCTCCTCCTACTTGGCTGGGTCCGCTGTCGGAGATTTGGTTGCCAAGCGCAACACGCCATCGAGCGTAACGTAAGTCGCGTCCACCCCCAACCGCAGCGCTGCGTAATCGATCCGATCCGCAATCGCCAAGAACAAGTCGATTTCGGCCGCGACCTCAGTTCGCTCCCGCCCGGTTTGCAACATGCGCTGTGCGATCAATGCATCGCGGTTCATTTGGCCCAAAGCCGCAGCTTGCGGCGGTCGGATCTCGATGATGGAATTCGTCCCCCCCGCCAGCGCTCCGTCCGATGTCGAACGGGTTGAGGGGGGCGCCGCCAAGATCTGTTCAGCCAGTCCCCGATCGCTGGCGATGACCAACCGCTCATCCGAAATCGCCAACGTCGGGGAAAAATTGCGATAGAGCCCCGCGGCCATGTAGTCCCGGGAATCCTGCCGGTCCGACAACTGCATGTACTCGGCAACGCAAAACGTATCCCCGTCGACGCGTTCGGTCAGGACCTCCATCGGCGGGTAGCCCCCCGGTCCGGCGTTGAGATTGGCGAAGCTAATCAATTGTTGAAAGGCGAGTCGCAGGACGCGTTCCCCCTTCGCGCGATCGCGCATCTTGCCCACCAGAGCAAACGTGGGGATCTTGATCTCCGCCTGGGCCGCACGGATCGATTCGCGCGGCTGACACACCACCAAGTCGAACTGCGGATCCAGGAACCCGAACACTTCGCCGACAGTCGTCACTCCACCCAAGAGCGTGGCGATATCGCTTTCGGCCTTGGCCATGCCCGCTTGGGCGTTCTCATCGCTAATGAGTTGCGGGGCCATATTCCAGAACGCACCCAGATCGCGGTGCCAACGGACCGACAGAATCTGCTCAGCGAATTCGAACGACGCCGGAACCGACCCACGCCCCTTCCCGTCGGCATCGGCGGACCCAAAAAAGTAGTCCCAGCGTGGATCGAGCGACTGCGGGAGCGGCGCGGCGAAGCGGACCGCCAGTTGCCCGCCGGCAAAGTCCCCGCCGAAGGTCGCCCATGGCGATTGGGAAATGACTTCGAATACGCCTCCCAGAATAAGCTCTTGCCCCAAGTCCTTTCCCCGTTCCATTTGCAACTTGCCGGCCTGACGCAACGCCTCCAAATCGATGGCGCCGTGCACTCGCAAGTCGCTCAGTCCAGCCGCAGCGAGCGCACTCTCCGCCGCTCGATACCACGCCTGTTGGGCCAAGTTCTGCTGCGGCTGTGCGGCGAGCGCCCGATCGAGGATCGCTTTGCCCAGTGCGCTACTGGAGGCAAGGACGACGCGTCCTTGGTGGAACGCGATCCGCAACTCGTCGGCGGCGAATGCCGGCACCCCCTGATACGCTACAGCGCGCAATCCAGGCGGGCCTTCCCGCGAAAGCCCGGCCAGCGTCGCAAATTCGCTGAGAACCTTTTGGGTCCGCTGGAACGTGTCCTCGGCCGGATGAAAAATCACGGCCAGCCCGCCATCCCGATCCAAGGCCGCAATCCCAGGACCCGCCGTCGCCTCCTGCACCAGACTGGGCAAGTCCTGTTCGAACAACCCTTCAATGAACAGCCGACCCGTCGTCCATTGGCGATATTGTGGGGTCGCTTGGAGTTGAGCGAGCTGCGGAGCGGAGGCCACCGTCTGCCATGCCCCGGTTTGCTCCAGCGACGTCCAGAGTTCCCCCAGCTTTTCAAATCGAACAACGGCAACGACGGAATCCGGCAACCAGCTCGCTGCCTCCAGGGAATCGACGACAGCGCCGCCGGATGGCTTGGTCGCCGTGCGCTGCGCTGTCGTGCTTTGTCGTGTTGTCGCGCTTTGCTGTATTGTCGCGCTTTGCCGTGTTGTCGTGCTTTGCTGAGCTTGTGCGTTGCCTACCGCCGTAACCCCCGCGCTCCACAGCATCAGGCAAAACAAAAGGCACGAATTGCCAGCGGAACAAATCCGCGTCCGCCAATTCGACGGAGAACGTACGGGAGCGATGCGGAGAAGCGAGTCGACGAGCGGACGGAACATATCAAGTACCTCGCGCGAGATGGGGAGAGCCACCGATCCAATGCTATGCCGTCCGACGTAACGATACCAAGGCGGTGCGCGGCAAGTTTCAAGAAACTTGCACAAAATTGGATTCGTCCACTTGCGGCCGGCAGGTCGAATTGCACGAATCTGTTATAACGCTACCAGGCAAGCTCATGGGCACCATCCTCCAAGTCTCTGAAGCCTTCGACCGCCTGCGGGCGACTTGTGCGCCGTTGCGTGGGGAACCGATACCTCCCGCCGCAGAGCTCTTGCCCGCGGATCTGTGGCAATCGTGGAATTCGGCCGAGTTGACCGCGTTGTCGGCCGCGTTGGAGGCTGAATGGAGCGGGGACTTTTACGCCCCTGACCACGCCGCGCAAACCGCGAAGCTCAAGCCGGCTTTCAGCCGCGCTCTCTCGCTTGGGTATTGCCGGCTGTTGGGGGCCCTGTTTCCCCCACTCCCACGGGCCGATCGCGGCCCGTCGCTCGGGACGCCCCATGCGGAAACGGTTACTGCCGCGACGAATCAACTGCACACCGACGGCTATTGCGTTTGGCCTGAGCGACTGGCCGATCAGGCCTGCGACGCCATCACCCGATCCTTACGCCACATCCGATTCCGCGTCCGATCGTCCGGACAAATCATGGATGGCTTTTGCGATCGGAATATCTATCGTCCGGCGGGCAGCACTTGTTGGGTGATCGATCCACAAGAGATTCTGCGGATCCCGGAAGTACAAACCTTAGTGTGCGACCCGTTGTTACTGAATCTGGTGCAGGCCTATCTGGGTTGCCCCCCGGTTCATGTGCGAGCGAATTGCTGGTGGTCGATCAACGCCTCTGATCCAGCGCAGGCCGGCGATCCCAGCACCCAACGGTTTCATCAGGATCAGGAGTTTGCCCGCTCCATCAAGGTATTCGTATACCTCAACGACGTCACGGAATGGAACGGTCCCCACGTGTACCTTGCGGGATCACCCCAGGATTACGAAGACCATACTCCACCCGGATACTGTTTGACCGACCGATTGTCCGACGAATACATCGCCGAACATTATGCGCGGGAACGGGAGTGCGTCCTCACGGGTCCGCGGGGGACCTTGGTGCTGGAAGACCCCCACGGCTTTCATAAGGGGATGCCGATTCGCTGCGGCTACCGCCTGATGCTGCAGCTCCAATACAGCTGCAGCTTGTTTTTCCGGGCGTTTCCCAGCTTTGCGCTGCGGGGGCTGTCGCCCGAATTCTCTGCGTTCGCAACGGCCCACCCGCGAACGTTTCTCAACTATGACGATGCACGCTACTTGGAAGAGCGGGCTGGGCCAGCGTGGCGGCTCGATGGGGCGGATCACCCTCCGCGGCGCATCGGTGCGACGCCGTGGTTGGCCAGGCTCCGCCGTTGGATGCACGAGCGGCGACACCACTGATCGAGCGGCACGCCACGGAATTTTCCGCCTGATCGGTACGTCTTACCCGGCTTGCGGCGCGATGCTGGCACTCGGCGCCTGTTCGGGACCGTTTTTTTGCGAAGACTGATAAAATCCAAAAAAACCAACCCTGGACAACCGATATCATCCGAAAGAAATATCTGATTACGAGTCGCGCTTCGCCAGTTGCCCGGCCCGCCGGGAAACTCGTTCACCCGACTAAGGTGAGGTCGCCAAGCGAATCAGTGTTTCGGACAACACCAACTCGTACAGCAAACGAAGAAATCAGAACCAGCCTGTTGTTCCGCGACCCAGTCTCCTTGCGGATCAGTTGATGGTTTTGCTGGCGTCAGTTTCAATCAGGAGGGAAGAAATGCGTCGTTATTGCCTGTTCATGGCGATGGCTTTCGTGGTTGCCGCGGTCCAATCGGCTTGGGCTGACGACAATCAGATCGCCCAGTTCATCGTGCAAAAACTCAAATCCGAACAACAGCAGGGAAATCTACAAGGCTTCCACGTCGACATGCGCGTCGATCGCGGAACCGTCTGGTTCAAAGGGTTTGTTTCCAACCCTCAGCAAGAGCTGCTGATCCTGCGAACCGCCCAGCAAGCCGGGTCGTTGGGTGTCGTCCAAATCGTGGATGACATCGAGGTCCAAGCGACTCCGGCGGTCATGGCGCAATCCGTTCCCATGGCTCCGACGGCGCCCAGCATGCCGACCGGCATGCCGACCGGCGTGCCGCAAGAGGCTTTGCAAATGAACGCCCCGGCTTCGATGGCGAACGCCGCCTTGATCCCGGCTCGTGAATCCTACGGACAACAAGCGGCGTTGCCGGTCGGCTACATGCAAGATGTCGGTCCGACCGCCATTTCGCAAATGCCGGTCCAAGTCGCTCCGCAAAACGGCGGCCCGATGCCCGTCGCCCAACTGGCGATGAACGGCGGCGTGGGGCTCCCCGCGGACAACCCTCAATTGCCCGGCTACGCCTGGCCCGGATACGCCGCCGCCCCCAATTACGCGGCGGTCACCTACCCGCGGCAGTATTCGGCATCGGCTTGGCCGTACATCGGACCCTTCTATCCGTACCCCCAAGTTCCGCTGGGATGGCGCCGCGTCACCCTGGAATGGGATGACGGTTGGTGGTATCTGGACTTCAACGATCGGCACCACCATTAGTCGAAGTCGTCCCATCGCAACGATCTGACGCTTTCAATTCCTCAACCCTTGTCCCTGCCGGGACAAGGGTTTTTTTGTGGCGGAACGCAAACGTCCGCGCGAGACTGCCGGGTAGGCGACAGGACGCCGCGGCAACGATCCGGCGGAACTGACAAATGAGACTGATCTGACGAATCCGACACGTCCGACCAGAGCCCCACCGCAAGGCCCCGCTAGCCCCCAAGATTTCAACCGTAATTTGCGGTCAATTCAGAAAAACCCGAAAGTTCCGCACAGCTTAACACGATAACAGACGTAGAAATCCATTCTACAAGGGACAGAACATGCTTTCACGCAGATTTATCGCCACAGCTGCTCTGCTCGCTGCTGGTTCCATTACGTGTTGCGGTTGCTTTCCGGCGTATGGTCCCACGCTGGGTATTTTCAGCATTCCGGTTCCGATCACTCCGTACATGCAACAGTCGTTTGAAGACGAGTTTCATATCAACGAGCGGTACGCGCGCGTGCCGATTTTGGGCCCCCTGACGCAAGGCGGCCCGGTGGTTGCCTTGGATCCGCCGTCGGATGATGAAGTGATGCGCGCCTTCGAGCGAGCGCGTCCCGTGCAAGGGGGATGGCCGTTCCTGTATGAAACGCAAATCAATAACGTGACGATCAACAAAGAGAAAATCGCCGACTACGTGGATCCACCGCGGGTCGTCCCGTTGATCGGTCCGGTGCAACTGCACCACGCACACTACAAGTGCACCGTGCACTTCACAGAGCGGCGAATCATTGGCTGGCCCTTCCCGCACACGCTGGTCGATGAAGACGCTTCGGAAGTGATCTACGTCGACCACAACCACTTCCATATGGTGGGGAACGTCGACCTGAGCCATATGCCCGAGTACCAGTAAATCTCCGAAACGTGACTGTCTCCCATGCGGAAACGGCCGGTTGTCCCGGCCGTTTTTTTATTGGCTCCTGGCAAATTCGGGGCGGACGCCCTAGCCGTTGCAATCGGCATAGTTCGGCCTGTTTTCCCGATCCGGGGATCGCCCCTGGTCACAACCGGAAGTGGATTTCTGGGAAGGGATCGGAGTCGCCTGAAAATCAGGGGGTTTGTGGCACAAACAGCCGATATTTTCAAAAACTATTTCCAAAGCCGCTGGGCGAATTACAATGAGATTCGTTCCTTGGGGCGCTGCGGAACTGCGGAACGCAGCCAACGCTTCAAAAAATTGATACGTCGGAACCACCGCGATACAATTACAATTGATCGAATCAAGTAGGCGTCGATGGCAAGGTTGGCGCCGCTCGTTGGAGGAATTTGCATGAAGGTTCTACGACTTTGCCTATCTCTCGTGCTGGCTTCCCTCGTGGGCGGCCTCGGGTGGGCCCAGGAATCGCCTGGCGCCAAAACACCGACTCGCATTCTCAAGACCGAACAGCCGGTGGAAGGTTACGAACCGGTCGAGTTCTTTAGCGCCATGGACTCGGGTGACATCTCGGTCCGCTTGCGGATGGAGAACGCGGCGAATGCCAAGTTCATCATTGAAAACAAATCGGATCGAGCGTTGGCCGTGCAAATGCCCGAGGCCTTCGCCGCGGTGCCCATGATGTTCCAACAAGGACTGCGCGGCGGCGGCGGCGCGGGTGGTGGAGGGGGTG
>JBGSLW010000318.1:0-7467 GCA_041740495.1 Pirellulaceae bacterium
GCGGCGCCGGCCGCCGACAGCGCCGACACAAACTGTCGGCGCGACACGAGATCCGCCGATCCGGCTGTCCGCGCTGGTCCAGATTTCTTGTGCATGCCTTGTTGCTCCCAAATAAATCGACCGACCGCCGGGCTGGCAGATCGACGGACTACCACCCCCACTATTTTATCAAGCTATTGTCTGTTCGCTTGCCATTGTAGAGATCGACTCGGTCGCCTGCACGTCAGATTTGTCTGAGCGGGACATGGTAAGTAGAATTCAGACGGTTCCATTCGTGTAACCATTCACGCGCCGGGGGTCTGAGGCATTTTTCGGCTGGAGAGGGCAAACGGCAACGGATGCCAACACCGAAAAATGGGGCTGACCCCCCGAATGTGAATTAATCTTTAGTCCGCCGCGTGAACGCTTATCCATTCGTCCCCATCGCCGCCAACCACTCCTATGTCGCTCCCGGTACTCTCCGCCGAAACCCACGAAGACCCCGATGCGTTGATCGACGAGATCGAACAACTGAAACGGGAACGCAACGCCACCTTATTGGCACATTACTACGTGGACGGAGAGATCCAGGATATCGCGGACTTCACCGGCGACAGTTTGAAATTGGCGCGGGATGCCGCCTCCACCTCGGCGGATATCATCGTCTTCGCCGGCGTGCATTTCATGGCGGAATCGGCCAAGATCATGAACCCGCAAAAGACGGTGTTGATTCCGGATTTATTGGCGGGCTGCTCGCTGGCCGACAGTTGTCCCGCCGATCAATTGGCGGCCTTCCAGGCCAAACTGCGGCAGGAGGGGCGCTCCTTTCAGACGGTGGCGTACATCAACACGACCGCCGCCGTTAAGAGCTTGTGCGACTGGATCGTGACCAGCGCCAACGCCCGCGAGACGATCGAGCGCGTCCCGCCTGAACAAGAGATCTTGTTCGTGCCGGACCAGCATTTGGGCCGCTATCTGCAGGAAGTCACGGGGCGGCCGATGATCCTGTGGCCAGGTGCCTGCATGGTCCACGAAATCTTCAGCGTGCAGGATTTGCTCCGAGCCAAGCGGCGCAACACCGCGGCTGTGGTGATCGCACACCCCGAGTGCCCTCGGACGATCCTGGAACACGCCGATGTGATCGGCGGGACGGAGAAGTTGCGGAGGCATGTGATGTCGGTCGACGCCGCAACGACCTTTTTGGTCGCCACGGACGCGGCGATGATCCATGCGTTTCAGCGAGCCGCGCCCCAGCACACCTTCATCCCCGTACCGGGAATCATGGCTTCCTCCGGCGAGACCTGCGCCTGCAACCGCTGCCCGCACATGGCCCGCAACACCTTGGCGAAGGTACGCGACTGCCTCCGCGACGGTCAACCGGAGATCGAGTGGCGGGATTTTTATGCTCGTGCCCGCGAGGTGCTCGACCGCAGCCTGCTTGCAAACTGAGCATGTTAGCCGCGGCGCGACCTTGGCTGCCTTGGGTACACTGTGGCTGGCGGGTGACCTGTCGCTGGCGGGTGAGCTGTGGCTGGCGAGAGACCGGCGTCGGATAGTGTACATTTGTACACTATCCCGATGAACACTATCCCGAAACTAACGGTTTCGCGATTAAACCGTTTCGGTAGCCACGCCTGCTTTTGTGAACAGTTCGTCGAACAAGCGGTTTAGACGCGAGGCGACTTCGTTGGGCGTAGCCGCTTCGAAGTCATCCGGATTGCCGGTGATGGCCAGCGTCCCTTCGTAGCCGTTTGTGCTGAGGAATTTGACCACTTCGACGGCGAACGAGTCCTCATCGACTGCGGGGAGGGTCGGTCGCTGGTCGGCGCTGTTGTCGGACAAGAGGACGTCGACGACCTGATCGACGGTCAATTTGGCGAGGGTGGAGCGACCTCCTTCGGCGGCCTGCCAGGTTGAACCGTCGATAACGACGCCCACATTGGAGCGCGCGACCATTTTGGCCAGCGTCAGCAGTTCATCGGGGCGCTTGACGAACTGGTAGCTGGCTTGGGGGTTGGCCGACTTGAGCGGTGCCAACATCAGGCCGATCGCCACGTCGAATTCGCCCAACACATCGGCGATCGCGGCGATTTGCTTGCGGTGGGTTTCGAAGTGTTCGTGGTAGGCGCTGGCTCCGTCGCTACGGATCCGCAGCCGCGCCCGCTGGCATCCGATTTCCTTGGCCAATTCGCCGATTTTCTTGACCTTTTCCACCACGGTTTCCAAAGTCGTGTCAGCATCTCCCAAAACCACCGGCAAGCTGAATGTGCCGACACGAATCGACGCCCGGCTGAAAAACTGGCAAGCGAATTTCTTGCCCATCATCGCCGCTCGGTCGTGCATGTCCGCCATGTCGACATCGATCGCGTCGAATTGATGTGTGAGGGCCAATTCGACCAGTTCATTCTGCCGGATGGACCCTTTAAAACAGCTGGTAATCAGATTCTTCAGCACGTGCATTCCACCTCGTAGAAAAGGGACCAAGCGATAATTGCGGTAGACGATGTCAGCAGCCGCCCACCCTGCCCCGAGGGCGATTGCCTTTGGCATGGCGGCGGGGCCCACGGCGGAAACTCCCGGTCGGCGGGAGTCGGTAGAGGCCGCGGCGAGGCCGAACTCCTGCTTTTTTACACGAAATCGCTGAGAATTTGAAGGGGGTTCTCGCCACTGGCTCGCTGGCACATCGCCTGACCGACACTCGACCAGGAGCAATCGCGTTTGCCCTGGGCCGACGGAGTTACGACCCAATCCTGAACTGTTACGACTTTTTTTTCGGCGGACTGTGCGAAAGTTATTACAATTCGGTAGACGACTGCCGCCACGATATAACGATGGCGGAGGCATGCTGTTCCAATGAGGGGATTGCCCGATGCGGGGATTGACGCGAATCGTATTTTTTTTGCTCGTAGTCATTTCGCTGTGGGAAGGGCTGGCGATGCCGGCGACGCAAGCGAGGCAAGATCCAGCGGATCGAGTCCGGCAGGACGCTGCCTCCCAGGAAGAGAATAAAGCGGTTGCAAAAAAATTCGGAGCGGATCTGGTCGACTTTGCGAGCGAAATCAATTCGCATTTTTCGCGAGGCGTTACCCCGCAGAATAACGCGGCGGTTCTGCTGTATCAGGTGATGGGACCTGCTCCAGAACGCTGCCCGCAAAGTGACCGATTTTTCGAGTTGCTGGGGATGCCGCGTCCTGCGGAAGACGGGGACTACCTGCACGTCCCAGCCGAATTGTCCGAGTCGTTCGATGCCGCGCGTCAGGGGCCTTGGCGACGAAGTGATCATCGCGAATTCGCCCAGTGGCTGGACGAGAATGCCGAACTGTTGGAAGGCCTGCATGCGGCCACGCAGCGGCCAAGATATTTTTCACCGCTGGTCGTTCCCGAGTCGCCGGCCGGGTCCGACGGCCAGCCTGGATTGTTTTCCGTTTTGATGCCAGGTGTGCAACATACTCGGACCTTGGGCCGAATTCTGATTGCTCGCGCGAATCTGGCGTTGGGTTCGGGAAACCGTCGGCAGGCCCTGGACGATCTGTTGGCGGCTTACCGCTTGGGGCGGTTGGTCGGCCAAGGCCCCACCTTGGTCGAAGGTCTGGTCGGGATCGCCATCGAGAACATCACCGTGTCCGCGCTACCCGCGTTCCTGGCTGCGCCGGGACTGACGCCGGAGGAATTGACTCGATTGGAGCAGGGATTGGCGGAGGCGCCTCCCCGCGCCGAAATAGCTGAGAAAATCGAATTTGGCGAGCGATTCTTGCTGTTGGACTTTGCCCAGACGATGTCGCGGGGCCAGACTCCCGATTATGTGGGGACAGCGCACGCCGGTACGCTGCTCCGCGCGTTTCGCTTTCGCTCGCTCGATTGGGATTGGATCGCCGGGGAACTCAACGGCTGGTACGATCGGCTGGTAGCGGCGTTGCGATTGGAAACGTATGCCGAGCGTCAAGCCGCGGTGCGGGAGATCGAACAGGAGTTGGCGCAACTGCAAGCCGAAAACGACGATGCAAATTCGTCGGTCGTGATGCAAAGCTTGAAGCTTTTCGTGTCGGGTCGTCAAGAATCGTCGCAGCGCGTGAGCCGAGTCCTGTTGCAACTGGGTTTGCCCGCGATTTCGAGTGTGGTCCGGGCGAGGGATCGCGCCGAGCAAAACTTGCGGAACGTCGAGGCGGCGATCGGTCTGGCCCGGTATCGGATCGACCACTCCGGCGCCTATCCCAAAGTGCTGGTGGAGTTGGTCCCGGATTATCTCCCCGATTTGCCGGTGGACCTGTTTGCCGCAGAGCCGGTGCAGTATCGGCAGGAGGGTGCGGGGTTCGTGTTGTATAGCGTCGGCCCGAACGAGCGAGACGATGGGGGGGTCCTCGAGTTGCCGGGGGGCGGCGAAGCCGATGTGGTCCTGCGGCTATCGCGATAACCTGCCGCTTGACAAACAGGGATGACCGTCGAAAATGCCCGAGGTCACGGTTGGAATTTAAGGAGTTTTCCGATGCCCGCTACCACCACCACCTGCGTCGAATGCGACGCGTCGCTCGAGTTAAGTGAGAATTGTCTCATCGGCGAGGTCGTTCGCTGCCGAGATTGCGGCGCCGAAATGGAGGTCGTTTCCACCGACCCCGTGAAACTGGAGCTGGCGCCGGAAGTCGAAGAAGACTGGGGCGAATAGTCGATGTCGGCCCGAGTCGTCTTGTTGTATTCGCGCATCCGCGTCGAAGAGAAGCTGCTGCACGATGCTTTGATCGCCCAGGGATTCGAAGTCCAGTTGCTCGACGCCCGCCGCATCGTCCTGGATCCCCAAGATCGGTCCGCCTGGGAATCGACCGACTTGGTCGTCGATCGCTGCATTGCCCATAGCCAGACCACCGCGCTGATTCCCACGCTCGAGGCGATGGGGGTGACCTGCATCAATCGCGGCGAAGTGACTCGCTGTTGCGGCAACAAGTTGGAAACCAGCCTGGCGTTGATGCGGCAGGCGGTCCCCACCTTGCCGATCCGCGTGGCGGTCTCACCCGAAGCGGCTTTGGAGGCGATCGAAGCACTCGGTTACCCCGTCGTCCTCAAACCGGTCGTCGGATCGTGGGGCCGGTTGCTGGCGAAGATCAACGATCGCGACGCCGCCGAGGCGCTGGTGGAGCACAAAGATACGCTCGGGTCGGTGCAACATCAAACGTTTTATGTCCAACCGTACGTCGAGAAAGACAACTTCGACATTCGCTCGTTCGTGCTGGGTGACGAAACGATCTGCGCGATTCGCCGGAACAGCGCGCATTGGATCACCAACACAGCTCGAGGCGCCTCGACGGAAAATCAACCCGTGACGCCGGAGATCGATGAACTGAGCCGCCGCGCTGCCCGCGCAGTCGGCGGCGGCGCCCTGGCGATCGATCTGTTCCAGCCTCGCCACGGGGAGTTGCTGGTCAACGAAGTCAACGCCACGATGGAGTTCCGCAACTCGATTGACGTCACCGGGGTGAACATTCCAGCGCGGATGGCCGAGTACTTCGCGCAAGTCGCCGCCGATCCCCAGCGGCTACAGCCAACGTAGGGGACTGCGAAAACGATGAGCGTGATGGTGTCCGTGGTCGGCGGTTCTGGATACGCCGGTGGAGAATTGATCCGGCTGTTGTTGTCGCACCCCCACGTGACGCTCCGCGAAGTCACCTCGCAGTCGCAGGCGGGAAAGCCGCTGAGTAGTGTGCACCCGAATCTCCGCGGGCGCACCGATTTGACGTTTGTGGCTGCGGAAGATGTGCGCCCGGTCGACGTGCTGTTTCTGGCGCTGCCGCACGGCTTCGCCGCGAGGAACCTTGCGCACTACACCGGTTTGGCGGGGCGGATGATCGATCTTTCCGCCGACTTCCGCCTGCGCGATCCGGAGACCTACGCGCGCTGGTACGGAGAGCCGCACCCCAGCCCGGAATGGCTATCTCGATTCGTGTACGGTTTGCCGGAGACGCAGCGGGTCGCGATCGCCGACGCCCACTGGGTCAGCGGCGTCGGCTGCAACGCGACCGCCGCCAACCTGGCACTCCTCCCGCTGGCGCGGGCGGGCTTGATCGAGCGCGCGATTTGCGACTTAAAGGTCGGATCGTCCGAAGGAGGGAATGAACCGTCGCTGGCCACACATCACCCCGAACGGAGCGGCAGTTTTCGCTCGTTCGCCCCCGTGGGACATCGACATCAAGCGGAGATCGCTCAGGAACTGGGGGACTTTGAGTTGCATTTCACGGCAACCGCGGTGGAGATGGTACGCGGCATCCTGTGCACCGCCCATCTCTTCCTGACCCAGCCGAAGAGCGAACGCGAGTTGTGGAAACTGTTTCGCGGAGCCTACCAGAACGAACCGTTCGTTCGGATCGTCAACGAACGGCAGGGGTTGTACCGGTTGCCCGAGCCCAAACTTTTGGCCGGAACGAACTACTGCGACGTCGGATTCAAAGTCGACGAAGCCAGCGGCCGCGTCGTCGTCATCAGTGCGCTGGATAATTTGATGAAGGGGGCGGCCGGCACCGCCGTGCAGTGCTTGAACTTAATGCACGGATGGCCCGAAACGACGGCCCTCGATTTTCCCGGCCTCCACCCGATCTAGAGTAACCCCGTCATGATCGTAGTCAAAATCGGCGGCGGCGAAGGGAACCAGATCGACTGGCTGGCCCAGGACGTCGCGGAACTGCAACGAGCCGGACAACGACTGGTCGTCGTGCACGGTGGATCGCACCTCACCAATGCCTTGGCGACCCAACTGAATTACCCTCCGCAGTTCATTACGTCTCCGTCGGGGATGACCTCGAGGTATACCGATCGCCGCACGATGGAGATATTCCAGATGGCGTACTGCGGCCGTGCCAATAAGGCCTTGGTCGAGTCGCTGCAGCGGTTGGGTGTCAACGCCGTCGGGTTGTCCGGGATGGATGGGCGTATCTGGAGTGGGCCGCGGAAAAAAGCGATCCACGCGGTGGAGGGGGACAAGACGCGCATCGTCCGGGACAACTTGACGGGTCGTGTGGAGCAGGTCAATGCTCCGCTGCTAAAGTTGCTGCTGGAGCAAGGTTACGTCCCGGTGCTCACCCCACCGGCGATTTCGGAGGAAGGCGAGCCGATCAACGTCGACGGCGATCGCGCGGCAGCCGCCACCGCCGCGGCGTTGGGCGCCGAGACCCTGGTTATCCTCTCCAATGTTCCCGGGCTGCTTCGCGATCTGCACGATCCGCAGTCGAAAATCCCCCGGATCGGCGTGGAAGAACTCGAGCCATTCACGCGGGAATTCGCGCAGGGGAGAATGAAAATCAAACTGATCGCAGCCGGAGAAGCGCTGCAGCGGGGAGTCCAACGCGTGATCCTGGGGGATTCGCGAGTTCCCCGCTGTTTGCAAGCCGCCTTGGCAGGGAATGCCACGGTCATCGCAGACAAAACTGTTCATCGATAAGTTCTTGCATGGATCTGAACTACCCCAGCAAACCGCCGTCGGCAGTTGCGATCGACGCCGCCGCAATC
>JBGSLW010000319.1:0-12099 GCA_041740495.1 Pirellulaceae bacterium
GTGCTCGGGTCGGTGCTGGCCGCCGTCTTCGATCGGGCGCCCATCCCTCTCCCCCGACTCGTGGTCGGCGGACAGGATGTCGTGCTGATGAAAATGAAAGATCCGGTTGAGAAAGAACATCAGCAGGATTCCGCCCAGCACCACCGCCATGGTCGTTTCGATACTCTGCAGGTAGCTGGCGGCTTGTGGAATCAAGTGGATCGTGGCGACCCCCAGCATCACGCCGGCGACCAGGCTCAGCACCAACTGCATGCGCAAGTGGGTCAACCGGAGCGTGGTGGGGAGCCAACCTCCCAAGAGGGAGGCGACGACGATGACAGCGCTGAAAAAGACAAAAGTGAACGACATGAGCGAATCGGCGCGGCCCCTCGTGGATGGAATGCGGCGCCCGATATCTTAGTACCGCCTGTCTCAAACGCCATTGGTGTCAGCACATTTTCTTGGGCTCTGTTCTTAACCGGACGTGGAGTTCGTACAGTTTTTTGGGCGAGAATGAACGACTTATTTCCACTCTCCCCCGCCTGCCAGGGGAGCGTCGCACGGATCGATGCGGCCGCCCCTCCCGCGGGCTCTTGGTCAACCGGACAATCCCCCGAAGCGTAGCGTCGAAAACTGGACGACTTCATTGCGGAGGCCATTGTCTGGCTCATGGCCATGAAAAGGGTCCGGGGAAGCAAAGGGGGGCTCCCTTCGCGAGGTGCGGCGCCGTCGGTACTTCCCGGGCAAAATCGCCGCTCAAGCCGCTGGTCTTATTTTGAATGCTTGTTTCATTTTGAATATTGTGTATAATATTCAAGACGTTTCGAGCCGAGGCCTGAACGGTGGGTAGGGAGATGAAAAAAGGGACTTACTACGTCGAGCAACGCGGGCAGCTCAAAGCGCTGGCAACCGCCGCCCGCCAAGAGATCGTCGATTGCCTGGCGGGGCGGCGGCCCGCCACGATCGCGGAGATCGCTCAACAGCTGGGTCGACCCGCGGATGCACTCTATTTCCACGTCAAACGACTCGTGAAGGTAGGCCTGGTGGAGGAGCTCGCCGCGGACCCGGACGACCGACAAGGGAGTGCTCGTTATGCGCTGATCGCGAAGCGGCTGGTGCTGAAATACCGGCGGGGGACGCAACCCGAAATGCAACGGATCGTGCGAGCCGCCGTGCGCTGCGGTGAGCGCGATTTTGAGCTCGCGTATCCAGACCGCGCCGAAACCCAGAAGGAAGGGAAACGCGATCTGTGGGCGGGTCGCGTCACTGGCTGGCTGCGTCCCGCCGAACTGGCGCAGGTCAATGCTCTGCTCGGCCAACTCTCTCAGATCCTCAGTCGGGGAGCGCCGTCGCCGCAAGCCTTGGACGAAAAACGGCAATTGATGTCGTTCACTTTCCTACTGGCCCCCGCGCCACCTCCACACCGTTATCGCCAAGGGGCATCATGAACACCCATTCCGCCGGTCTCACCGATCCGCTTCCGGTCACCTCGTATCGCCGCCTGTGGGTGGCGCTGGCCTACCTCCTCAGTTACTTCGGCCTGGTGCTGAATGGGCAGATCTTTAGCCGACTCTTTCCCCAGCCGCTCGACGACGGACCTGTGATCGCGCGGGAACTGATCAACTTAGGGATGGTGGCTTTGATCATTTGGGTGGTCCGGCGAATCGAGCGGCAGCCGTTGGCGTCGATTGGACTTCGCCCTCGCCGCTGGGTCAGCACGTCGGCCTGGGCATTTGCCTTGGCGGCTGTCTGCCTGGCGGCAGCGATTCTGACGATGTTGGTGCTGCAGGCCTGCGGCGTGACCTATGGCGACAGCACCGCCTTCAGTCGACTTGGTTGGGGTACCATTACCTTGATCACGATCCGCGCGGGGGTCGCCGAAGAGCTGATGATGCGAGGCTATTTGCTCGAGCGAATCGAAGCGAGTACCGGGAGCACGCGCCTGGCGATCCTGCTGACCTTGATTCCTTTTGCCTTGCTACACTTTCCCCAAGGTCCCGCGGGCATTCTGATTTCGTTCATCCTCGGCGGAATGCTCACGATGTTCTACGTCTGGCGACGCAACTTGTGGGCCAACATGCTGGCCCATTTCCTGGTCGACTTCACCGCCAACGTGGTGATTCCCCTTTTGGCATCGCTCGCGGCAACGTAACGGCCCCCCGGGCTCGTGAACGGTTACATTCGCACGGAGGCGCCACGCGAAGCGTCGCGCCACTCGGCGTTTCCATAGGCGCCAACTCCCATTCCCTCGCCTACCCGTTCTCCGATTCGTGCTTCCAAATACCTTCTCCTACTCAACCCTTTTCCCTTCCACGACTATTTCGTTTTCCACTCCCAACACCGCATCGCGGACGAGAGTTCGAATCGAGTCCGGCTCCAGGTACCGCACGATGCTATGTTCGCGCCCCACATCGCGCCCGACGTCCAACCGACAGGGTTCGGCGGACGCAACCTCCAGATGTTCCGCGAGTCCCAGGTTGGAGCAACCGGGTGGAAGGTGCTTCACCGCCACATGATGGAACCGCAGCGCCCGGTCGCGCGAATTTTGCAACTGGGTGATTTGCGTGGTCAGTTCCCCTGCCCCGGCGAACGGATTGGGCTCGTACACCCAAGGACGCTGCAACGCTGGTGCGATTGCCACCACGTCGTAGCGAATTTGCGACGCTGCGTTCCGATTCCGCTGTTGTTCCAGGCCGCTCACCAGCGCCTGTGCTCCCAAGCTATAGCCGACCAGGCCCACGGACTGGGGACCATCCAGTTCTCCCAGGAAAGTCGCCAGGACATTCCCTTCCTGCATACTCCGCCACGAATTCTCGTGGTATTCCTGCAGTTTTCGCGGCTGGGGATCGGCGGGCCACGACCAAATGACGTATCGCACGGGAATGTGCGGCGTGCATTCGTGGAACAAGCGGTCGTAGACCTGCAGACCGCGGGCCATCGACCATACCAGATCGGTGCGATTGCCATGGATGTACACGATCGTTTTTTTGCCGGTCTCGGTGTGGTGGCCCTGGACCAGATCGTGTAGCGGCGCCTCGCGAAATTCTCCGCAGTCAAACCGTCGGCAATCGAGCTGTCCCGCGTCGGGATGGCACGGATCCGCGGCGCGGCTGGAGATGAGCCAGATTTCGTCGCCGGGAGCCCTCGGCAAGTCGCCCAGCGCGCAGACGATCGCTGCGGGATCCTGGTGCGGAGCCGCCAGCCGAGTTCTGCCCACCCCTTGGGCCAACGTCTGGCTAACCAGCCCGACGAGGAGCATTACTGCGAAGATCGGTCCGATACAGTTGGACCAACCGCGCCAGGCAGGCCGTAATAAACAACAACAGCATGACATGTTTCCTGGTACCCTGCGCAGAATCCTTTCCGCGATCTGCACCGCAGTCGTATCCCGCAGTGCGTGACGATGCCAACCGAGCGATTGGCGGCGGGAGCCTTTGAGACAAGGGCTCGCCACGCAACGATATTCGAATCTTGCTTGGGGATGGCTTCGCAGGAATTGCCGGGCGCCCCGCGGAAGGTGCAAGCAGTGCAACTGGGTTCACCGTCAAGGTTTCGCTGAGAGGAGTCCGCGCCACAGCCCGTTCGTTCGCCCATCATTTCCGCCCGCACGATGGATTGCACCGCCATTTCGCTTGCCGCTGTGACCGGCGCGGGTACCTTTGGCCGACGCCCGGAGCGAGAAAACCTTTTCGCCCGACGAGCGTCGACGAGGGGAGTGAACACATGCGAAGAAAAATCTGGGTTGCAATTTTGGGGATTTCACTGGTCGTACTACCCGGTTGTGCGAACGGACCCTGCCGACAATTCTTCCGCGGTGGCGAGTGCAACAGCTGCCTTCCGTGGTTCGGCCGAGGCCAAAAGGACCAGTGCAACGAATACGATGGGGTCAGCTACCCCGGGTCATCCGACTGCCCCGACTGCGTGAACGGTACCGCGATCCAAGGGGGGGCGCCGGAAGGCGAGTTCGTGATTCCAGGTGGAACTCAGCTGGGAACGGATCCTTACTCCGGTACGACGGTTGTTCCGGGCAGCGACGGTTTGAACTCGGGCAACTTGCCGCGTCCTAGGTAGAGCCATTCCCATGACCCTCTCCCTCGCGGCGGGCATTGGTATCAACACATCGTGGTCTGGCCCCCTCCTCCCCCAAATGTTTTTTAATTTCTTCGTTTAACGCCAAGCCGGAGGCGCCGGCTTCGCGCTGAAACGCCAAGCCGAAGGCGCCGGCTTCGCGCTGAACAGCAATCGCAAAGCCGGCGCCTCCGGCTTGGCGTTAAACGAGTGGGTGGAAAGATGGCGCAAGGAAACTGCGGACTTGCGCCTTGCGGCGGACGAGGACGAAGTCGAGGACGAGGCGGCGTTGAATGATTCGGGCGGGCGGCCGAACCACGTCGGGGCGAAACCGGGCGAAAAACGACGGATTTGACCCTCGTTTCTTCGTTTTCTATTATCTTGATGGGTAGGGGCGACGATCCTTGTGGTCGTCGGCTATCGAAATTCCATCCCGCCCCCCCGCCCCGAGAAACTCTGCATGACCGTTCGCCGAAATTCCGGGTTGTTGGCTGGTCGATTGTTCTCGATCGCGCTCGTCACCTGTTGCTGGCCCGGGCAGGGTGCGGTCAGCGGGCGCCAAACCACGGCCATCCAGGATCCGGCGGCCAGTCCCCAGCAGGTTTTCTGGCAGGTCGAACTGGAGGTTCAGCCAACAAAGCTGCCGATCAAAAAGGGAGAAGCCATGTTGCCGATCCCGGGCGACTGGCCGGAGCAACAGGTATCGATTCGAGACGAATCCGCTTCACCCGGGTTGGCCTATAGCCAGGTGGACATCGACACGGGACTGAGGGGGTTGTCGGTGCAGATTCCCGCGGTACCGGTGGGCGAGAAAGTCGAATTGTCGATTACGTTTGCGGTGACGTTGACGCCCCTTCCGCCTCCTGCGCGCCCCCAGTATCTCACGAAACCGGAAAAGCCGGAGCGAGCCCTGCAGCGCTATTTGAATTCCAGCGAGTCGATCGAACCGAAGAACTCCGCGATCAAGAAGCTGGCGGCCGAGTTGATCGAAGGAAGACACAACGATTGGGAACGGATCGAATCGGCGTACGACTGGGTCTTGGCCAACATCGAACTCGACGCCGGCAAGGCTGTCGGCTCGGTCAAGATTCTGGACAAGAGAAAAGGGCCGCGGGAGGACCGCGTCAATCTGTTTGTCGCGCTCTGCCGCAACCTCAAGGTTCCCGCTCGGATCGTGTGGGCCGATCGCTTGGAGTACGCCGAGTTCTATCTGGTCGACGAAGCCGGGGAAGGACGTTGGTACCCCTGCCTGTTTACCGGCCCGCGCGAGTTCGGCTCGTTGTCAAAACCGGTGATCATCGAGCAAAAGGGGGACAACTTTGAAATTCCCGGCAGCAAGAATCAGGTTCGTTTCGCCGTGGAGAAAGCCAAGGTCCAGACGTCTCGCCCGGCCCGCGCTCAAGCCGAAAGTCCTTCGGTCAGTTTCATGCGGCGACAGATTTTCGAACCAGAGCTCAAACCGAAGTAAGCCATGCCTCGCCGTTGTCGTGGTAACGTTCTCTTTTTTCTGCTGGTGGCCGCTGGCAATGGGGCGGCCTGCTGGGGAGGGTGGGCAGGACCGCAGGAAACGTCACCACGGCCGGAAGAATCGGAGACGATCTCTCGGTGGGAGTTCGGCCTGGAGCTCAAGACCACTGCCGATGCGGTCGGAATCACGGCGGCGTTCCCCATTCCGCAGGATTGGCCCGAGCAAACCGTGGAACTCGCCGCGACCGATCAAGCCGGCGTCGCCGTCGACGTCCAGCTGGTGGAGTTGGGTACCGCGCGGATCGCCGTCGTGCGAATCCCCAAGTTAGCCGGCGGCGAGTACGCTCGCGTCGTCCTCCCGATCACGATCACCAAACGGACTCAGATCGGGCCGACCGACCCCAACGCCTGGGTGCTCTCACGCGCCCGGGAGAAATCGGTGCGGCAGTATTTGCGGCCCAGCCCGCAAATCGAAAGCACCCATCGCACGATCCGCGACCTGATCAAACAGCAATTCGCTGCGGACTCGGATCGACCGGCGTGGCAGCAAGTCGAAGCCATCTACCGCTGGGTCCGAAACGAGATCGAATACCAATTCGAGGAGACCAACCGCTCCTGCCTGGAAGCCCTGGAGACCAAGCGGGGGGACTGTGGAGAAATGACCGGGCTCTTCATCGCTTTGTGCCGCGCCAAGGGGATCCCCGCTCGGGCCGTGTGGGTCCCGGAACACACCTATCCCGAATTCTATCTGGAAGACGGCCAGGGGAACGGACGGTGGTTCCCCTGCCAGGTCGCCGGCGACTACCAATTCGGGTCGATGTTCGAACCGAAGCCGATTCTGCAAAAAGGTGACTCGTTCAAGATGCCGGGACAAACGAAAGCGACGCGTTACGCTCAACCGACGCTCACCGCCGAAGACGCCGCCGCCCCGATCAACGTACATTGGATCATGCGGGCGATGGACCGTTAGTCCCCGTCCTCGCGACGCAAAAGGGGACTTGGCTTGCGAATTCGCTTGTTTCGGGGCAGAATGCTGCCTGCTCCTTGGGTTGGATTCACTCGACGATTTCCCTCTCCTCCCCGGCCTCCATGTCCAAAGCCGAACGAGTCACGGTCCCCAAGTTTGTCGGCAACAAGTCCGCTGGTCGCAAGATCACCATGTTGACCGCGTACGACTATACGTTTGCGCGATTGTTCGACGACGCCGGAGTCGATTCGATTCTGGTCGGTGACAGCCTGGGGATGGTGGTGCAAGGTCACGATTCGACGTTGCCGGTCACGATGGAGCAGATCCTGTACCATGCCGAGATGGTAGGCCGTGCGGTTCGTCGGGCGTTGGTGGTGGTCGATCTGCCGTTCCCGCTTCATCCGGTCGCAGCCCACGATTGTCTGACCGCGGCAGCGCGTATTTTGAAGCAGACCGGTTGCCAGGCGGTCAAGTTGGAGGGGACGGCCGCGCAGGCCTCGTTGATCGAGATCTTGGTCGGCGCCGGCATTCCGGTGATGGCGCATGTCGGGTTGCGGCCCCAATCCGTGCATGTGATGGGCGGCTACCGAGTCCAACGCGACGAAGAACGATTGTTGGATGATGCCCGAGCGGCCCAGCAGGCCGGCGCATTCGGCGTCGTCCTCGAGTGCATTCCCGCGAAAATCGCCGGAGAGATCTCTCGAGCCTTGACCATCCCCACGATCGGCATTGGGGCGGGTCCCGAATGCGACGGCCAAGTCCTGGTGAGCCACGATATGTTGGGACTGACCACCGGGTTTGTCCCCAGCTTTGTGAAGCGTTTTGCCGACTTGCAAGCCGACATCGGCAAGGGGGTCGCGGCCTGGTCGGAGGAAGTCCGCCGCGGTACCTTTCCGGGAGCGGAGCATTCGTTTCGATGACCGCAATCCCATCCGCGCCGGACGAGGAGCGCCGACTGGCTCGCAGTTGCTGGTATGTCACAGGCGCCACCGCCAGCGGCAAATCCGAAGTGGGGATCTGCTTGGCCGAACGGATCGGCGGCGAGATCATCGCGCTCGATTCGATGACAATCTACCGCGGGATGGATATTGGCACCGCCAAGCCGACCTCCGAGCAACGTGCGCGCGTGCCGCACCATCTCCTGGATCTGGTGGAACCGACCGAGTCCTTCAGCGTCACGCGGTATCGCGAACTGGCGATTCAGGCGATTCGCGAGATTCAAGCCCGCGGCCGGCAAGCCGTGTTCGTCGGCGGAACGGCGTTGTACTTGAAGGCGCTCTTGCGCGGCATCTTCCGAGGTCCTCCGGCGGACTGGGATTTGCGGGAGCGGATCGAGGCCGACGTCGCCGAAGTCGGCTTGGAGCCGCTCTACCAACGGCTGCAACAAGTCGACCCACTGGCCGCTCACAAGCTGCATCCACGCGACAAACGCCGCATCATCCGAGCCTTGGAGGTCTACACACTTACCGGAAAACCGATCAGCCATTGGCAGGAAGAGTTCGAGTTCGGGGCGAGTGCCCAGGAATGTCGCGTGTTCGCGATTCGTCACCCGCGGCAGGTCCTGCACCGCCGGATCGAAGAGCGTGTGGACGCGATGTTCGCCGCCGGTCTGGTCGACGAAGCCCGCATGCTGTTGGAGCGATTCCCGCAGCTCAGTACGACGGCGATGCAAGCCGTTGGCTACCGGGAAGTGATCGATCACGTGCTGGGCATCACCGATCTGGCGACGACGCGCGAGCGGGTTCTGGTCCGGACCCGACGGTTCGCCCGGCATCAAGAGACTTGGTTCCGCGGTCTGTCGGAATGCCGGATGCTGGATTTGCCGGAGGACGCCTCACCCGCTGCAGTCGCGGTTGAAATCGTGCAGCTCGCCGCCCCATAGATTGTGTTTTACAGTTCGAATTTGCCCTCCCGGAAACGCGAGGGGTCGGACGCGCTCGTCTTTTCGCAAACGCCCCACCGTCATTCCTGCGCCCCACCGTCATTCCTGCGCCCCACCGTCATTCCTGCGCCCCACCGTCATTCCTGCGCCCCACCGTCATTCCTGCACTCTACCGTCATTCCTGCACTCTACCGTCATTCCTGCACTCTACCGTCATTCCTGCGGAGGCAGGAATCCACGCGCGTGAGCATCCTGCCACCCATGGATTCCGGGTCTCAGCCCGGAATGACGAGAGGGCAATGACGACAAGCGACAGCCGCAACGCGAATCCGGGCAGCTTGGCAGTTTTTCGGCCGGGGGTACAATGCCAGACCCTTTGAATCCCAGGAGTTCCCCGAATGTTGCGCAGCCATACTTGTGGAGAATTGCGAGCCTCCCACGCGGGTCAGACGGTCGCGCTGTGCGGCTGGGTCGACTTGATCCGAGACTTCGGCGGGACGCTTTTCCTGGTCCTGCGCGACCGTTACGGCAAAGTCCAGATCACACTCGATCCCGATTGTCCGGAGGCGGCGCGAGAACTGGGTCGCGAATTGCGTTTTGAGTACGTGATTCGGGTGGTCGGCAGCATTCGCCTGCGGCCCGCCGGCCAGACCAACCCGAAAATGCCGACTGGGGAAATCGAAGTGCACGTGGCGGAGTTGGAGATTCTCAACCGCAGCGATGTCCCGCCGTTTACCCCCAGCCAAGTCGAACTCCCCGGCGAAGACTTGCGGCTGCAACACCGCTACATCGACCTCCGCCGCGACAACATGCAACGGACGCTGCTGCTGCGGCACCGCGTCGTGAAGACGATGCGGGACTACTTCGACGAGCACGACTTTGTCGAAATCGAGACCCCGATTCTGGGTCGCAGCACCCCCGAGGGGGCGCGCGACTACCTGGTCCCCAGCCGCGTCCATCCCGGGACGTTCTACGCGCTCCCGCAATCGCCACAGCTTTACAAGCAGCTGATGATGATCGCCGGTTACGATCGTTACGTCCAGGTTGCCAAGTGTTTCCGCGACGAAGATCTCCGCGCCGATCGGCAGCCCGAATTCACCCAACTCGATTTGGAAATGTCATTCGTCGACGCCGAGGATGTGATCGGGATCATCGACGGCCTGATGCAGCGATTGGCTCGGGACCTGCTGGGGCTCGAATTGAAGTTGCCGTTGCCCCGAATGACCTACGACGAAGCGATGCGACGATTCGGGCACGACGCGCCGGACCTCCGATTCGGCTTGGAGTTGGTCGATTGCACCGACCTGGCGGCGCAGTCGGAATTTCAAGTTTTTCGCGGAGTGGCCGCCGCCGGGAATTTCGTGCGCGGGATCAACGTGAAGGGGGCCGCGGAGACGTTCACTCGAAAGAAAATCGATCAGCTCACGACCTACGTCCAAGAAGACTTTGGGGCCAAAGGTTTGGCTTGGTTCAAAGTCGATGCCGACGGAAAACTGACCGGCTCGATCGCCAAGAACTTTAGCGACGCCCACCTGGCCCAATGGGCGGAGCGGATGCAAGCTGCGCCGGGCGATGTCCTGCTGTTCGTCGCGGACACCTGGGAAGTGACGTGCCGCGCCCTCCACGGGTTGCGGAAAACCGTGGCCGCCGAGTTGAAACTCTATGATCCGCAGCAGATGCATTTTTCTTGGGTGGTCGAGTTCCCCATGTTCGACTACGACCCGGAAAACTCGCGATGGGCGGCAATGCACCATCCGTTCACCGCGCCGCGCGATCAGGACCTGCCGCGGCTTGTCGACGAACCGAAGGCGGCTCGCGCCAAAGCCTACGACCTGATCGTCAACGGATTCGAATGCGGCGGCGGTACGATCCGGATCCACCAGAATGCCGTGCAACAGACGGTCTTCGGGCTATTGGGAATGTCCCCGACGGAGGCCAAAGCGCGGTTCGGCTTTCTACTCGACGCCCTCCGTTTTGGAGCACCTCCCCACGGCGGAATCGCCCTGGGTGTCGACCGGATCGTGATGCTCTTCGGCGGTCTGGACAACATTCGCGATTGCATCGCGTTTCCCAAGAACCAACGGGCCATGGACCTGATGACCGCAGCGCCCAATGTCGTCGACGAAGCGCAACTTCGCGAATTGGCTATCCGCACCGAGACAAAACCCGCCTAGGTCACGGCCAAGTCGAGTGGATGCCGGTGGATTGCCGAAACCGCAAAGACTTGTTCCGGCCTACCGCGAACGGTGTGCCCTCCATCCGGATTCAACTGCGGCGGAGGGTTCAACATCGAAACGTTCGGTGGTGATCCGTGCCATGCCATCAACATTTTCCGCGCGAATCCCCCCGGGCAACATCTGAATGACCTGGCTCGAGGGTTCCCTGAGCCACTCGGCCAACCGCCTCCACGTCGCATAGTTCATCGCCTGCTGAGGCCACTCCTGCCTCAGCCAGACGCCTTGCAGGTAATGCACCAGTTCGCTCATCGAGTAATCCGCCAGGCCAGCTCGATCGATCGCCACGCCACGCGGGAGCGAGATCGTCCGCGCCTGCAAAACTGCAGTCTGTCGCTCCAGCAATTCCGTCAGGTCCGCGGCTTGGGTCGCCAGGTTCGCCAGGACCTCGTCGATCGGCCAGCCGAATTGTTCGCGGAGGTGGGGGAGCAACCTCCGCACACGGTTTCGGGCGAAGCGGGGATCTTCATTCGATGCATCGTGGCGGAAGTCGATTTGCCAGGCCGCCAGCAACGATTCGATCTGGCGGCGCCTCATCTGCAACAACGGGCGAACCAGGCTGATTTCGGGTGTGAGTCGCCGGATTTGCGGAATTCCCACCAGCCCTCGTACGCCGGTTCCGCGCAAGATCCGCAGCAGCACCGTTTCGATGTGATCATCCTGGTGATGGGCCGTGGCAATGAACCGGGCCCCGAGTTCGTTTGCCCGCCGGACCAACAGTCGATAGCGGATTCGGCGGAGCCAGCCTTCCAGGCCTTGTCCCTGCCGCGAGGGGGCGTCCCGGCGTTCTTCCTGCGGGTCGACTTGGGGGAGCTGTTCTGGTGGAATCTGCAGAATCGAGCAATCAAATCCAAGATCCGTGGCGAGATCGGCGACGAACTCGGCATCGCGATCGGCTTCTTTCCCACGCAAACCGTGGTGCACGTGGACGATCGAGAACCGATGACTGGCTGCGAGCCCTCGCCGAACAAATTCGCCTGCCAGACGAGCCAGAGCCACACTATCGGCCCCGCCCGACACGGCGAGCACCGTGCGAAACTGCAGATTCGCCGGCGACCAAATGGCGGCGACCTGCGGCCAGATTTCGGCCAGACATTCGGCGGCCGCACCTGCCGCTGGTTGGCGATCACAGACTGAATCGCAATTCATGGGCCTTGGTGTCAAGCAGCGGAAGGTCGATAGTTGGCAGTCGATCGTGGTTTTGATAACATACGGCGGCGGGGCGCTCGTGGTTGAGCGATCCACGTTATGAATTGTATTCGAAGCAACCCAGAAATTGCTTCAAGTGTGTGGCTGGTTTGATTCCCCATCTCGATTTTGCCGCGATGGTTTCACGTTTGTTCGATTGGATGCTTAGGGTAACGGTGGTTGGGTTCGTCCTGCTGTTGCGGATGAGCTCTCCACAGCGACCTTGCGGTTGGGGTCCGGGCGGTAGGGGTCCGGGCCGACGGAGCCTTGGCCGTTGGAGCCCCGGCCGTTGGCGGAGGTTGGCCCCCTGCGTC
>JBGSLW010000320.1:0-2441 GCA_041740495.1 Pirellulaceae bacterium
GGCTTGGGCGACCACGCCTGCGCGCGCGTCAGGGCGCCTCCCCCCGCCGGCGATTCGGCCAACTCCCAAATCGGTCCACCTGCGTAATAGATCCAGCTCGATTCCAGGCAGCGGAACGTCGCCAGCGGAGGATGACCATACTGCTCAGAGACCTCCGCCAGCACTCCCTCCAATTGGCGTTGAGCACTGATCTGACGCGGCAAAACTCCGAAGGTAAATAAGGCAGCCAAGACCGAACTTCCCGCCAACAATTGCACCCCCCAGGCCGGGCGATCGCCGCGAAACATCAAATACGCCAAGACCGACACCTCCAACCAGACGACCCCCAGCAGCAACAAGTTGTAGTGTCCGGGGAGAAATTTCCAGACCAACACGCCAGCGGCCACCAAGAGCGTTACTCCTGAAAGACCCAGTCCAACCAAAGACCAGTCGTACCAAACCCTGGAGGCCCAGGGTTGCTTCGAACCCAGGGCGATCAGCCCCGCGGAGACCATGAGAGCCAGCGCCGGATAGCACGGCGTCACGTAACTCGGCAACTTCGTGGCCACCAGCGAAAACACTCCGATCTGACAAGCCACCCACGCCACCAACAAGGCCAGCGCGGCCGCCCGCCCCGGTTCGATGCGCCAGGCACGACCGACGCCCCACAAAGTCGGAATCAGGAAGACCGACCAAGGAAAGAACCCGAGCGACACGGCCAGCGGATAATACCATAGCCCGCCGCGGTGATTCTCGAACGCCTGCGTGGCCCGGCCCCAATGCTCCTGCCCGAAGAACAGGCGTGGAAAGTCCCCTTCGGTCCGCAGACCGACCGCCACAAACCAGGGGGCGGCGATGGCCACGACCACCAGCGCACCGAACAGCGGCCGAACCACTTGCACCGACCGCCAGAGATGCCGCGGGCGAAACATTCCGCCAATCGTTGATACTGTACACGTGTACATGCTTTGCGATGCGGAGCTCACGCTCGTCGGCAGTCGGACGTACAGCAAATGCAAGCCGACGATCAGTGCGGGCATCACGACAGCGATCGCTCCTTTGGCCAAGACCCCCGCACCTAGCAGCCCGTAGAACAAGGCGATCCCACCTATCGAACGGGGAAAAAAATCGCGATTCGGATCGACCGCGACATCCCGATGCGGGGCGAACCCGGGCGAGCCCCAGACGTAGACGGCAATCGCCGCGGTTTGAAAGAAGATCAACAGCGAATCGGGGGTCGCCGCCCGACCCGCCACCGTGAACATGATACTGGTCGCCAGGATGATTCCGGCTAAAGTCCCGACGCGCACGTCAAACAACCGCCGTCCAATTCCGTAAGTCAGCAAGCAGGCGCCGACGGCAAACAGTGCCGATCCCGCCCGGGCCGACCATTCCGACACGCCGAAGGCGCTGTACGCCGCCATCATCACCCAATATAGAAGCACCGGCTTCTGCGGGCGCAATTCATCGTTGAACAGCGGAACGACCCAGTCCCCTCGCGCCAGCATTTCCCGCGCGCAGCCGGCGTTCCGCGGCTCGTCACGATCCCAGAGCTTCGCTCCACCGAGATCGACGAACATCACCAGGGCCGCCACGCCAAACACCAGTAGACTCGGGTAGCGCATGATTCTCGAGACCACGGCAGACTCCTTCCATGTGTCGACGGACCGGCGAGCGAAAAATGCGCGGGACAATAGTGGAAATCGCGACCGTGTACAACCGCAATTCCGCGATGGGCTATTTGGACAGAGGCGTTCTTCCGCCAGATTTCCGATGTTGATTGGCCGAGTGGTTCGCGCGGGTCGACCCACGCGGCCGTCTGGCGCCGGCCTGCGGTTTCTTGGAACCCGGCGCCGTGAAACCGCTGGCTAGCGCCATGCGGCTGAATTCAATTGGACGCGGAACTGCGTTTGGGGACAAAGACTAATCGCCGCGCGGCGGGATGGGCAGGTGCAGCGCGCGGAATACAGAATCCTCTGCGGCTTGCATTTTGCGTTGCGCGGAGGGGGATTTGTCGTCGTGCCCCAGCAAATGGAGTGTGCCGTGGACGACGTACAGCAACAACTCCCAGCGGGGCGCCCAGCCGATCGCGCGGGCCGTTCGCAGCGCGACCGGCCGGCAGACGATGATTTCCCCGACCAATTCGCCCGCCCGCACCTCCCTGCGGAGAGGGAAACTCAATACGTCGGTGGTGTAATCATGCCCCAAGTATTCTCGATTGAGCCTCCGCATTTCGCCGTCGCCGACGACCGCCACACTGATTTCGGCGTTGCGAAATCGGCCCGTCGCGAGTGTGCCTTCCACGGCGCGGCGGATCCAAACCCGCGGGATCGGCTGCGTCTGTCGGTTGGCGATCTCAATCCGGTTCACGCGTCGACCCTGTACCCCTTGAAACCGCTTCTAGGCCCCTTGGCTAGTTTCCGGGTATCGGATGCGGGCATGGTACATCGCGTTGAGCGATT
>JBGSLW010000321.1:0-10350 GCA_041740495.1 Pirellulaceae bacterium
CCGGCATTCGGTGAACTGGCATTTAGCCACGAAAATGCACAAAACGCACAAAATTCCACCTTCTTCCTTTTGTGTTTTTTGTGCGTCTTGTGGCCAATGCCCTCGGCCCGGTCGAGCTCCTCTGTCGAACGGCCAGCCACAGGAGGTTGCGCGTTGAACCGGCATTCGGTGAACTGGCATTTAGCCACGAAAATGCACAAAACGCACAAAATTCCACCTTCTTCCTTTTGTGTTTTTTGTGCGTCTTGTGGCCAATGCCTCCGGCCCGGTCGAGCTCCTCTGTCGAACGGCCCGCCACAGGAGGTTGCGCGGTTTGCATTTCAAGTTTCAAGTTTCAAAGCTGACGCAGAAATCCTATTCCTTCTTCTCCCCATTCCCGACTGATTTCGCCGCAATCTCTTGGTTGGTCTTGTCGATCAACCCCTGCAGTTCACTCCGTTCTTCTTCGTCCGCTGCGGCAGCTAGTTTCTTCGCCAGGATCTGAAGATACGCCGTCTCCAAGGCGATTTCCTGCGCGACCGGAACGTCGGGCTTCACGCCGGTCCCCTCCCAATTCGTCTTGCTGACCGGGTTGATCGCCCGCCCGCTGGGGATAAATGCGCGGAAGTGATCGTGCAACCGCACCATATCTCCCGGATGCGCTCCCCCGCCGGTGGTCTCCCCCACGATCGTGGCCCGCTGCAGATTCTGCAGGTTGTACGTGAACTCTTCCCCAGCGGAAAATGTCCGATTGCTGGTGAGCACATAAATATCTTTGTCCGCATACCGCGCCCCGCTGACTTTTTCCGGCGCCGTCCAGAACTGGTCGGTTCGATCCTCCTTCCGCCAATACAAATCGTTGAGGTGGACTTTTTCCTCGCCGAACAAGTACGAGCTGATCAGGGCGACCATTTCGGGATCGCCGCCGCCGTTCTTTCGCAAGTCGAAGATCAAGGCATCGGTGTGGGCGACGAAGTTCATGGCCGCTGCGACCGTCTCCTTCCCCAACTCGGGGCCCATGAAGCCACGGAGATCGATGTAGCCGACATTTCCGGGGAGCCGTTCGACTTTCTGAAAGCCGAAATTCGTTTGCCGTAACCAGCGCTGCTGGTTCTCCATTTCTTCGGCGGTCGGTTGACCCGCGTCGCTCCGCTGCGGCAGCGTCTCGTGCGAGTACCTCACGTTGAGATGCTTGTCCTTGCTGACCGATTGCAGGTCGTCGGAGAGTTTCTGGGCAAACGCCTGCCCGCTGGTGATCTTTTCATAGGCGCCCGCGGCGACTTGATCGCGGATGTACGCCTCCATGTGTTTGGCGGTCTCGGGGAAGACGTAGGTTTGGTTCAAATGTTGAAAGATCGAGTCGAACACGGCGGACTTGGCGGTTTCATCGACTGGCCCGTCGGGGCCGTGCGGGCCAGCCTGCGCGGACAACGTCTGGGTTGAACAGGCGGCAATTGCCAGGCCAACGGAGAGCAGAAATGCAGTTGCGCTGAAGAATCGGTTCATGGAACACCTGAAGTTATTGAAGGACTTCGATGAAATAGGTCCCAGGGTCCGTCGGCCGGAGCGGTTTCGCTCCGAGCGATCGGCGTGCCCTGGATCAAGATATTTTCAAGCCGCCCAGCATCAACTCGGCGACCGCCAATGCCTTCCGCCGGACCTCCGCCCGCTCTCCCAGCTCTTGCGTGGAGAGGCTGGCCGGAAGCAACGCGTTGGTGGCAGTGACCAGGGCCGCCGCTAGGCCCAGCGGCTTGCCACTGCGAAATGTTCCCTGAGCCTGCCCCGCGCGAATCGCCGTGGCGAGAACTCGGGCCTCTTCGGCGAAATACGTCTTCCGCCGTTCGATCACTTTTTTTCGCAACACCCCCAGCAATTCGTCGATGCTCTCCGAGTAGTGCTGCACGGCATCGAAGCGGATGAGGACTCGAGCCAACAGCATGTCGCGGATCTGGTCGCGCGGCGGGGCGTCGCTGGCAGCGATTCGCTGCAATTCGGCGACCACGCGTGCGACGATCCGGTCGATATGGGCCAGGACCAGCGCTTCCTTACTGGGAAAGTGGAGGTAGACGCTCCCTTTGCCGATCCCAACTTCGCGGGCCAGGTCTTCGATCGTCATTTTGCGATAGCCGTAGCGAGCCAGGAGCCGGTCGGTGGCGTCCAGCAGCCGGTCGCGGACATCGGAAGTTTGTGCCAGGGTGGTCATCGATCTGAATTATGACCAATTTCGTATTCTGGTCAATTCGGCCGCTCGAGAATGCCGAAATTCGGCAGTCTTGTGGGTTGGACAGTTGGTGCCGGTAGCCGCGATGTGGACGAACTCCCCTTCCTACTCGTACTCCTACTCGTACTCCTACTCGTACTCGTACTCGTACTCGGATCGACTCCCCGGCGTTTTTTGGAAGATTCGGATAGAGAAATCAACGGGCGAAACCTCTGCCGGAGATCCTCAGATCAGTGTTATCAGTTTTTAATACGGCAATAAGGAAGCGAGTACGAGTACGAGTACGAGTACGAGAAGGAGTACGAGTACGAGTAAGAGTTGGAGTTGGACTTGGAAATCCAACTCCAAGTCAGCTTCTTGTGCGTTCTGTGCTTTTTGTGGCTGATTCCCCCACCCGCACGCCTGGGGCGGACGTTCAACGAGCGAGGGCGGCGTGCCTAGTAGAACAGTTGTCCTCAACTGTTCGCGTGACGAAACGTCGAAGAGTTGACTCCCGCAGAGATGCGGAGACGCAGGGAAGAAGAGAAGCAGGAAAGAAGAAAGGCAGCAAGCGACGTAGGCTCAGGGTGGGTGCAAGTGTCGCCGGCCTACAAAGGCCGGCGTACTACCAACGAACGACTCAGCCGGAACTGCGAAGCTTTTTTCCGGCCTACCGCTTCCTCCAGCCTCCAGCCTCCAGCCTTCAGCCTTCAGCCCACCGCCTTCAGCCTTCAGCCCACCGCGTTCCGGCCACCGCCTTCCGCCCACCGCCCACCGCCCACCGCCTTCCGCCTTCCGCCTTCAGCCTCCAGCCTTCAGCCTTCAGCCTCTCGCCTACTTCTCGCTGCTGGCGGGGAGATCTTCGAAGCGCCAGAGAAAATGCGTGCGTTGGACGCCGTCGACGATATCGCTGCGGGCCGAATAGCCGCGGCAGCATTTGAAGAATTGCAGCCATGCGCCTAACGTCTGTTCGATCTCGTCGTGGCTCATGTCCAGGAGCGGGTCCTGACCGCCGCCGGCAATCTCGACGGACTGTCCTTGGGCATCGGCGGCCGCAAAGCCATACTCGAGCCATGCCGCTGCGGCGTCGACCCATTGCGGGACATCGAGGAACGCCAGTCCATGCGCCCCGTCCGGTTCCGCCGCCGGACCAAAAAACTGAGCCGAATTCTTCGCCGAGAGCTCGGCGGTTTGCTCGGGCAAGTAGCCCAGGAACAAGAACCGATCGGCGACGCGAGCATGCGGGGCGATTGCCTCCGACACGCCGGCTTCCGGCGGCAAGGGATAGGCGTACATGGCCGAGTCCCCGCTGGACTCCACCGTTGCTTGAGGCAACTTGAATTCTGGGGGGAGCTCCGGATGGACTTCGCGCACCATGGCTACCACCGAATCGGCAAACGCCAGCAGCTCGGTGCCCAACGCTTCGATCGCCTGTCGATCTTCGAATTCGATGGCGATCGCGACCCCCGGCAACGGAACTTCGCGTGCCAGCTCCGGCATGTCCCGAAACCAGGACGTTTTCTTCTGGTTCAATTCGACGACCACCGCCAACGACCGGCCGTCGATCTGTGGAACCAGGGAATTGCGCAGCACCTTGTCCAGACGCGCACCTAACAATTCGACTCGAGCCAACATCTCTTGAGCGAACTGTGCATCTGTGGAGTTAGGGGCGAACTCGGGACCAAACTCCTCCACTATCCGAAAACCCCGTTCGATCCAGGGACGCCAAGCGTCGTATTGCTGCTGCAATCCGCGAGATCGTTCCAGCACGGCGAGCGCTGGGGCCGGCCCGACGTGCGACAACACCGCCAGGGGCTCGGCGGACGGAGTGAACTCGGGCTGGCTGTAATCCAGAACAAAGCCCTCGATCCCCTCCGGCTGCAGGAATGAATAGCTCAAGTAGGCGCCGGCGCGGTCCGCGCCTTGGCTCAATTCGATTTCCAAGTCTTGGACCGCAGTGCGAAGTTCCGCGACTAACTCTTGCTGTGTCGCGGGCGAGACCTGCGAAAATTCCGAGTCGCGCAACATCTGCTTGACCATCAGCGGCACCAACCCGAACGTCCCCCGAAAATCCCGGTTTGCGGCGACCGTTTGGGCCGAGAGGTAGCTGACTCCGGTCAATTTGGCGCCGTCGGCCAGGGCCTGTTTCACCGGCTGCAAGGGAGGCAAGTCGACCAGCAGCGGACCAGCCCCGAACTTGCGTTGATGGTCGTTGTTTTCTCCCAACGATACGAACAGCAGATTCCCTTGGATGCCGAAGGCAAAGCCCACCGTCTTTCCGCGGCACAACTGCTGGATCGTCGGCACGGAATTCCGGAGGTCGGGCGTATCGCGCAGCACCTCCCAGGGAATATCGTCTCCCCGGATGTTCCAAGTCAGCACCAGCTTTCCTTCGCCGCGCTCGACCGAAAAGCCATCGGCCAGAAACTGAAATTCGGGGGGGACTTGGGCCAGGCCTTGCGCCAATCCATTGGCCGCCAGATCCAACAGTCCCTGAAAGGCCTCGGGCTCTTCCACGAACGCGCCGACCACGACCGTGGGTGCGGCGAGCTGTCCGAACTGCCGCTGTACCACCGGCCAGATCAGTCGTTCGTCGATTTCGCCCCCTTCCTGCATTTCGGCCATCAGCGGAGCGAGCTCGCTGTAGACCGCATTGATCGCCGCCCGCCACTCGAGCCAGCGGTGGTCGCCGTAGATGAAGACTTCGCTGCCGAGAATCTGTTTGATGTACGGCATGGCGATTTGCCCGCCGGGGCTATCGATCGAGTTGGCCCAGCCCTCCAGGTAATACCGCAGCGGGTTCTCGCCGAAGATCTCCCACCCCCGCGAGCGGCCGCGGCGATATCCGTTCCGCAGCTTGACCGCCAGCGGCGTCTTCTGCGTTTGCCGGTAAGCTTCGCTGCCGATGACGGCATCCCAGATCGCGGCGTGGTTCATCGACGACCAGTAAAACGCCGTATCGGCGGGGACCAGGTCCAGCGAGCTCCGTAGCGAACGCTGTTGGGCAGAAGCCGTTCCCACCGCCAGCGCTGAGGACCAGCAAACCGCGCACACCAAACTGCCGTGAAGCCAGACGCGACCAAGCTTCCAACGCGACTTCAACATTGCGGATCCCTTTCAGGAAGCGGGGGTCGAACGAGCCGAATTGCTCATCGTTGCGAGATATTCTCGGACCTCCGGGACCTGATCGCAAGATGTCCACGTTGATCGTTGGGAGAGACCGAGCATCCCCTTTCCAGCCGAAAAATGCGTCAGCCCCCCGGCAGAACGGGTACGGCCGCAGCTACTCCATGGCCGGCTCCCTACCTGCCCGAGTAGCCAACGCGGGCAAGATCGCGTCCGCATCGTAGGACAGGAATTTGACACTCCCATCGCAAAACGCAAAGTTCGCACCGCCGGGATGCGGACTCCAGTAGTGAAAAGCGTCGCACATATTCTCAAATTGCCCCGGACCAAAGCGGTACGGTCCGACCGGACAATCCTGGGCATACTGGTTTTGCAAAATGGTTTCGCGGACACCCATGATCATATCGGTGATCCCGGTACCATCTTGCCCGAGCCCGGAATACCAAAACCCATACCAATTATCCGGGCTGGGGGGGCGTTCGCCGATCATCAGTGTATTGGACAAACCGTCGAGCACTTCGCCGGCTCGAACGGCTCGCCCGGGAATGAACACGCCATTGGTTTGTGTACGGTCAATCCCGGAAACTCCTACGTAGCTTGTCAGTCCCACCACAAAATCGCCATGCGTAATCTGAGATTCGCCGGTCCTTCGATCCGTTGGACATCCATATGTAAGGATCGGCAGATGCATCGCCATGTGAGACATGGGGTGTAGCCCGGCGGCAAGCTCGATCTGAGAAATCTCGTGAAGGGCCGTCTCTTCAACAAATGGCAACAGCAGCGCCAGCCAACTGCGCAAATCTGCCGAGCCAGAGCCAACCGGCTGATTTCCCATTGGGAATCGCTGAAAACCCGCTTCGTAGTTGGTGACCGCCAGCCCGATTTGTCGGACTCGATCCGCACAGTTTGTCCGCTGAGCGCTCACGCGCACTGCCTGGACCGCCGGAAGCGACACACCGGTGAGGATTGCGAGGATCCCGATAACAACGAGCAACTCCGTCAATGTCCAACCTAGGCATTTTCTATAACTGTGGCGCAACATTCTCTGTCTCAACCTTTTGACCCGCGCGCCCGCCGCCAAATGAGCCCGCCAACGGCGCCAATCAGGCCAATAATGGCTACCCACAACGCAATGCGATTGCTCCGATAACGCTCGGGGTGAGGCTCTGGAATTCCGAACGCCGGGAGTCGAAAATCGCTGCTTGGCAGGCGCTCAAACGAAACGCTGGTTACAGTCGTGAAAGAGGTTGCATCGGCGTTACGATTCGTGTAGGCCGTGCGCGAGACGACTTGAAATGGAACCCCCAGGCCTTCAACTGGCCGCCAGTCGGAGTATTCGGTGGCAATTCGCATATCTGGGGTTTCGACCTCTGACGCGACAGGCAAAAACGAGTTTTCCGGATCGAGCCGAAGCCCAATTTTCAACCCGCGTTCCGGAAGGTCCGCCACGAGCTTCACCGTTTTCACTCCTGCATTGGTTTCGGAAGCCATCGTCACCTGAGATGCAGGCGCCGTGGCGACAACTTGCAAGAATGAGGTCCAGGCCACTGGTTCCCAAGGAAATAGATATCGCCATCGCTCAATTTCCGTTAAATGCCCGATTAGTTTAGCACCGGCAGTTCCGAGCGTCGGGTCCGTGTATTCCGCAAGGAACCAGGGCAATTGTGGTCCGTTTCGCAACAATTGATAAGTGTAGTCACGATTCCGGCCCCAGACCTGACCGTTCGACCTCGAACCGTGGTCGATGATCTCCAAAAACCCGTCTCCGGCAAGCTTGTTAATCTGTTTCGAAAAAACTTCCTGTTGCGGCCCACCGGCCATCACCTCGCGAACCTCGTATTGACACTCAAACGATTGCTCCATTCGCTGCCGGACCATCGCCCAGTTTGATAACACGTGCTCAAAGTCGTCTTGGTTAGCAATACACTGGTTTGTGAACGCAAGGCTTGAAATAACTACAATAGTCACCACGGAGCGCAAATTGAGTTCTTGCGTGCGCAACGATTCTTCCCTAGCCACAATCGAAAAATCCGCCACGCGGAACCGAACGCCCCGTTGGCGGCATGATCGCTGCTCGTTTCGCTGTTTCATGAAATTGAAGACACGTTACAAAAACCCAAGTCCAAACGCATCGTGGGTGCACTAAGAGACGGGCGCCAAAATAGATTTCCAAGACGCCGATCGTCAGCAACCAATTCGGGCCGAGTAGATTTACGAGCAATCCTCTCCAGTCTGGATCGAGCGCATCGATCAGCTTCAAGAATCCGGCAGATGCCAACAGGCAGCCGATGCCCATGCAGACAAACACTTTGAAGCGGGACGAGTCCGCGCCGAATGATCGAATCCCCATAACATCTCTCGTATCGAGATTGGTAGCACAGTCCAGGGATCGCAACTCGTTTGCGTGGGAGGCGTCCGCCAAGGGGCACCCTCCCTCAAAGCGTACTTATACATGCTCGGGGGGGGGGCAAGAAAAAAATTGGAAAACTCCAAAGAAATGGCGAACTTTTTCGGCTGGGAAATATCGCGCGTTTTGGCCCGAATTTCGCGTGAAAAATGAGCTTGGGAACCTGAAGGAAGGCAAGGGGCTCCGCATCTTACCCCAGGGATAAATAGATCAACGGCCGAACAACTTCGTTCCATCGCGGCATGTGCCCAAGAGGGTCGCAATGTCCCGTGGGAAAGGCGGCGCGCGAGATGTGCTGGGGAATCGATGAGTCGTGGGCGGGAAGTACCTCGAGCGACTCCCGCGGACTCATGGAAAACCTCACGATCCGCGGGAGGGTGAATTTGGGTTGGCGATCGCGTTCATAGTTGTCAGACCGTCGCTCCACCGAGGCGGGCTCGGTGGGGGCAGTGATGCGATAATCGCAAACTGTCAAAGGGCCCTCGCCGGCCGCATCGTGCGGCCCATCCAACAACCGACGGGAGGGTGACGTAGGACAACAGGCGAAGGTCACGATGGGAACGACTGCGTTCGACCGATACGTTGATTTCGCCTAAGCAGCCTTTAGAATGACTCCGTTATGTGCACAACGACGGGAGACGGCTCGTGAAGCATGAATTTACTGCAGTAATAGAAAAAGATCAGGACTGGTTCATCGCCTGGTGTCCCGAGATACCAGGGGCAAATGGGCAGGGTCGTACTCGGGATGCTTGCAAACAAAACCTCGCCCAGGCGATTGCATTGATCCTCCGCGATCGCCTGGAAGACGGATTACGCGGCGCGCCCGAAGATGCGGAACACGATATCGTCACTGTCGAATGAAGCGTACTGCGTTGCTGAAGCATTTGCGAAAACATGGGTGCTATCTTAAACGCGAAGGTGGCTCCCATTCGATCTGGACCAATCCGCAAACGGGTGAAATCGAAGCTGTTCCGCGGCACACTGAGATTAGCGACAAATTGGCTCGAAAGATTTGTCGTGGATTATCCATACCCGACATCCAAGGCAGATCAAACTGACGCCCGACCCGCGTGCCAGAAAATCCTCAGCTCCAAACAGACTTAGAGGCTTTGCACGATGAGCGCGCTGGCTTGGCCTTGGGGGGTGATGTTGAGATTCAATACCGACCGACCTGGCGAATAGGACTCGCGGATGGCGTTAATCTCGCAGGCGGGATCGAGCTGATCCAGGTTGAGAATCGGAAAAAGCTGCTGTTCGCGTAGTGCCAAAAGACTGGTGATCAATTCGACCAACCCGCCGCCGGCGCCCAGGTTGCCGAAGAAGCTCTTGGCGGTGGTGACCGGAGTGGTCCGCCCGAACCAGCGGGCGATGGCGCGGGCTTCGGCGACATCGCAGACGGTGGTCCCCAGTCCATGCGCGTGAATATGCCCGATCTCGCCCGGCTGCATTTCCGCGGTGGACAAGGCTTGGCCGATCACATGGTGCAGCGCCCGTTCGAAGTCGGCTTGACCAGCGCGATTCGCCGCACAACTAGAGCCGTATCCCACGATTTCGCCGTAGAGCGGCGCCCCGCGAGCCGTCGCGTGGTCCAGCGCTTCGACGATCACCGTTCCAGCCCCTTCGCCGATCACCAGCCCGGTGCGGTCGCAATCGAACGGCCGAGCATCCCGTTCTGGATCGTCGCTGCCGGGGGCGACTTGTTCTTGCAGGCAGACATGGATCGTCCGCACCGCGTGGACTCGCGTTCCCGTGGCGCCGGCGACCATCACATCGGCCGCGCCGCGGCCGATCGTCGTAGCGGCCTCGGCGATCGACAAGTTGGACGACGCCTCGCGGACGGTAACCGAATTGCTCGGTCCGCGGAGGTCGTTGTAGATCGCCACATGGCTGGCGGGCATGTTGGGGAGGTATTTCAGTAGCCAGAGCGGTTCGACTTGCGGTCGTCCGACTTCCCCCCATTGGGAAAACTGAAACTTGCCCTGCTGGTCGAGGCAGGCTTTGATCCCCGCGGTGAACTCGTCCGGGAGCGTCATGATATAGTCGGACCCGAACATCGTTCCGATCCGATCGCGATCGAGTCCGTTCAAATCGAGCCGCCCGTCGTGGAGCGCCAGTTGGGCGGACGCAACGCCCATCTGGATCTCGCGACACATCAACTTCAGCCCCTTCTTGATCGCGCGCTGCGCCAGCTTATCCAGCGGTCCAAAGTCGCCGATCTCGCCGGTGAAATCGAGGGCCTGAGCCCCGACTCGCGTCCCGAGCTGCTCGATCGGGAGCCCCTGCAATGGCCGGACCCCGCTGCGTTGGCCGGCCAGCGCCTGCCAGACCGTAGCCGGGTCGTTGCCGATCGGCGAGATCAGGCCGACGCCGGTGATCGCAATGCGGCGAGGAAGTTTGGACATGAAGGGTGCGTGAGAGGGGGATTATCGAAGGCGTTCGGGCCAATTAGGAGTTTACTAAATCAGCCGAACGGCGCTAGCCGCGGTTTCCGGCCAAATCAGCCGATAGGCGCTAGCCTCGGTTTCCGGTTAAATCAGCCGATAGGCGCTAGCCTCGGTTTCCGGTTAAATCAGCCGATAGGCGCTAGCCTCGGTTTCCGGTTAAATCAGCCGATAGGCGCTAGCCTCGGTTTCCGGTC
>JBGSLW010000322.1:0-16335 GCA_041740495.1 Pirellulaceae bacterium
GCCGGCTCCCCCAATGCCGACCGCCCGGCGCTGCGACTCGCCCCCTCCCGTCGCGAAGGCGCAGTCGAACGGAACGCTGGAAAACTTTTCACTCGGCCGCTCGGCAGCCCCGCGCTGACTCGCGGCGCCTTACTGCACGCGATGCTCGCTCAAATCCAGTGGCTGGATGGTCCGGACGCCTGGAACGAACAGAGTCTGGAACAGCTTCGACCCCGCTGCAACGATCCAAAGCTGTGGCGCTCCGCGATTGCCCAGCTGCATCAAATCGTCCAGCAGCCTCGTCTCGGGGCACTTTTGAACCGGGCGGCATACGTGGTCCGGGCGGCGGAGAGACTCCCACCGGGTGCATTGGCATTCGATTCGCTGTCGGCAACGGTTGAAACCGAACGTGCGTTCGCCATCCGCGAAGAAAATGGGGCGATTCTTACGGGAGCGATCGATCGCTGTGTGCAGCTCCACGCGGGCGGCCGCATGCACTCGATCGAGGTTATTGACTTCAAGACCGACGCGATTGCGCGGGGGGGCGATGCCGTTCGCGGCCAGGGCTCCGACGCTGCGACCGATGCGGATGTGGCAGCCCACGTCGAATACTATCGACCGCAAATGGCGGCGTACCGTAGCGCGGCCGCCCAAGTCTTCGGGATCCCCTTGGAGCAAGTCCACGCTACTCTTGTCTTCACGGCCATTGATCTGCCGGTGGATGTCCGTTAGTCTCGCGGGAAGACTATACCGTCCCACGGCAATCACCATGTCCAAACGATCTCGCAGTTCGCATTCATCCGCCCCGCCGCCGTCGAAAAAACCTGTCGCCAAGCCAGCTGCGCCGCCGGCTTGGCGCAGCCGAATCGGATTGATTGTGGCCTTCTTTGCGATCACCATCGGGGGCTCCTACGCCTACCTGGCCTTGATGAACAGCTCGACCGCCGAAGAATTCGACTACAAGGTCGTGGCCAAATATCCCCACGACTCGAATGCCTTTACCGAAGGTCTGGTCTATCGCGATGGCGTCGTCTTCGAAAGTACCGGGTTACTGGGAAACAGCACGATTCGCAAATTCGATCTGGCCTCGCAGACTCAAACCTCGGAAAAATTGGATGACAAGTTTTTTGGCGAAGGGCTGGCCCTTTGGAACGACCAGCTGATCCAATTGACGTACCGCAACGGAGTCGCATTCTTCTACGACTTGGACCTCCAGGCGACCGGTAAGAAATTCGACTATGAAGGGGAGGGTTGGGGGCTGACCGACGATGGCCGGCATTTGATCATGAGCAACGGGACGTCCGAATTGCAATTTCGCGATCCCGAGACCTTCGAGATTGTCCGGCGGCTGCGCGTCACCGACGGAAATCGCGGCGTCTCGCCCTTGAACGAATTGGAATACGTCGACGGCAAAATCTACGCCAACATCTGGCACCGGGACTTCATCGTGGCCATCGATCCGACCACCGGACAGGTGACCGAACGCATTTATTTAACCGGCCTGCTGCCGTACGATCAGCGACCGACAAATGAATCGGTGCTGAACGGGATCGCGTACAACGACGCCACGCGCCGCTTGATCGTCACCGGCAAGAACTGGCCATTCCTGTATGAAATCGAGTTGGTGCGACGGCAACGTCGGAAATAGATGGGGGGCATGGACGATGTCGAGAATCGAACGACGGCGACCTTGGGGCCCGCTCGCGGCAATGGTGTTGCTGGCAGCTGCGATGGCCAGTCTGCTGCCGACCGGCAGTCTGGCCGCGGCGTCCCTCGCCCAGAAGCCATTGCAAGACCAGCCGCTGTCGGACCAGCCTTCGGCGGCAGAGCGCCCCAATATCGTCTTCATTTTTTCGGACGACCACGCCTGTCAGGCGGTCAGCGCCTACGGATCCGAGTTGATCGCGACCCCGCATCTCGACCGGCTGGCAGCCGAAGGGATGCGGTTCGATCGTTGCGTGGTGACGAACTCGATTTGCGGTCCCTCGCGGGCGGTGATTCTTACAGGCAAGTACTCGCATCGCAACGGATTCCGCGATAACGCCAGCCGGTTCGACGGTCAGCAAATGACGTTTGTACGGGCACTGCGACAAGCGGGCTACGCCACCGCCATTTTCGGCAAGTGGCATCTGGTTTCCGATCCGGTCGATTTCGATGCCTGGTCGGTTTTGCCTGGCCAAGGCCGTTATTACAACCCGGTTTTCCTGGAGGCAGGGGGCGTCAAATCGACGGTCCCCGGGTACGTGACCGATGTTGTGACCGACAAGGCGATCGATTGGCTGCGGCAGCGGACCGAATCGGCTCAGCCTTTTCTACTTATGGTGCAACACAAAGCACCTCACCGCGAATGGATGCCGGGTCCAGACCAATTGGATGAATTCGCGACGGAGATTCCAGAGCCATCCACTTTATGGGACGACTACCAGGGGCGGCCGGATGGAATCAAACGGCAAGCGATGACGATCGCCCGGCATATGCGTATGGGCGAAGACCTCAAGTATTTCCCGGCAACGGCGGAAGGCGAAGCCGCTCGAGCCAAATTCTTGAGCTTGCTCGACGACCAGCAGCGCGCTGCCTGGAACGCCGCCTACGATCCGCGTAATCGCGAGTTCGATCGGGCGGGACTCAGCGGACGGTCGCTCGTGCGTTGGAAATACCAGCGCTACATGCAGGATTATTTGCGCTGTATCGCGTCGATCGACGACAATGTTGGTCGCTTGCTGGCCGAACTCGATTCCCAAGGTTTGAGTTCGCGCACCGTGGTCGTTTATTCGTCCGACCAAGGGTTCTATTTGGGCGAACACGGCTGGTACGACAAACGTTGGATTTTCGAGCCCTCGCTGCGCACACCCTTGCTGGTTCGTTGGCCCGGCACGACCGCTCCCGGCAGCACGAGTCAGCGAATCGTGTCCAATCTCGACTTCGCACCAACGTTTTTGGATCTGGCGCAAGTACCCGCGTACGAAGGAATGCAGGGGAGGTCGTTGGTCCCCTTGTTGCAAGGCGAGTCCCCCGGCGATTGGCGAAAGTCGTTCTACTACCACTATTACGAGACGACCGTTCACGACGTGCCAGCCCACTACGGTGTCGTCACCGACCGGCACAAACTGGTCTGTTACTACCAGACTTCTCAAGCGGATGGAGAAAAAGAAATCAACGATTGGGAACTGCTGGATCTGGAGGTCAACCCGGAGGAAACCAAGTCGTTCCTGGGGGATCCCGCGTACGCCGAGGTGCGCGACCAGCTGTTTCAGGAACTGACGCGGTTACGGCGGGAGGTGGGCGAAACGACCGGCGAACGGGACCTGCCCCGCTAGCTACCCAGAGTGGGGCGACGCTTCGCGTCGCGACCTCCGACAACACCGTCCACAACCACCCTCCTTCACGGCAGGTTGGCCTTCGGGAGTTTTCGCGAAAATCGTCGAAATTTCGCTTTTCTATCGCGTCGAGGGCTCATCGGGCGTTGCGACGCGGAGCGTCGCGCCATTCTGGTAAGCGGCCGTGTGACCGTTGCTTTTTGCTCGGTCGGGACCACAATGGAACATTCGCAACTGCTGAAATTCCATGATTCGATCCAAACGACCTCTGCACCGTCCGATTCCGCCGCAGCAACCGGGGCCGCTCGATTTTCGCAGCGATCAAATTCGCGAGCGGCTGTCGCGCATCGGCGACCACTATTCGCAACTCGAGGAACTCCTGCAGGCCTTGGAACTCAAACTCCCCGCAAGTTCTGCGGAGTCCACCGTCACTCCCCTCCCGCGGAAACCGCGATAACCCCGGCGGACCGTTCGGTACGACTCTAGCCAGGATGACTTCGCTAGCCACGATGATTGCGCTAGCCAGGATAACGGCGGTAGCCAGGATGATTGCCGAGCGAACCAGGATGAATGCGGCTCGTTTGCGGAGCGGCAGTTGTCCGAGCCGAAAGAGCTGACCCCGGGGTCGTCCCCGAGAAGCGTTCAGATCCAGCCTACCCTGACTTCGACGCTTTCTTGGCCGGTCGTTCGTGCGAGGCTGCCGTCGTCTTCTCGATGGCGCGAGGTTCTGCTTCTGCTTTTCGGGAGAAACCCACCACGCAGATATCGTCCATTTGCGATGCAGACCCGACAAACCGTTTTAGCTCCCGGACCAAATGCGAACCGATTTCGTTGATCGAGTTGCTGGGCGCTTCGCGGACCAACGCCCGAATACGATCGACGCTAAAAGTCCCTTCCTGGGCATCCGTGCTGTCGGGAATGCCATCGGTGTACAGGATCACGGCGTCGCCGGGAGCGAGCTTCCGTTGGTAGGCGTTGAAAACGACGTCGCTGGCGACGCCCAAGGGCAACGAGGAAAACTCGGGGCCAGGCTCCTCGATCGAACCATCCGCATGCCGAATGATCGGCAGAGAATGCCCGGCGTTGACAATCATCATCTGATCGAGATTGGCATCGATCATCACCAGGACCAAAGTAATGAACCGATCGAGTTGCAGTCCGCTGATCGCTCGATTGAGCTTGCCCACCGCGGCGGCAGGATCGCGCTCCATCGCCACGGCGAACCGGACTTCCGCAGCCAATTTGGCCATGAGGATGGCGGCGGCCATCCCGTGCCCCACGACGTCGGCTACCACTACGCCAACTCGTCCATCGTTGAGGACGATGTAGTCGTAATAATCTCCGCCCACCTGCTGGGCGGGGCGATAGTAATCATAGAATTCGAACCCGGGCAATTGGGGGCGGCTGCGGGGAAGCAACCCGTGTTGGACTTCGTGAGCCAATTCCAAATCGCGCTGGAGCTTGCGCTGCACTTCGGCGACCTCATGCAACTTCTCGTTTTCCAGCGCCAGGCTGGCTTGCATGGCGACGACCGACAGGATTTCCAAGTCCTGGTCGCTGAATCCCAGCGTCCGCCGGAGCGTATCCAGTTGGATCACGCCCAACGCATTGCCGTCGCTGTCCACGAGTGGTGCGACCATCAACGAGCGGATGCGAAAGTCGGCGACGCTCTGACTCATGTCGAACCGTTCGTCGGTGCAGGCGTCCGCACTCAACACCGCCTGTTTTTGGGCGAGAACGTGATCCACGATCGTCCGGCTGATCCGAATCGCTTCGTCGTCCTTCGGGTTGCGCAGCTGAAACGCGACCGGCGTCAGGCCGCCGGATTCCTCCTGGAGGACCACGAACCCGCGATCGACTTGCAGGAAAAGTTCGAACAGACATTCCAGGATGATCGTGCTGATTTGCTCGCGGCCCACCGCCTTGCTGAGGGCCCGCGTCACATTGACGACGGCGTCCAGCCGCTGCTGCGGTGTGATTGCAAACGCCTGTTCGATCCCCGAATGATGCGATTGGACTTCCATCTGGGTGACGATCGAGCTGAGATCGACCGATCGATTTTCAAACTGAACCGAATCCCCGGTTCGCTTGATATCCCGTTCGACGGCGGTGATCCGTGGTTTGGAAAGCCCGGAGACTTCGTCCAGATGGAAGGTGAACTCGCGTTCGCAAATACTGACCAGGTCGCCGTCGAACAAGCGGGTGGGCTGGTGGATCTGACGGCGGTTGACCAGCGTTCCGTTCCGGCTCTGCAAGTCTTCGATGAGGTAGTGGCCACCCTCTTCAAAGACGCGCGCGTGGCGGCGGCTGACCGCGCCTTCATCGATCACAATTTCGCATTCCGGGTGGCGTCCAATCACCATCTCCGGACGATCCACGGAGATTTTGCGGATGATGTCGGTTCCGTCGCCAGTCGTCAGAAAGGGCATGATCGGCTATCGAGTCGAGAAGGGAGTTATTCGGTACCGCACTCGGGGACCACGTTCACCGATTTTCCGGTGGCGGAGTTAGGAATCAAGCACAGGAACTCCAAGGGCTGCGGGCCCGTGTTGCGAAACTGGTGGACTTCGTTGGGCGCCACGAAGATCACGTCGCCGGCGACGATCGGGTGCGGTTCGCCCCCTTCGACCACCTCGCCCTGGCCGGTCAACACGTACACCTCGTGTTCGTAGTCATGCATATGCCGCGGGGTGTGCCCCCCCGGAGCGACCTCGAATTGCCGCATGGCAAAATTCGGCGCCGCATCCGCGGCGCCAATCAACCAGCGGACGCGACAGCCGACGGAGCCAGGCATGTCCACCGGTTGCTGGGTTGTCTTCGAAACGTGAGATACTTTCATGGCAACAAAACAACTCAAGTGACTTTATTCCCGATCCTCGCGCTCGGCGGCCTCCGCCTATTATCGCTGAATCGGTCGAATCCGCAATCGAACGCCGTTAGAGCTCGAAGCGCACCGTCTGGCAGATCGAACGCCACAAGCGAGCACCCAAGCTTCGAGAACCGACGCGAATTCGGGCCCAGCCCGTGGCGCCAGGTGCGATCGAGTCAGCTGTCTCCGCAAGGGGGACGACCACCTGGTAGGTCGGGGTGCGCGGTTGCCTCAGCCCATGCACATCGGGAAGGGTGGTCAGCGGCCCGCCGAATTCTGCCGCCAGGCAGCGGGGAACATCGCCCATCGCCACTTGCGAAACCGCCTGCACCTCCGCCTTCCAGGTGCGCGCCGCATGTTGCGGCAACCACAACTCGACCGCCTGACCTGGCTGGATAAATTCAATTTGGTCTTGATCGACCGCCAACAACGCTTGGACGGGGTCTCCTTCTGGGACGATCTGGGCGAGCCACGCGCCGCGGTCGGCAAACGCCCCGACGTTATGGGAGTCCAACAGCAGTCCGTGCCAGACGGGTAGATTCCCATCCGGCGGTGGCGGCGGCTGCCTGTCCGGAGCCAGTAGCCGTCCCGCCAAAGGGGCGGTAATGATCAGTCCTTCGGAATCGAGCCGCCGCTGTTCAATCAAACTGGTATACGCGGACAGCCGAGCCCGATCGGTTGCGACATCGGCGGCGAAACGATGGCGATCCGCATCAAGAAGTCGCTGTGAGCTGGCCAGACGAGCTTGAGCGACGCTCTGTCGACCCTCGAGTTCCGCCAGCTCGCGAGCGACCGCGGGGGACTCCAGACGCACCAAGGGCTGCCCGGCTCGGACCGTTTGGTTCGGTCGCACCAGAATTTCGACGATTCGCCCTTCGCGCTCGACATACACGTTCTGCCCGTTTGCCGCCCGGACATAAAGTGGGCAGCGAATGTAATACGGCAACGGGACGGCGAGTGCGGCGGCCAGCAACCCCGCGACCGCCATCGTACTCGCCAGAACTCGGGACGACTTGAGCATTTGCCACCTCCCCGGCCGCGAAACGTATCGAAACAAGCCCCACAACGGGGCCGCCAGCAAACTGATCACCATGGCCCCGGCCAGAATCTGGCCGAGGACTTGGAACCCATACGGCGCCAGCACTTTGTACAGAAAAAAGAAAATCGAAAAGGTAATCAACCAGCGGTAGAGCATCGCCGCGATTCCATAAGCGGCCAGTCCGACGCGACCGCGCACAGGCAACAACGGATTGACGGGTGTTTCGCTCCCCACCAGCCACCGCTCGATCCACGGCCGCCAAACCGCCGTCGATTTCTGGCGAAGGTTTGGGATCTCCAGCCAATCGCTCAAGATGTAGTAACCGTCGTAGCGCAGTAGCGGGTTGGCGTTGAAGGCCAACGTGCTGACCGACGAGACGAACATCGTGTTCAGGGCCAGCTGATTCAGCAGCCCTTCCTGGGTGAACCACCAAAGGAAGGCGCAACACGCCGCGAGCGTCCATTCGACGTACATCCCTGCCGCGCCGATCGCGATTCGCCGCCACTTGTTGGGGATCATCCACGAATCGCTGACGTTGCAGTACAAACACGGCGTAAACACCAGCAGCATCAAACCCATCTCGTGGACTTGGGCGCCGAAACGGCGGCAGGCAACCCCGTGTCCCAGCTCGTGCAATATCTTGGTGATTGCCAGGGTCAACCCCAGCCACAACCAATTGCGGGCCTGGAAGAATTCACGAAACGAAGGGATGCGCTGGTGGAGTTCCTCCCATTGCGTGGCCACCAGCAGTGCCGCGGCGATCCACAACAACAGGGCGGCCGCGAACGCCGAACGAGTGAACAACCAACCCATTCCCTTGGTCGCCCAGCCCAATAGCCGTTCGGGTTGAATTCCAGGAAACTGAATCGAGAGGAATTGAAGCCACCGCCCTCGGCGCGTCGCCGCTTCACCGCGACAACGGCGTTCCCACAGCTGGCTCCCCTGGCCGGGGTTGTCGGAGATCACGAGCCCCGCCCGATGCAACTGGGCGATAAACTGTAATATTTCCGGGGCGGCGATTCGTTGAGGCGCAAAGCGGCGATGGAATTCGGCCTGGATCGCTTCCACGCTTCGACGACCGTCCAACCACCGCAGCAGGGCAAACTCCTCGGCCTCGAAGCGAAAATACTTCAGCGCGAGCGGATCCTTCACGACCCAGCAATCGCGCCCGCGAAAGGACTGCCGCGACGTCTGCAGGTCCGCCCGCATCCGAACCGACAGCGACCTGCGATAAGCTGCTTGCTCGGCAGACTCGCTGGTCGCATCCATCGTTTCGTTGCCCCAATCTCTTGCCAATTGTGGAAATCGAATGAACCCGGCATGAATCCGCGATCCGGCCGCACCGTTTGCCGCGGAGGCGGCACCCTCCTTTATCAACGGACCGCCGGCCGCCTGGTTGTGCCAGCGGACTGTAGCGGATTCAGGCGTCGGCGCAAACCAAAACCCGGGAGGTCTCGCTAGCACGTGGATTTTCCCGCGACCGACTTGCCATTGAACCGATATCTCTCCCCTGCGACACTCCCGCCGCAACCGCCCCCTTCACTCGTTTTTCACGTCGCACCATGCCCCACGTCGCTGCTGCCGAAATCGAAGTCTCGGTCGTCGTCCCGATTTTCAACGAAGTCGACAACATCGACCTGTTGGTTGCCGGGATCCGCGCCGCTATGGAAACTCAGCCACGTCCCTTTGAAATCATTTTGGTCGACGATGGGTCGACCGATGGGTCGGCGGAAAAACTGCGGGCGGCCGCGGAGAGCGACCGGCGAATTCGCATCCTGTTGTTGCGCCGCAACTTCGGGCAGACTGCGGCGATGCACGCGGGCATCCAGCATGCCTACGGGGATGCGATTGTGACGATCGACGGCGACTTGCAGAACGACCCGGGCGATATCCCGAAGATGCTCGATCTACTCGATCAAGGCTACGACCTGGTCCACGGCTGGCGGAAGAATCGGCAAGACGAGTGGATTCGCCGCAAACTCCCGTCGCGGATCGCCAACGGCCTGATCTCCGCGGTGACCGGATTTCCGATCCACGATCTGGGCTGCACCCTGAAGGTCATTCGCCGCGAGATCGCAGTCCAGCTGGAGCTGTACGGCGAGATGCATCGCTTCATACCGATTCTCGCCCATCAATTGGGTGCGCGGTGTCTGGAGGTGGAGACGCGCCACCATCCCCGCCGGTTTGGGACCACCAAGTACGGCTTGGGGCGGACATTGCGCGTCGTCTTGGACCTGATCACGGTCAAATACATGCTGAAGTACTTTGCCAGCCCGATGAAATTGTTCGGTACGATTGGCTTTATTTGCTTCGGCTTGGCGATGGCGACCCTGGTGGCCACCGTCGGTATGAAGTTGTTCGGCAACGTCGATATGACCGGAAACCCGCTGCTCCTCTTGGGCGGGATGACGCTGCTGATGGGGGTGCAATTCCTGAGCTTGGGGCTCTTGGGTGAAGTCTGCGCGCGAATCTACTTCCGCAACGACGCACGCCGCTCGTACCAGGTCCGGGAGGCACTCAATTTTGAGTCCAACCATCCGCCGCTGAAGATCCACGTCGCGTGAACGGGCTGGTCCCTTGTTCATTCCGCCGGGACTGCGGTAGGATTTGGGCCTTATGCTGAACCCGCATGCCTTACTGACCACCGCTGGCGAATTGGACGATCTCTGCCGGGCTCTGGGACGAGCGGAGGTGGTGGCGTTCGACACCGAATTCATCTCGGAAAATCGATACCGCCCTGAGCTCTGCTTGATCCAGGTCTGTTACGACGGGTCACTGGCGTTGGTCGACGCGCTGGCACTCGAATCGACCGCCCGGTTTTGGGAGGTGGTCGTGGACGGCCCGGCGGTTCCCGTCACCCATGCGGCTCGGGCCGAGCTGATGTTCTGCCACGAAGCGACCGGCCGAATGCCCCACCGCCTATTCGACGTGCAAGTCGCGGCGGGACTAGCGGGATACGAATACCCGGCGTCGTACGCCAACCTGGTCGGCCGCTTGACGCGCGACGAATTGCGCAAGAGCGAAACTCGCAGCGACTGGCGGCGGCGCCCGCTCACGCCCGAGCAACTGCAATACGCTCTGCAAGACGTGCAGTATTTGCCCGACATGTACCGCCGGCTGGAGCGAGAACTGCAATCGCTCGGGCGAGCCGACGCGTTGCGCGAAGAAATGGTTGAGAACCAAAAACTGTTATGGCAACAGGAAGTCGACCAGCCTTGGTCCCGCCTGGCCAGCAGTCAAGGATTGCGTCCGCGCGGCCAGGCGGTTTTGATCGAGCTCTGGAAGTGGCGTGATCGGAAGGCGGCGCGAAAGAATATCCCGGCCCGCCGCGTGCTCCGCGACGACTTGCTGGTCGAACTGGCCCGCCGCGAAACGGCCAAACCCCAGAGCATCGCCACGCTGCGAGGGATGATCCGCAACGACTTGGATCTGCAAGAAATCGCGGCCGCGATTCAGCTTGGGCTGACCATGGCGCCGCCGGCTTTGCCCCCGTCCGGCAACCCCCGGACTCTCGATGAGTACGGCTTGCTGGGCCAGCATTTGTACACGGCCTTCGGATTGGTCTGCCGAGAACATCGCGTGGCCCCGGCGCTGGCCGGCAGCGTGCAAGATGTTCGCAAACTGGCGGCCTGGTATTTGGGCGAGCAAGCTCCAGAGGGTCCCCTCCCCAAACTGCTCAGCGGGTGGAGGCGGCACGTCGTCGGGGAATTTATCGAGGAAGTTATGGACGGTAAATGGGCGATATCGGTCGATCGAAACAACTTGGATCATCCGCTCAAACTCCAGCGGATCAACCGGGCTGATATTCCTGAGGGCGTGTGAACTATGGAACTGCAACCGACAGCTCGGCAGCAAACCGTGGCCGGCTTGGAATGCGTGGTGGTCGACCCGACGTCGGCGCCGTTTATCCCGCGCGGGCTGGTGGTCCTCTGCCACGGGTTTGGTGCGCCGGGGACCGATCTGGTCGACTGTTGCCGCGCCATGTGGCAACTGGAGCCGGACCGGTTGGCTCACGTCCGTTTCGCATTTCCTGCCGGTCCCGTGGAGGCGGCCAGCGACGGATACTCCGATTCGCGCGCCTGGTGGATGATCGATGTCGAACGTTTGATGGCTTCGATCGAAAGCGGCGCGATCCGCGATTTACGGTACGAAACGCCGCCGGAGTTGGCGGTGCGCCGCCGTGAATTGACCGCCTGCATCGACGAGCTGCGTGGCGCTGCCCAACTGGCGTGGAGTCACGTGTTCTTGGGAGGGTTTTCGCAAGGCGCCATGCTGGCCACGGATGCCGCGCTCCACGCTCCGGAACCGTGCGGCGGACTGGTCGTCTGGTCGGGGACGTTGTTGGCCGAGTCGACTTGGCGGGCGGCCGCGCAGCGACCAACGAAATTTCCCGTGTTCCAGAGCCACGGCCGATTCGATCCGATCCTGCCGTTCGCCGCCGCGGTCTGGCTGCACACGCTCCTGCAGGAGGCGGGCTTTTCCGTCGAATTCGTCCCATTCAACGGTCTGCACGAAATCCCGATGCCCGCGATGCGCGGCGCCGCCTCGCTCATCGCCCAGGCGATCGGTTAAAACCGGTGCCCGGCTCCCGGGCCGGCGATTGTGGTGGTCAACACTTCAGGACCGGTCTCCGTCATCAACACGGTGTGTTCGAACTGGGCCGAGACGCGACCGTCGCGCGTCCGAACGGTCCAGCCATCCCGCTCATCGAAAACCGAATGCGGCGTCCCCTGGTTGATCATCGGCTCGATCGTAAAACACATTCCGGGCAGCAGCAATTCGCTGCGCGACGCGCGGGTCGGCACGTGCGGAATATTCGGCAATTGATGGAATTTGGCTCCAATCCCGTGCCCTACGTACTTGTCGACCACTCCGAATCCGTGCTGCTTCTTCACGAACGCGACAATCGTCTCCCCGATCACGGAGACGGTACAACCCGGGGCGAGTGCGGCGATCGCCAAATGCAACGAGTCGAACGCGCATTGCACGACAGCGACCACTTCGGGAGCGACGTCGCCGATCAAAAATGTTTCGGACTGATCGCCGTGCCAACCGTCGACGATCGTCGTCAAGTCGACGTTGACGATATCGCCCGAACGCAGCACGTAGTTGCCGGGGATCCCGTGGCAGATGACTTCGTTGACGCTGATGCAACAGCTCTTGGGAAAGGGGCCGTATTCGCCGGGGTACCCTTGGCAAGCCGGGATGTGCCCGTGATCGCGAGTGTATTCGTCCACCAATCGATCGATTTCGGCGGTGGTGATTCCCTCTTGGACATAAGGCCGGATAAAGTCCATCAGCTGTGCGTTGAAGCGGCCCGCCGAGCGCATCTTCTGCCGCTCGGCTTCGCTCAACCGGACCCGTGCATTTTTCCGAATCACGACGACCTCGATCGCTACTCTCTACCTATCACTCCGAACCGAAACGGCTCGCGGCGGTCACTTCGTAAGCCGCATCCAATACGCTATATTACCCATCAGCCGGCGACAATAATGGGGTGCAACCGTCGCTGCAACTGGCGGGCAACCGGACCCGGCCCGGCCCGCCCCAACGCTTCACGAGATCTGCTCAGATGCCCAGATACAATCCCGCCGAAATCGAACCGAATTGGCAGCGCTATTGGGACGAACACGACACATTTGCGACGCCCGCAGAAGTTCGCGGGGAAAAGGTATACATTCTCGATATGTTCCCCTACCCCAGCGGCAACGGCTTACACGTCGGGCATCCGGAGGGGTACACGGCGACCGATATTGTAGCCCGCTTCCAGCGGATGCGGGGCAAAGCGGTGCTGCATCCGATGGGCTTCGATGCGTTCGGACTGCCGGCGGAAGAGCACGCGATCGCCACGAACACGCCGCCGCGCGAATCGACCGAACGCAACATTCAGAATTTCCGCCGCCAGCTCAAGATGCTCGGCTTCAGTTACGACTGGAAGCGCGAACTGGCGACGACCGATGTTCAGTATTTCCGATGGACGCAGTGGATCTTTCTGACCCTATTCGACACTTGGTATGACGCAGAACAGGGGCGGGGCCGGCCGATTTCCGAGTTGTCGATCCCCCCCGCGGTGGTGGCCGAAGGCTCCGCCGCCGTGCGGCGTTATCAAGATTCCCAGCGCCTGGCCTACCAGGCCGACGCCCCCGTCAACTGGTGCCCCGGTCTAGGGACCGTCCTGGCGAATGAGGAAGTGATCGACGGCCGCAGCGAACGGGGTAGTCACCCGGTGCAACGCATTCCCCTGCGGCAATGGATGCTGCGGATCACCGCTTACGCCGACCGCCTGGACCAGGACTTGGACGCGGTCCAATGGAGCGACGGGATTAAGAAGCTGCAGCGGGATTGGATCGGCCGCAGCGTCGGCGCCGAGGTCGACTTCTATATCGGCCCGGCGGCGGATTACTCCGAGTGGTTTGCGCAGCGACAGACCGCGGGAATCCCCACGTCGCCCGGGGAGCACGAACTGCGGATCTACACGACGCGGCCCGATACCCTGTTCGGAGCGACCTACATGGTGCTGGCGCCCGAGCATCCCGCCGTCGATCGGTTGACCACCGCCGACCGCCGTGCCGAAGTCGCCGCCTACCGCGAACAAGCCAGCTTCAAGAGCGATCGTGAACGCCAAGAGGAAAAGAAAAAGAAGTCCGGCGTGTTCATCGGCGCCTACGCTGTGAATCCGGTCAACGGCAAACAGATTCCGATTTGGGTCGCCGACTATGTCCTGATCAACTACGGCACCGGTGCAATCATGGCGGTCCCGGGCCAGGATCAACGCGATTGGGAATTCGCGCGAGCCTACAACTTGCCGATCGTCCGTACGGTCCAACCTCCCGACGGTTTCCCCGATGAGGCCTACAGCGGTGAGGGAAGGGCGATCAACAGCGATTTCCTCAACGGACTGAAAATCGCAGACGCCAAACAGACGATTGTCGATTGGCTCGGTCAGCATGGGGTGGGCCGCGCGGCGGTCAATTACAAACTGCGCGATTGGCTGTTCAGTCGCCAGCGCTTCTGGGGCGAACCGTTCCCGATCCTGCACGAACTTGGAGAGGACGGCAAGCCGAACGGCTTGCTGCGCCCGGTCGACGCCGACCAGTTGCCGGTTGATCTGCCCAAGATCGCTGATTTTCGCCCGCCCGGGAGACCGGAGCCGCCGCTGGAAACCGCCGACCCCTCCTGGCTGTATCCCACGCTCGATGGGAAGCGCTACAAACGCGAGACCAACACCATGCCCCAATGGGCGGGCTCGTGCTGGTACTACCTCCGCTTCGTCGATCCCCACAACCACGATCGTTTCATCGATCCGGTGTTGGAGCGACAATGGATGCCCGTCGACTTGTACATCGGCGGCGCCGAGCACGCCGTGTTGCACCTGCTGTACGCGAGGTTCTGGCACAAGGTCCTGTACGACCGAGGTCTCGTCTCGTCCGTCGAACCGTTCGCGAGACTCGTCAATCAAGGGATGATTTTGGGGGAGATGGAGTACACCGGCTACCGCGACTTCGATGAAAAGTGGGTCAGCAGCGAACTGGTCACCGAGAACGAGGAGCAAGTTCCGATCCTGGCGACGAGCGGTTTGCGACTGCACGAGGTTCATCTGGTCCCCGATCAGGTCGAAAAGCAGGGGGATTGGTTTGTTCTCAAGTCCAATCCCGACGTGCGCGTCGACAGCCGCGCCTACAAAATGTCCAAAAGCCGGGGCAACGTCGTGAACCCGGATGAGATCGTGGCCGAATACGGAGCGGATGCCCTCCGCCTGTACGAAATGTTCATGGGGCCGCTGGAGGCCACCAAGCCCTGGAGCATGAGCGGCGTGAACGGCGTTCGCGGATTCTTGGATCGCGTTTGGAGAATGATCATCGACGATCGGGCCGAACAGATCCAGTTGTCACCAGCGATCCTGGATCGGCCAGCCAGCGAGGATGAACTGCGCTGGCTGCACAAGACGATCCAGGCGATCACCCAGGATATCGAGCAACTCAGCTTCAACACGGCGATTGCCCGGATGATGGAGTTCGTCAATTATTTTACCAAGCAAGCGGACAAGCCTCGCGGTGTGATGGAGTCGTTTGTGCTGCTGCTGGCGCCGTTCGCGCCGCACCTGGCCGAAGAGCTGTGGCGGGCACTGGGACACGAACACACGCTGGCGTACGCCCCGTGGCCGCGGTTCGACGAAGCGTTGGCCCGTGCGCCCTCGATCGAGATCCCGATCCAGATCAACGGCAAGTTACGCAGCAAGGTTCAGGTGCCTCCCGGGACTCCCGCCGACGCACTCGAGCAAGCGGCCCGGAACGACGCACGCGTGGCGGAGTTGCTGCAAGGCAAGACGATTCGCAAAGTGATCGTCGTGCCCGATCGCTTGGTCAATTTCGTGGTCTCCTGAGCGAGATAGCGATGTCGCCCCCGTCGGCCGCAGGAACTTGGCGCGATCGATTCCCGCATTTGGAGCGTTCCTGGCGAACCGGTGTCGTCCGCCGTCTACTCCCCTGGTATCGTCGACACCGCCGCGATTTGCCCTGGCGACAACGTCCCACGCCCTATCGCATCTGGGTCAGTGAGATCATGTTGCAGCAGACCCAGGTCGCCACGGTGATTCCGTATTATCGGCGATTTCTGCGAGCTTTCCCGACCGTCGAGAAGCTTGCGGCGGCCGACGAACACGATGTCCTCAAGCTGTGGGAAGGACTGGGGTATTACCGCCGCGCCCGGCAGTTGCATGCCGCCGCCCGACAGATCGTGGATCGCTGCGGCGGCCGCTGCCCGGCCAGTGTGGAGGCGTGGCAGACGTTGCCCGGGGTCGGTCGCTATACCGCGGGCGCCATCGTCTCGATCGGTTTGCAAAAACCGGCGCCGATCCTGGAGGCGAACACGCAGCGACTCTACTGCCGATTGCTGGCCTGGGAAGCCGAGCCGCGCACGGCTCAATCGCAACAGGTGTTATGGAAGTTCGCTGACTGGCTATCGGTCACCGCCCGGCCGGGCGACCTGAACCAGGCATTGATGGAGTTGGGCAGCACCATTTGCACGCCGCAGCAACCTCGTTGCGACGAATGCCCGCTGCGGGAATATTGCCCGACCGCTGCCTTGGCAGCTCAAGATCGAATCCCGCCCAAGACGCGGCGCGCCGCGGT
>JBGSLW010000323.1:0-12632 GCA_041740495.1 Pirellulaceae bacterium
CCTCGCCTGGATGCACCCCTGCAGAGCCAGACTCCGTTTCTCCAGATGCATTCATACTACGACAACCAGCCCACGACGTCGATGCACTGAAACCCATGCCTCAAAAAACCCAATCGTTCCAACTGCAACCAACCAAACCCCACGCAAAAGTCCGAGTTCGAAAATCTTTTTTCGAACTCCCTCTTGACCTATTTCAAGACCGTCGCTGACACCTTTTCCGGCTCTAAAGCAGAAACTGTGCGGCGAGCCAGACTCCCGAGCCGACCAGCATGGCGCCACCGATTGTGGCTGCCCAACGCAACCAGGAACGGGGGATGCAGAAGCGGTTCTCGCAAACGCGGCATCGATAAAACGAAAAGAAAACGTTCGCTACCGGGGCAATCAATTGCCGGCGGCTAGGAACGATTTCGTACGATTTGCCACATTTTGGGCAACAAACGTCGTCAACGCATCGGGAAAAGTGGGCGTGTTGCTTCGCCAACTTGCCCAACGCGGAACTGACTGGGGGAAGGATTGCACGACTCATACGGGCACCGCCAAACAATGCTACGACTTGTATCGGAATTGCGTTTAGTTTGGACGAAGCGCGGAAAATGGATTTGGACTAGCTAATATCTGACGATTGCGCCGCGGTCACAAGGGACGGGCAGGGTTCTCCCTGTGGAAGTCTCTACGCAACCCTTCGAGGGGCTGTTTTCGGAAAAGCCGCTGTTTTGTTCAGATTCCTGCAAGTTGAGGCAGCCCGACAGCCTCGGCTTCCCAGTCGCGCCCGCAGGACTCCCATTGCTGCTATAATCGTTTCGACTCTAATAACCTATCGCTCGTCTCCTTCCGTTTGTTGCAGTGTGCGCTGCATAAAACGAAGAGTCGTTTCAATCCGTTTGTTCACAGGTCAACAATGAGAGTGCATCAACGATTACTCGCCGCAATCGTCGCGCTGTGTGCCGTGCTGGGCGTGGGGGCTTGCCCCGCGTTACTGACAGCGGACATCGTGCATTACGGAAATTTTGCTGGGACCAACGTCCAATTCCTGGGCGTGCAAGAGTCGTCCTCCGCGATCGGAAACGGAGCCGGCCAATTCTCCGAATTGTACGGATCACCATCCGTGCTCGGGAACAAACTCGTGTTCAGTCCCAGCCTGTTCGAAGCGCTTTCGCAAGGAGCGCAAAATAGCATGGTGAACGGACAATTGTCGTTCAACTTGCAGGCCAGTCCGGGCTATCAGATCGCGGGGATCTTGATTTCCGAGATTGGAGACTACACCCTGAGCACTCCATTTCCGGGGGGCGCGGCCTTCGCGGGCGATGCAATGTCAGGGTTTGTTCAAAACCAAAACGGTATGTACACCAACAGTTCCAGCTTCACCCAAATGCAGTTGAACTCTGACGGTCCTGGCGTGTTTGGCGCGATTTGGAACAACAACCTCCATTTGGCGTTTACGCCGGTTTCGTCCCTGGTATTCGATTTGGACAACACGCTCAACGCGGCCTCGTTGGCGGGGTCCGCCGCCATCATCAGGAAAACGGGTGTCACCGTCGAGGTCTTGCTCGTGGCGATTCCCGAACCAGGCGCGGCGCTGGGAATGATGTCGCTGGTCGGTTTGGTCGGCTTGATTCGCATCCGTCGACGAGCCACCGCCTAAGTGCATCGAACTCACTACCGGTGTCACCCGCTGAATCGACAGGGTAATTGAAAAAGCAGGGTGATTGAAAAAGCAGGGTGGCGGAGACGACAGGGTAGCTGAAAAAACAGGGTAGCTGAGTTGGCAGCGTGCTTTCGCATATTCCTCGCGAACGAGGGTGAAAACCCAAGATCGCGAGGTTTTTTTTTGCGCGGTCTCCAGACGCGGAGAGTCGTCATCTAGCGGTGGGTCGCCGTGGTTGGCGTGGTCGCAAACCGCGTCCGGCGGCTGGTCTTGAACGCATTCCAACGCCCACGCAAATAGCTGGAAAGCGGCAGCTCGAAGTAATGCGTGCTGACATAAGCCACGACCACCACCATCCCCGTGCTGACCAGCAGCGCAGGCCACGGTCCAATCTGCGGGTCGAGTTGGTAGATCAACGTCGTACCCAAGTTGTTGTGCAGCAGGTAGAGCGCATAGGAGATGCTGCTGATGAACACGAACACGGGAGCTCGCAGTAGGGGAATTCGCCCGGCGACGGCGAGTCCCAGAGCGACGGCAAACACGACGGTTGCCAGGGGATTATGTCCGCGTTCGTCCACTGCATGAAACACAATGGCGCATAACAGGATCGCAACTCCCAAATTGCCGTGTGCCCGGAACGATTCCCCGGCCTGGCGGCGTCGGTAGATTTCGTAAATCAGCATCCCGATCCAGAAGAGGGGAAGGTGGGGGGCGATGAGAGTTGTGCTCAAGCCAGTCAAAACGGTTCCCCACGTCGTGTGGGGATCGATCCAACCGTGGGTCAGCGGGAATTGCACCACCAGGACAGCCGCCATCATCCAGGCCACGGTACGCAACGGGCGCTGTAACCAACCGGACAGAAACCAAAGCAGGATCCAACCGTAAAAAAACAATTCGATCTGCAGCGTCCATGTGACTGGTTCGATGCAATCGGCTCCCCAGAAATTGGGGACGATCGTGAGATTGGCGAGCCATTGCCCCGTCGTAGGAGGCGCGGCGGCCAGCGGCATCCAGGCCACCAAGAGGGCGTTCAACGCGAGCGCGGCCCAGAACGGCGGAGCGATGCGAATCAACCGCGCCGCAAGAAAGTCATCGCCCCGCCCTTTTCTCAGCAAGGTCATGGCGTTGACCAATCCGCTCAGCATGAAAAACAGCTGCACGCCGTATTTGCCGAAGGGATACATGATCCCCAAAGGTTGGCTGAACCCGTATTTCACCTGGTAAAGGTAGGTGAAATGGAAAAGCATCAAGTTGATCGCGGCCAACGCGCGCAGCGCATCCAACTCGACAATCCGTTTGCTCCGCGGCGTCGGTGGGGTGGGGGGGGAATCGACCGTCATCGACTGTGGGGCAGCGGAAGTGCCGGCGGTGGGGGGAGAACCGATACGAGGAGGATTCATGGGCGGGCGCCCAGCCGTTCTGCAATTTGGAGGTGGATTTGTTAGAGTAAACATAGGTCGCGAATCGACGGGATTCCGCGAAGTTTCCCGCGGGCTGTCGGCACATCGCGCCAGGGGGAATGGCCGTTGGCGACGAACGATTGCCGCGCTGCCAGACGTGTGCCCGTTTACAAATCTCCCTCCCAGGAAGGTTCGCTTGGGCCGAACGCCAGCCGCACAATGCCTGTATTCGTCCTTTCCCTTGGAACCGACAAATTTGCCAACTCCCGCACGGGACGCAAACGACGCTAGCAAGCGAGACGCGCGCCAGCCAACCAATTCAGGCCCTCTCCCAATGCTCGTGGGCCCCTGGCCCTCCCCCCCTTCCCTCTCCCGCGAACCGAGTTCGAGCGACCGGGGATACGCTCCAGGCGGCCGCTATCAGCAATGGACGACCTGCGATTCACCGCCGACCTGGGAAAACTGCGAAAACGGCGACCCGGTCTCCGCACCGAGGTGGTGTTGTCAAACTCGGCGGCGGCACTTAAGCTACGCGCTCGACCCGGCAGATTTTGCCCGGAGAACGTGCGTATTGTCCGAGGGAGTTCGTTAGTGATTGTCGCCGCTTCGACCGAGTGTTTTCCGGATGCCACCCTGACCGATGCGATCGATCGGCTCGCGGATACCGAGTTCGGCAGCATCGAGATCGCATTGCATGAGGGGTTGGACCAGCTCAAGCCGTCGGAAGTGGCCGCGAACCTCCCCGCGGCGATCTTGAAATGCAATGCCAAGCGGCGGCTGAATCTGGTGGCGTTCAGCTTGGACATCCAGGCCGAAGGGGAAGTCTATTACGAACAGTTCGATGCCTGCTGCCAGCTGGCCAAGGCGACCAAGACGGTGACGCTCACCGTCCCCTCATCGCCGCACGGGACGCCGTTCAACGAAGAGGTCGAGCGTTTCAAACGTCTGGCGAAAATCGCCGAAGGGCATGGGGTACGGGTCGGGATGCGTAGCATGTACGGCCACCTCTCGGAAGATCCCGACACGGTCACGGTGATTTGTGAACACGTGAAGGGGCTGGCGCTCTCGTTTGATCCAAGCCAGTACATCTACAAGACCGATTGCCCGCGCGACACCGAACGCTTGATGAAATACGTCCACCACGTTTACCTTCGCGATTCGAATCGCGATCAAATGCAGACGTTGGTAGGACAAGGCGTGATCGAGTACGGTAAGATCATCAGCCAATTGCAGAAGGTTGATTACCACCGGGCGTTGTGCATCCATATTCTGCCGTTACCCGACGTCGATCATCTCGGCGAGCTCCGGAAGCTCCGGTTGTTGCTCGAAAGTCTGACCGAGTAGCCGAGGTGGACCGGCCTGGCCGCGACCGCCAAGCCGCATCGCTCATTCGCCGTCATCCCCGGCGTCGTCGTTGTCCGGCGCCGGCGCGACTTCGCCTTCCGCCGCCGGGGCCTGCCAGACGTTGTTCCGCCGATTGGCATCGGGGAGGAGGCGGTTCGGGTCAACCGTCACCTTCACAATCGTCTTCCCCTGCGTATCGATTTCGGTGGTCCAAACGTTGGCGTAGTACCAGACATAGACGGGCAGGTCCTGTTGGAAGCTGGTGCCGTCCGCGAATTCGATCTTCAGTTGCACGGGCATGACCATCGCGTCGAGGTTGGCCAGTTGAATTCGGGCCCGGGGAGACCGCTGTGATTCCACCACTTCGACCACGGCTTGATCGAGTGCACAGTTTTCGATCAACCAGCCGCGCCAGAACCAGGCCAAATCTGCGCCGGTCCCATTTTCCATGCAGCGGAAGAAGTCCGCGGGCTGGGGGGACTTGAACGCCCACGATCGGATGTACTCGCGGAATGCCGGATCAAATCGTTCGGGGCCCAGAATCACTTCGCGCAACATGCGGAGAGTGACTCCCGTCTTGTTGTACTCGAGAGCCCCCAGCAACTCCGGTCGCACCTGATCGGCCGGAAGGTTGACCGGCTGCATTTCGCTGCGGCCCAGCATGCGGCTCATTCCGCGCGCGGTGAATTGGGCTCGCCGCTCGGACGGTTCTGCACCATTCACTTGGGTTTCGTAGTCTTCCAACAAATCGTACGAGTTGATAAACGTGTTAAACCCCTCGTCCATCCAGGCGAATCGACGCTCGTCCGTGTTGACCGTCATTGGAAACCAGTTGTGCCCGATTTCGTGCGAGGTCACGCCGAACAAACCGCGCTTGTTGTTATCCCCGCCGCAAAAAATGATCATCGGGTATTCCATCCCCCCCACGTTGCCATTCACATTCGTGGCGACCGGGTAGGGGTAGCGGAACCATTGCTGGCTGTAGTGCAGGATCGAATGCCGCAACATCTGCGTGCTTTCGGTCCAAGCCCGCGCTTCGCGCGGGTAGACCGATTGCACCAGCACCGATTGCCCATCTCCCCAATCGATGGCGGCCGCATCCCAGATCGTGGCGTCAGAGCTAGTCCAGGCGCAAGTCCGTACGTTCTCAGCGCGAAATCGCCAGGTTTTCGCCGGGGCATCGGCCGCAGGCGGCTGTCCCAATTCCTCTTCGCCTCGAATCACGACTGAGGTTTTGCTGCCGTGCGCGAGCGTCCACAGACGGAGCTGTTTCTCGTTCAATACTTCTTCCGGATTTTGCAGTGAGCCCGTGGCGCACACCACATGATTGGCCGGCGCGGTGACGGCCAATTCGTAATTGCCGAATTCGGTATAAAACTCGCCTTGTCCCAGGTAGGGGAGCGCGTTCCAACCGTGGACGTCGTCGAATTTGCAGACAGCGGGGAACCACTGGGCCAATTGAAAGATCTTCCCCTGATCGACCCGGCGAATTCCCATGCGATCGACGCCGTAATCCGGGATATTGAACTTCCAGCCGATCTCCAATTCGACCTGGCCTCCTTGGGCCGCCACCGGCTGATCCAAATCGACTCGCCCGACAGTGTCGTACACGCTCAACCGCAAGTCCTTGCCGCCGCACCGCACAAATTCGATGTCGATCCCGCCGGAGAATCCGTCGCGGTTGTTGAATCGCGATCCCGGTGGGGTAAACTTCGAGCCGTCGCTGTTCGCCCGAAACAGGTTTTGCTCCAGCGCCATCCACAGGTAAGTCAACGCCTGGGGACTGTTGTTCGTGTACAGCAGCCGTTCGGTGCCGTGGAGCGATTCGTTCTCCGCATCCAGGCGGACGTCGATTCGATAATCGGCTTGTTGTTGCCAATAGTCCTCTCCGGGTTGTCCGGTGGCGGTACGGAGACGGGTCGGTGCGGGGAGATCGAGCGGGGAAAAAATCGTCTTGTCGGATCGCGGCGCCATTTGCCGGAAATTCAAACCGGAAATGTCGATGGCAGGAGCGCTCTCGGTTGCCGGGTCTGCTTCCTGACAAAATCCGAAAGTTGCCTGGGGCTGGAATGGAATTCCGGCGGTAGCCACCACGAGCACACCGAAAATCCAACGGTTCAACTGTCTAAAGTCCACGCGTTATTCTCCCTTGGTGTTTTTCCGACGAGCGGTGTTCCGCTCCCGGCGGCCTGACGCCCGGCGTCGCCAAGCGTTGCATCGGGGTCTGTCTTGCGGCCAAGACGACCCGAGTTCGCGCTCGATCCCCAGCCACAACGGTCGTTTTGGCGAATCTGCCATTATGCAGGAGAAGTTGCCGCGGTTCGAGATGGCTTGTCGCCATTCTGCCGCCGCAGGCATTCCGCCCGCCTCCAAGGGGGCGGGGGGAATAGGTAGCCATCCGCGGACTCGATCGGCGACCGCATCGATGGACTTTGCCCGAATCGGACCGGATCGAAGCCCAAATGGAAAGGCCGCGACTGATTTCAGCCGCGGCCTGTCGGAATCAAACAATTTGTTCGAGGACTTATCCCGAAATCAACATCCGATCCGAAGGATTATTCTCCCATCGGAACGATCGGGGATCCGCTCAGAATCAAACTTATGTGTCGCTCGGAACCGTGGCAGGTTCAACGGGTTGGCCCGACGCTTCCGGAACCACGATCGAACCTTCGCTCGAGCCTTGGATCACGCCTTGCGCGCATCCGGCGCAACCCGAAGTGCCGCCGCAGCCGGTGTTACAGCCGGTGTCACAACCGGTGTTGCAGCAACCGGTCGAAACGTAGTTGCTCCGTTGACCTCGACGGCCAAACAAGCCGCGCGAGCAGCAACCCTTGTTGCAGCCGTGGTTCGCGGACGCACAACCACACGAGTTGCAGCCGGTATCGCAGCAATTGTTCACCGGAGCGGCCGTCGCACAACCGCACGCAGGGGCGGTGTTGCAGCAATCGACTTGCGGAGCGCAGCAGTTGTTTTGCGGCGCGCAGCAGGTGTTGGTGTAGCTACCGCGACTCGCACGGCGGGCGGCCCAACGACCACGGAGACCGGTGCGACCGCAATCGTCATTGCAGCATTGCGCGAAAATGTCCGACGCCGTAACTGTTACGAGCATCGCGGCCGCCACGGCCAAACCAAATTTAACCATCCGACTCATAGAAAATCTCCCTTGACAAAGAACTTTGAACACCAAAGTTGCACACTCGAACCGCCTCAGTGGATCATGCCAGTTCGCGACGGCGACGAAATGGCAATTTGGTGCATCAGCGGCGAATGAATCCAACGTCTATTGCAGGTTGCGGACGGGACAGCGATTTCTCCTGCTCAGCTAACGCGAGCTAGGATTTACGGTACTCGGCTTCGCGGCTTCGCTATGCTCGGTCCGGCTACCAAACGCCTGATGACAATCGATCTAGTGTTTCCGACCTAAACCGTCCCATGAAGTTACCGCCCTCGAATGGGGTGTCAAGGTGGGTAACTCAAAACAACCTTGCCGATTGCAGCGATTGGCAGGATTCGTCCCCCAAAAAGGGTGTAGTGGACTACAAAAGCCCGGTATTCGGCCTGATTTCGCGGGCCTACCAGCGTCGCCCCAGCCGGCAGCGGCCGAAGAGCCCGCCGCCGCAGGGCCGGCAACTTGAGGTCCCACAGCAGCATCTGGCGGAGGTTCGACCAGGGTCGCAGGGAGAACAAGGCCCACCGATCGACATCCCCGCCTGTCCGCCGGACGAATCCAGGGACGGGGCTCCCGACGCGATCGAGTCCGCGATGACCGCCGGCCCCTCGGGGTGGGGAGCCTGCGAATTGGCTTGAGCGTCGGAGGGGCTGGGCTGGGCCTCTTGTGTGATTGCCATTTCCGCGATGTAGATATTCGACGGGCGACCCACCTGCTGTGCCGACACGTTTTCCACGGTCCCACAGGCAGCCACCAACGCGAAGATTGCGACCGGAATTGCTTTCATTTTGCACCTCCCCTTCGTTCGATTTGCGAAACGAGCCCTAATATAGCGAGTACGGTGAAACTTGGCGATAAGTTTTGCCTTGGCAGAATCTCTTCCCAAATTCGCGGGAGGCTGATTTGCTGGCTGTACGGCGGCGGCAATTTCAGTACGCTGTCGCAACGTCGTAACGAACTGTCAGGCGGCAATGGAGGCGTCCCATGGAATTTGAGAATTTAGAATCGGGTATTGAATCGATTCCGTCGCCGGCCCCCCTTTCGGACGAGTCGCGGGCGTTTGTTGGCAAATGGAATCGACTCGTGAGCGCCACCAACTGGGAAAAAGGAAAGATCATCCAGGCATGGCGGGAGAAGTTGGCGGAAAACGGGGTTGGCGAACGCGATTTTTCCGACGAGGCCTGGAGCCGAATCGTCGGCGATGTCACGCCGCAACATGTCGGGCGTCTCCGCCGTACGTTTGCTCGATTCGGGCGCGTACAGCGGGAATACACCGGGTTGTACTGGAGCCACTTCTATGCCGCTCTGGATTGGAATGACGCGGAAATGTGGCTGGAGGGGGCGGTGCAAGGCAAATGGTCGGTCGCGGAAATGCGGCGGACGCGGTGGCAGGCGACGCAGGGAACGCGGGGGGAACCGCTGATTGAATCGGAGGTCGATCAGGCGGAGATCGCGGATGGATTGGGATTGCTGCAATGGCAATCCGATGTTCGCCCCAATAGTCGCGAGACCGTCGATGGGCCGATCTACGACGCCGTGCCGCAGAAGAGTCACCCCCAGCCCGGGCCGGCGGACGGGGCGGCGGTCGAGGATGATCCAAATACACAAGCGGTCGATGCGCGGCCCTCCCCGGTTCGGTCGGACGATCCCTACGCCGCGTGGGAAGACTTGCCGGACGATCTGGCACGCGTGGTCGAAGAGTTTAAAATCGTCGCCTTGCGGTACAAGATGGAGGGTTGGCAGGAGCTTTCGCAGGAACGCATGCGGCAGGTGTTGGAAGGCTTGCTCTACCTGATCCAAGCCGAATAGCTGGCCGGATAGACTGAGCGACGAAACTACCCTCCCGTCGCCGGGAGGCTTGGCTGGTGTGAGCTCAACAACGCCTCGACGCGCGCGGACGCCGCCGCGAGATGCTGCAGATTGCTGTTGAGTGGCGGGGCGAGCACCAACGTGCGGTCTTTGCTGAAAGCGTAGACCCCCTGCTGAATTAGGGCGTTCCAGGAGGGGGCGGGCTGTGCCGTTTCGATCGCTGCCAGGCAGCCCCGGACGCGGACTTCATGAATTCCCGGCAATCGAGCCACGTGGGCGAGCCACGCTTGGAATTGTGACTCCACCGCACGCCATGTTTGCTGGAACGACGTGGACTCCAGCAGATCCAGTACCGCGTCGAGGGCTGCCAGCCCCAACGGATGCGCGTAATTCGTCAAGCCGCAAGCCAAGACTTGATCGTCGTAGAACTGGGCGATTCGCGAATTGGCCCAGATAGCGCCAAAGGGGACGTACCCGCCGCTGATGGCTTTGGACATGGTCACCAGATCGGGCGTGACGTCGAAATGATGAAAGCCGAAGGAACGGCCGGTGCGACCGAACCCGTTGAGGACTTCATCGCAGATCAGCAGGATATCGAATTCGCGGCAGAGCGTCTGGATCGCGCGCCACCAGGAATCGGGGGGGATGATCACGCCGTTCACGCCGCTGATCGGTTCGACGATCAGGGCCGCGATTTGGCGAGGCCCCAGATCCTGGACGATCGCGCGGGTTTGGGCTCCTTCCGGATCGTCCTGGGGTTCGGGGATGCGGGCCGTGCCGGCCGAGAAGTTGAGATGCGGTTGGCTGCGCCAGTCGCCGGAAACGCTCATAGCGCCCAAGGTCGCGCCGTGGTAGCTGCGGCGGCGGGCCAGCACGATCGGACGGCCGGTGACATGCCGAGCCATTTTCAGCGCATTTTCCACAGATTCGGCGCCGCTGACGGTGTAAAAAACTTTCCCTCCCGCCAATCCAAGCAATTGGAGCAAGCGGGCGGTGACGCGTTCCTTCAATGGAAACGTCGCCTTGGGTGAAGCAATCGGGAGCAATCGAAGTTGGGCGGCGACCCGGTCGATGATCTCCGACTGCGAGTACCCAAAGCTGGTTTGAAAGCTGGTGGAAAGGTAATCGAAGATGCGTCGGCCCCCCGCCAATATCAGCTCGTCGTGCTCCACACGTTCCAAAGCGAGTGTGGCCGCTTGTTGCTGGGCGGTCCAAGTCACAAAGTAGTCACGTTCCAACGCAGTGCACTCCTAGCTGAAAAGTGCGGCGGACGTGGTTGGCGTCGTAACAGGCGTCTCCCCGCCAGAGGACCAAGTCACCGCGACTCAAGTCCCCGACGGCGCCGCCGCAGGTCATCGATGGATCCTGGGAGCCAGACTGGTACGCCGAACAAATCGACTTGGGATAGTTCTCGTGGTCGTTGAGCAGAGTCTCCAAGCTGGGCAAATCGGCGACCGCATCGATCTTTTTGGCGACCAAATCGTAGCGAATCCGTGTGGTCGAACTGATCGCCGAGGTGATCTCCCGGCGTTGGGCCTGCGGTCCCAAGCAATGATTGGTATGGAATAAATGCCCGCGCATGCCAGGCGGAAGCTTCGAGACGCACTCGGCCAACCCTGGCATCACCTCCCAGAAACTCGCGCTCTCTCGATCGGCCAACAGATACGAATGGCCGGAGGTCACGTCGGCCGTCGTCAGTCGTCGCTCCATCGCGGACAGCGTCGGTTGCTTGAGCAAGCCTCGAATCAGCGCCGGCCAGATCACCCCCGGCACCGCGCCATCCGTATTGATGTTGTTGACGCCGACCATCGTGCCCCGGCCGGTGTACCCCATCAAACCCAGGCAACCGACGAGAGAAAAAAGGACTTGGCGGTCCGCCGGATCGGCCGCGTCGATTTCTATGCAACAAACATAGTTCTTTGCCGTGCCGTGCATGTCCCAGGTCTGGCCGGCGACGACCTGATCGCGGTTGACGTAGACGGTGGTGCAACCTTGCTCGGGTACATGGATATCGCGAAAGTCGGTGTAGTTGTTGAGCACCACCAGATCGACCGGGGAGAGCCGTGCGCCTTGGCTGAGTCCCAGCAGTTCTTCGCTCAGTTCCGGATCGAAATCGAGCGTCGCGAGCCATTGCGGTTCGGCCAGTTCGCGAATCACGCGGTCGCTCAGCCGCGGATTTCGCTCGCGCATCAGCGCGGTGCGAATGGCGACGAGTTCAACGATCGCCTCGCGAAAGCATTCGCCATGCGCCTGCCCACGTTCCAGGGGGGATTGTTGCAACGAATAGCGGATAACCGGAAAGCCGACGTCGATCATGGTGCGGTGAACAGGAGCTGATGCGAAACCGACATTGTACGGACCGTCGGACCGGTCTGACCAGTCGGACCCATCGAACAGGTCGGGCGTCCGCCAAACCGCGCCTCCGAACTATTTTAGGATCCGCGCCGTTCCCGGTTCACCCGGTCGCAGTTTCAATTCGGGGTTATCCACGTCGAAGAAAAAGGTCACAAAGCCGGTTTCCGGTTTGACCTCCGACGAGATGAACTTGATTGGCCCTTGGTAGATTTCGGCGGTATGCCGGGTTGTGAAGGTGGCAGTGCGGCCGAGATACGAATCGTCGATTTGGGCGTAATCGATCAACGCCCAAATTCGGAGCTTGTCCAAGCGGATGACGCGGACCAAAGGTCCTCCGGCTGCAACCCACTCCCCGGGTTGGTGGACCTTTTGCACCACCATCCCCTTGATCGGGGACTTGATCGTGCGGTGGTTCAGTTTGATGCTTGTGGCCAATGCCTCGTGCGAATTGAGCGCCGCCTCCTTGAGCGCGACCTCCTTGTCAAACAGCGCCTTGTCGATGCTGAGGCTGGCGCGTTGTTCCTCCAACCGCTGCTTGTCGAGATCGGTCTGGGAGATCGCTTTGGGGAACTGAGCGATGGCGTTTTCCGTGCGGGCCAGCGTTGCCCGGGCAACGGCTTGCGATTTTTGCGAGTACAGTACATCGACTTCGTCGCTGGCCTTCAATTCGGCCAACGCCAGCTTTTCCAGGGCCGCTTTATTTTCGACCGCGTAAAGCTCCGAATCGAGAATCGCGATGGTCTGACCGGCTTCGACCCAGTCTCCTTCGGCGACGTCGAGCGATTGAATAACCCCCGGGTCGCGGGCCGGGATCCATACGTCGTCGATCAGTTCGGGCCGAGCCTCCTCGGCGATCAACTCCCCGCTGCCGCGAACGGCAGGTTCCTGATCCGCGGCAGCGTCGGCCGGC
>JBGSLW010000324.1:0-11031 GCA_041740495.1 Pirellulaceae bacterium
CGGCGCGTCGTGCCCGGCGGCCGTCTGTCCTGCCGCGTGCCCATCGACCGCGTGCTCTTTGGCCGCGTGTTCTTCGACGGTCGGCGACTCTGCCGCTGGTTCTTGTGCGGATGTCACGGCGGAATTCGATGTAACACCGGAATTCGATGTCACGGCGGAATTCGATGTCACGGTTGGATTTGACGTCACGGCGGGAAACTCAGAGGTTCGCAGCATATCCGACCACTAACTTCAACCACGCCGTCGCCGGCGACTAGTTCTTGTTCGATTCGTCCGGCCGAGAGGATGGTTCCACCACGTGAAGGGTCAACCAGGTCGAAACCAACAAACCCACCGCGTAGGCGACCAACAAAAACCCGATCAGGTCCGGGACCACGCCTGGCTTGATCCACCAATCCACCACGACGACGACGACCAACGGGAGGAGCGTTCGCAACGCCGTCACCATCGCCAACCGGCTGAGCGCGTTCGATTCGTCGACGCGCCGCTCCGCCAGCCATTGCGCGCCGCCAAAGCAGCACCACAACAACAGGGCGGACCAAACCCAATCCACCAACGGAACAGGCATCCGCGCCCAGCGATACACCACCAGGGTCAACGCGGCCACAACCACCAAACTCAATCCCAGCACCAGCAACCGGCAAATTAAACCATCCGCCGTTCGCTTTGCCAACCGCCCGTGTCTTGTCACCGCGCCTCTCGCTGAGCCTACCGCGGGCTCTTCGGTCCAGGCCCGGCAGGTCCCGTCGATTGGGAGTTGGAATTCCGCTCCAGCCTCCGAACCAATTGCACCAACTGGAATCCCGAAATCGCCAATCCCAACACCAGACCGAGTGACGTCCCGATCAGTCCCCAACCCAACCAGCGGTCCAAGAAAAAGCCGGCCAATGCCGGGAAGACTAGCATCAGGCAAATCGTGGTGACCTGCGTCGCCAAGTCCATCGCCTTGGCAACCGCCGAACGATCGTCCGCCGTTACTCGCGAGTCGCCATCCGTCGCTGCCTTCTGCGATTCTTCTGCCGAACTAGATTCGCGCGATTCGGCATCGTTCGACATCGGGCAATGCGCCTCCGGAAAATACGCCCTCGCCGGCTGAACGTGCCCAATTTAAGGCTCGATCGCCGCTTGTCAATCGGACTTCGAGAAAATTTTCACAAAGTCAAAAATGTGAATTTTTTAACACACATTGAAGATGGTAGTGCCATGGTGAAATGGCGGAGTGCCGCGTTTTGGAAAATCTGCGCAAGATGTTGGTATTTAAAGGTTTATGACGATTGGATTTGGGAAAAACCGAGCGATTCGCGGAGCGTGGAAATTGTAATTTTCGAATTATTCATTAGGATAGGCACTACGACATAAACTGCCGATTTATGGCGGATACACCTCGTCGGCGGATAGTACGCGTTGCATTTTCTTGGCAGTCATCACGATCAGGGTCAACCCGGGGGAAACTCCTGGATTGATCGCCCGGGGGCATTCGTATCGGACGAACCACGCTCTCCCAAGAAAACCGATCCTCGGCGGCTATCGTACACCTCATTGGGAGGGTTGTCTGTTGATTACTGCTGCTTCACTACGCGAGCGAACCTCGAAGGATCTGGCCCAAATGGCCAAGAAACATGGGGTTTCCGGTTGGAGTTCGATGCGAAAGGAGGAGCTGATTGCAGCGCTTGTTCGCAAGGCCCGCAAAAAGCCCAAGCCCGTAAAGACCGCTTCCCGGGTGCCCGCATCCCGAATGCCCGCATCCCGAATGCCCGATTCCCGGGTGTCCGTTTCGCGTGACCCCTCATCTCGGGGGGGGGCAAAGTCTCCGCCGCGCCGCGAACCGGTCACGAATCCTCGCATTCTGCAGAAAATTCGAGACCAGCATCGTCGGAACGAGCAGTCGAAAGATTTGTCCGCGCAGTCCGATCGGCGGCGGTCGACCAAGCCTGCTCAAAAGGACCGCGTCGTGCTGATGGTGCGCGATCCGTACTGGTTGCATATTTATTGGGAGATTACCTCGGCGACGATCCGTCGCGCGCAAGTCGCCTTGGGGGATCGCTGGCACGACGCCCAACCGACGCTGCGGATCTTGGCGGTGGGGGAGGACGGGACCGACTGCGCGGTGGATGTCGTCTACCGCGACGTGGCGATTCATGGAGGGGTGAACAATTGGTACGTCGACATCGCCGATCCGCCCGGGTCCTTCCGAGCGCTTTTGGGATATCTCTTGGGGGACGGGTGGTTTCATGTGATCGCCAAGAGCAATTCGGTGACGACGCCGCAGCCGAATTCGGGGGAAGCGTTCGACAATCACTGGAACGAGGTGGCTGCGGATTTCGAGCGAATTTATTGCATGAGCGGTGGGGGGAACGATGCGGCGGACGGGGAACTCCGCGAGGTGTTTGAAGATAAGTTGCGCCGTCCGATGACCGCGCCGATTTTCACGCGGTTTGGCGGGGGCCTGAATCCCGGCAACGAGACGTTTCCGTTTAACGTCGACGCCGAGATGATCATTTTCGGCACCACCGATCCGCAAGCCAACGTCACGCTCGCCGGGCAGCCGATCAAGATTCGACCCGACGGGAGCTTTGCCGTCAGCCTGCCGATTCCAGACCGGCGGCAGGTGATCCCCATCGTCGCCAATAGTCGCGACGGCAACAAACACCGCACCACCGTGATGGCGATCGAGCGCAACACCAAGGTGATGGAGCCGCTGGACACAGAGCAAGACGACCTCTAGGCCATCCGACGTCCAACAGCTGCGGCGATTGATGACATTGGTCTCGGTCCAGGGCGTTTCCAAGTACTTTTCGGCGGACCCGGTCGTCGACCAGGTTTCGCTGGAGATTCGGGCCGGCGAGCGGTGGGGTTTGATTGGCCCCAACGGTTGCGGCAAGACGACTCTGCTGAATCTGATCGCCGGGGTGCTGGAGCCGGACCGGGGACGCGTTGAGTTGGCTCGGGCTGTACGGTGTGGCTATTTGCGGCAGACTTTAGGCGGGGATCTGCAGCAGTCGGTTTGGAGTTACGCCGAGAGCGCGTTTGCCGAGTTGCTGGCGGCGCGGGAGCGGGCCGAATATTTGGCGGCGTCGATCGCCGTCGCCCAGGACGCGGAGGAGCGCCGGCGGTTGGCGCTCGAATACGACGATTTGCAGGAGAGACTGCTCCGCGCGGGCGGGTTCCAGTTCGACCATCAAATCCACCGCATCCTCTCCGGCGTCGGATTCCGCGAATCACAATTCTCCCAGGCGATCGGCACGCTCAGCGGGGGGCAAGCCAATCGCCTGATGTTGGCGCACCTTCTGCTGGCGGCGCCCGATCTGATGCTGCTGGACGAACCCTCCAACCACCTCGACATGGCGGCCACGGAATGGCTGGAACAGTTTCTGCAGCAGTCGACCCAAGCCTTCATCGTGGTCAGCCACGATCGATATTTGTTGGATCGAGTCACCGAGCACACGATCGAACTGCTCGGGGGATCGACCGAACTCTATTCGGGAAATTACTCGAAATACGTCGTACAGAAGTCGCAGCGGCTGGAAGTGCAGCGGCGGACGTACGAGCGGCAACAGGAAGAGGTGGCGCGGCTGGAGGACTTCATCCGTCGCAATCATTATGGGCAGAAGGCGGCTCAGGCCGAGGACCGCCGCAAGAAATTGGAGCAAATCGAACGCGTTCCGCCGCCGCGGGAGATCGAGGCGCCGCCGATGGCGTTTCCCCCCGCCGCGCGGTGCGGCGATCTGGTGCTGAAGGTTCAAGGGCTGGGGAAGCGGTTCGACCGCCCGTTGTTCGACAACCTCAATATGCAGGTCGAACGGGGGGAACGGTGGGGGATCTTGGGTCCCAACGGCTCCGGCAAGACCAGCTTGATCCGCTGCCTGGTCGGGCAAGATCCCGAGTATCAAGGGAGTGTGCAATGGGGAACCGGCGTGGCGACGGCGTACTTCGATCAGAGCCTGGCGTCGGTTCCTGACCAGTTGATCCCGCTGGAAGCAATTCGCCCGACGCACAAGGAGATGTTCGATCAGGCCCGACGCGACTTGCTGGCTCGGTTTGGGATCGTCGGCGACTTGGCCCTCCAGCCGATCGCCCAACTGAGCGGGGGCCAACGGAACCGAGTGGCCCTCGCAAAGTTGGCTGCCACCGACGCCAATGTGCTGATCTTCGACGAGCCCACGAACCATCTCGATCTCTGGTCGCGCGAGGCACTGGCCCACGCGATCCTGGCGTTCGAGGGAACCGTCTTGATCGTCAGTCACGATCGGTATTTGATCAACCAGGTCTGCGACCACTTGCTGGTCTTCGAATCGGAGCGAGTGCGGGTGATCGACGGGAATTACGACACCTACCGACTGCTGACCAGCCGGGGGGCGGCCGCCGCGGTCGGAATGGCCACGCCCCCCGCCGGTTCGGTCGGCAAACCCAAGTCTGCCGCAGGCGAGTCGGGTCGCCGCAAACGCCGCTTTCCCTACCGCAAAGTCGAGGACTTGGAAGCGGAAATCGCCACCCGCGAAGCCGCCGTCGCCGACTTGCAACAGCAGTTGACCACCACCGAAGTACTCCGCAGCAAAGACCGGGTCCTCGCAACCCAAACCGCGCTGCAGCAAGAATCCGAAACGCTCAGTCACCTCTACGAACATTGGGCGGAGGCAGTCGAAATGAACTAGGCTTTGTCCCAAAACACAGTTTCGCGTCCCCTTGAGATTAGCCGCATGGCGCTAGCCTGCAGTTTCCGGTGTTGAATTCGCGAAGAAACCGCAGGCTAGCGCCATGCGGCTGATGTTTTGGGACAAAGCCTAGAGTGGCACGACGCTCCGCGTCGCGATCACCGCGTCGCGATCACCGCGTCGTGCTCAAGCCGCCGCAGAAGGGACCAATAAAAACCGCCCGCGGTGGCCTGCCGCGGGCGGAGTGATTCTGGATTCGAAGTTTTTTCCGGTGAGGGAGGTGACGACGCGGAGCGTCGTCCTACTCTAGAAGCGGATGCCGAAACTGATGCCGCTGCCGTAAACGGGGTAGCCGCCGCAACCGTAACCGCCGTAGACCGGGTACGCCGGGCGATAGATCGGGGCAGGGTAGTAGCCGTAGCCGCCATACACGGGCCGGCCGTAGTACCCACCATACCCTCCGTAGGGATTGCCGTAGCCCAACGTCACGAATCCGCGGGTGCCACCCCCTCCATGATGGTGGTGATGGCCGCCGCCGCCTCCGCCGCCGCCGTGACGGTGTTGGGCCGAGGCGTCCGACGACAACGCGGCGATCGCCGCAAACGTCAGTGCAAATAGAATAGCGCGCAACATGTGGAAATCTCCTGTGCGGGAACAAGGGGGGGATGGGGTGGGTGGCCGATCCGCCGCTGCGGCGGACTTTTCACCCTATCGACAGAAGTGCAGAGAGCGTGCCAAAATTCGCGAGGCGCCTGTTCTGGCTCGATCAAAGCTATTTTCTGCGGCAATTCTCGCCGTCGCTAAAATTCACCCGTTCCGTCGGCCAGCGAATCCCCCATCCAATCGACGACAGTCGCGATCAACATGAGCACACCGCTTCCCCCCAATCAGCAGTTGGTTAAATCTGGGCACTGGCCGTACGTGGGCGAACGGGAGCCGGCCCCCCATTCCGGGGAGTGGACATTGGAAGTGCTGGGTTGGGCTGCGGCGCCGCGCGTTTTCACTCTGACCCAGTTGCAAGAGTTGCCCCAGGTCCGCCGGGCGATCGACATCCACTGCGTGACGCGCTGGTCGATGTTGGACCGAGTCTTCACCGGGGTGTTGCTGAGCGAACTCTTGGCGGTGGTGGGGGTCGCTCCGAACGCTCGGTTTGTATCGTTTGGCGCGCATTCGCTGCGGCAGCATGCGACGTCGTTGTTCTTGGCGGAGGCGCTCGAACTGGGAACGCTATTGGCGTGGGAGGTCGACGATCAGCCGCTTCCGCGGGATCACGGGGGACCGCTGCGATCGATCGTGCCGGGGCGTTACTTTTACAAGAGCATCAAATGGCTCCGTCGGATCGAACTTCTGGAGCGGAACCGCCTGGGGTTCTGGGAAGCGACCGCCGGCTACCACGATCATGCGGATCCGTGGCGGGAGGAGCGGTATGTCGCCTCGGACGTCGACCGCCGGCTGGCCCGGCAGCTGATCGAGTCGCGCGATTTCACGGGGCGCGATTTGCGCGGAATCGATTGTCGCGATCGGCAGCTGGAGGGTCTGGCGGCGCACGGAGCGCTCCTCCGCAATGCCGACTTTGCGGGAGCGGAGTTGCCGCGGGCCGATTTTCGCGGAGCGAACTTGAGCAACGCCCGATTTGCGGGCGCCGACCTGCGCCAAGCGAACTTCGCCGGCGCCGATTTGGAAGGGGCCGATTTCAGCAACGCCGATCTCCGCGGCGCCGATCTCCGCGGCTGCTCGTTTTTCGGGGCCTCGTTCTGCGGAAACGCGGCAGACAGCCGGCAACTGCTAGTCGATCGCGCGACGCAGATCGACGACGATTCGCTGCACCAACTGACGCCTGGGCAACGCAGCTTCCTGCAAAAGTGCCGCACCCCCCCGGACCCCGGAACGCGGGGAGAATCGTCGTGAGGCCGCGTCGACTTACGGTTCGGCTTCCGGCTCCAAATCGCCGGCGTCGATCTGCCGCTTGACGCGGGCCGCCGTCTGCGCGAACGCGGAACGTTGGCGGGGGTTCAACTTCTCCGAGTCGATTTGCTGCAAGATCTTCAAGCTGCGCCGCGGGAATCCCATTCGCTCCGCCAAGATTTGAGCTTGCACCAGTCGAACGCCGTCGGCTCGTTCTGGAAATCGCGCCGTATATTCCTCGGCGTACCTCAAGACACGCTGGTACTGGTTGTTTTTCATGAGCAGATTGATCCAGCCGCGGAGGCGAGGTTCGGTCCATCGCACTTGATGCGCGACTTGTTGGATGCGATTGAGCTGTCGCATGACGGTCTCGACATTGCCCGCGGCCAGATGCTGATCAAAGGAACGCCAGGCGATCTCCAGTTGTTGCGTGATGTCCGCCTTGGCCGCCGCGGCGGACGCCTCGTCCCGCTTGATCTGCTGACGCGACTTCCGCTTCGGGTGGTCTCCGCGCAGCAGCGATAGGACGTCTCGGTCATCGGCATCCACCCAACCCTGTCGCAACATGACAAACCCGGCGACCAGTCCGAGCGCTCCTCCCATGACGTGCAGCAAGCTGGTCCCCAGCCGGAAACCCTCCAGCGAGGCGAACACCACATCGCTGAGGAAATAGAAACTCCCCATGAGCAGCGTGGGGATATCGACCATCCCCGGGCGAAAGAAGATGAGGTAGAAACACTGCACGTGATCCTGCGGGCACCACAGGACCGCGATCATCATCAAACCGAAGATCGCACTCGAAGCGCCCAGCGAGGGAGCATTCGGGAAGGGGAGAAACAGAATCTGTTCGATGATGTTCTGCAGGATGCCGATCCCAAAGTACAACCCCAGAAACTTGCCTGGCCCCGCCATCCCTTCGACGAATAAGCCGAAGACCCACAAGAACAGCATGTTGCCCAACAAATGAGCCAGATGGGCGTGGATCAACATGGACGTGACCCACTGCAGGGGATGCAGCCCGTCGCCGTGGCTAAGGGCATACGGCACCCACCCGGGTTGGTCGCTCAGCAAAGATTGCAAGGCCCGCAGGTCCGCCGGATCGATTTCCGACGAGTCCGTTTCCAGTGCGTTCCAGTCGATCTCCAGCGGAATTGCGGGCAAGTTCGCCGTGACGGCATAGATCAGAACGTGGACGACGATCATCACGACGGTCGCGACCGGCCAAAACCGGACTTGAGCATCCGTGGTCAGGGGCATGAACATCGCTCACCTCACAATCCCGACTTCGCGTCGAACCTGGATCCCGTCAGCTGCGGATCGCCGTCGAATTCCATAGTAATTCAAACAACGGGATTGCAATGGGCCGGGAGATTTGAAATCCGTCCGTTGGACGGTGAGCGCGGACCCCAACAAAAAAGGCGTCTCTCCCTCAGGGAGGACGCCGAGAAAACTGGATCGAATGGTCAGTACGGCAGGCGACACGGGGTCCGGCAGATCCTAGATCCCGACGCGCCGGGGTTAATTGCCGGTCTTGATCTGGATCTTCTTCGGCAGGACTTGGGCTGCCTTGGGCAACGTGATGCACAAGACGCCATTCTCAAAGGCGGCGGAGATTTTCTCCGAATCGACATCGGTGGAGAACTGGAAGGTCCGAGTGAACGGGCCCTTGCGACGTTCCGCCCGGAGGCTGGTCGACTTCGCTTCGCCGCAGCACTCGGTCTTCTTCTCACCCGAAATCTGCAAGTTGCCGTCGTTGAATTCGACGGAAACTTCTTCCGGCTTCACCCCGGGTAACTCGAGCGAAATCTGGTAGCCCTTTTCCATTTCGCGGACATCGGCCGGCGGCAGAAACGCGCCGGTCGCTTCGGTCGTCCCTCCGAAGACCTGGTTGACGAAATGCTCCAACTCGCCCAACGGACGCAGACGGGTCAAGCGGTCATTCATCGTGCGTTGCATATTCAGGCTCCTTGTGATGTGCGATCGGACAAGCCCCGCAGCGCAAACGGTGTACAAATGTACACTATCACGCGGCGGCGGCGCCGGTCGGCCAACCCCAGAAAAACAAAGCTATCGGCGACGGTCCGTCGCTCCCCCCACCTGAAATTCTGTCAGGCGGCGAAACGACGGCTATGCTGAATATGCAACCAGCGTGCCAATTCCAGGGAGCGATTTACCCGGTGAAGCGGCCCAGAACGAGCGATGCGTTGTGCCCCCCAAAGCCAAAGCTGTTGCTCATCGCCGCATCGATCTTCATCGGGCGGGGCTGGTTGGGGACATAGTCCAAGTCGCACTCGGGGTCGGGGTTGTCCAAATTGATGGTGGGCGGGGCGACCTGGTCGCGAATGGCCAGCGCGGTGATGATCGCTTCGATTCCGCCGCTGGCGCCTAGCGTATGTCCCAGTTGGCTCTTGGTACTGCTGATCGCCAGGTTGCGCGCGGCGGCGGCGAACGTCGACTTGACCGCCTGGGTTTCGGCGATATCTCCCAACGGCGTGCTGGTCCCGTGGGCGTTGATGTACTCGACCTGGTCGACGTTCAAGCGTGCATCGCGCAGCGCGGCGGACATCGTCTCGGCAGCCCCCTCGCCGGCGGGATCCGGGGAGGTGATGTGTCCGGCGTCGCAGCGGGTGCCGTAGCCCAGGACTTCGGCATAGATCTTTGCGCCGCGCCGCCGGGCGTGTTCCAATTCCTCAAAGATCAGAACGCCGGCCCCTTCGCTGAAGACAAATCCATCCCGGTCGCGATCGAAAGGCCGGCTGGCCTTGGCGGGTTCATCGTTGCGGCGCGAGAGCGCCTTCATGTTCTGGAACGCGGCCAAGCCGATACGCGTCAGGGCGGCTTCGGATCCCCCGGTGACCACCAAGTCGGTTTCATCCTCGCGAATCGAGCGGATCGCGTCTCCCATGGCGTTGGTGGCGCTGGCGCAGGCGGTGGCCACGGAGAAATTCGGCCCGCGGAACCCAAAGGCGATGGCGATGTGCGCGCCGGCGGCGTTGAGCATCAGCTTGGGGATCGTCAGCGGCGATACGCGGTCGGGACCTTTGAAGAGCAGTTTTGCCATCTGCTCTTCGATGGTGATCAGGCCGCCGATTCCGGAGCCCAGGATGACTCCACAACGGCGGCGATCGAGTCGTTCCAAGTCCAGCCCGGCGTCGCGAATCGCCTGGCCAGAAGCGACCAGACCGAATTGCGTGAACCGGTCGACCCGTTTCAGTTCTTTGTGTTCGATGAATGCCGAGCCGTCGAAGTCGGGGATGTCCCCGCCGATCGTGACTTCGAAATCGGAAATATCAAATAAGCTGATCCGGTGGATCCCGCTTTCACCGGAAAGAACTCGGCGAAAGCACTCCTCCACGTCGTTGCCGAGCGGCGTCACCAGCCCGGCTCCGGTCACTACTATGCGCCGATTCATGCCGATCGCGGGGGACTATTCGGAGGACTTTTCGATGTGGGTGATCGCTTCGCCGACCGTCTGAATCTTCTCGGCAACTTCGTCGGGGATGCTGATGTCGAACTCTTCTTCCAGTTCCATCACCAATTCTACGGTGTCCAGCGAATCCGCCCCCAAGTCGTTGACAAAGTGCGAATTGCGGGTGATTTTGTCTTTCTCCACCCCGAGTTGATCCGCCACGATGTCGATGACTCTCTCTTCGATCGTTGCCATATTCAATTACTCCACAAACTTTCGTATGAACGCTTATTAATCTTTTGACGTGCGCAGCCCTTCAGGCTGGCTCGATTCCGACCGGCCGAGCTGTAATCAAGCCCCACAAGATAGAGGATTTCCATAAAAGGGGTCAAGTAAGGGTTGCCCGGGTCAGCCGGTCATCCCTCCGTCGACCGTTAAGACCTGGCCGGTAATGTAGCTGGCGGCGGGAGACGCCAAAAACAACACGCAGGCCGAAACATCGGCTGCGGTACCGATCCGCCGGGCCGGAATCCGCTTTTTCACTTCGTCCAGGAGGGCATCCCCCAACCGCTGGGTCATTTCACTTTCGATAAACCCGGGGGCGACCGCATTGACCGTCACTTTGCGGCTGGCCAATTCCTTGCTGAGGCTCCGCGCCATCCCGATCATCCCGGCTTTCGACGCGGAGTAGTTGGTCTGACCCGGGTTGCCGATCAGCCCCGAGACGCTGGCGATATGAATGATCCGCCCGTAGCGGGCTCGCATCATGTGTCGCGAGGCGGCGCGCGTGAACAGGAACGTCCCCCGCAGGTTGGTTTCGATCACATCATCCCATTCCGCGTCGCTCATCCGCGGCAGCAACGTATCGCGGGTGATCCCGGCGTTGTTGACCAGGATATCGAGTCGTCCCCAGCCGTCGCCGACCGCGTCGACCAACTGTTCAACGCTCTCCCGGCTCTTGACGTCGACGGCGAACGGTTCGGCCTGACCGCCTCGCGATCGAATTTCGTCGCAGGTCGAGGCGAGCTTCTCCGCGTTGCGGGCGGCGCAGGCGACGCGGGCGCC